>JBIOED010000031.1:0-26151 GCA_044445675.1 Caulobacterales bacterium | reverse complement strand
GTGGTCGAGGCCTACGCCGACTGATCCTTCCGACGGATTGAAATCCAGAAGCCCCGGACGACCTCCGGGGCTTTTGCCGTTTCGTACGTTGCCGCAAACCGCCGTTCGGCGCAGTCTTGCCGGCCATGGACGTCGAGGCCCAGCTCGAGAGCTTCATCGCCAAGTTCACCGATCAGCTGGCGGACGAGATCAGGGCGGCGCGCGCGGAGATGCGCCGGCGGCTGCCGGGCGCCTTCGAGCTGGTGTACGACAATTATAACGCCCTTGCGATCGGCTACGGACCCAACGAGAAGACCGGTCAGGCGGTGTTTTCGCTGGCCTGCTTTCCGCGGCGCGTGAGCCTGTGCTTCGTCCGCGGGGCGGCCCTCGACGATCCCGAACGCCTGCTGAGCGGCGGCGGCAATCAGGTCCGCTTCCTGCCCCTCGCCGAGCTTGGGATCCTGGACCGGCCGGGGGTCCGAGCCCTTTGGGACGCGGCGCTTGCCAAGGCGACGGCGCCGATCGGGGCCGCCCCCGGGCCAACCATCATCAAATCCGTTTCCGCGAAACAAAGGCCCCGCCGCCCCGCTTGACGAAATAATTGCAATATGAGTTAATTATTATCTCTTAGAGCAAGGAGATCGCCATGGCCCGACCCACGTTCGTTTCCGCCGTCTTCTACAAGGATCCGATCGCCGCCCTGAAGTGGCTTGAACGGGTGTTCGGGTTCGAAATCGCCTCGCTGGTCACCGATGCAGAGGGTCGGTTGGCGCACTCCGAGCTGACGTTCCGGGGCGGCGCCCTGAATGTCGGCGGCGAATGGGAAGGGGCTATCGCCGGTCCCGCCCGGATGCGCAGCCCGATCGCGGTCGAGGGCGTCAACACCCAGTTCGTTCGCATCCACCTCGAGGATGATCTCGACGCCCACTACGAACATGCCCGCGCCGAGGGCGCGCGGATCACGGCCGAACCGGAGGACCAGTTCTATGGTTCGCGCACCTACCGGGTCGTGGACCCGGAAGGCCACGTCTGGAACTTCAGCCAGGACGTCCGCGTGGTCACGGGCGAGGAGATGGAGAAGGCGACCGGCCTGAAGATCCACACCTCCATGGAGGAGGCCGGCCTTGGCTGATTGGCGCGCCCCCCTGATGTCGGCGGTCTGCTACCAGGATCCGAAGGCGGCCATCGGCTGGCTGGAGAAGGCCTTCGGCTTCGAGGTCTCGATGCTGATCGAGGACGGAGAGGGCAATCTGGCTCACTCCGAGATGCGGTTCGGCGATGCTGTGGTGATGATCGGCAACGAGTGGACCGACGACCACCGGAGTCCAAAGTCGATCGGCGGCAAGAACACCCAGACCGTGCATATCCAGATCGCCACCGATCTCGACGCCCACTGCGAGCGGGCGCGGGCGGCGGGCGCGGAGATCGTGATGGAACCCGCGACCCAGTTCTATGGCGACCGCACCTACCGCTGCCGCGACCCGGAGGGCCACATCTGGACGGTCGCGCAGACGGTCGAGACGGTGACGCGTGAGCAGGCCGAGGCGGCCAGCGGCCTGAAGATCACGGGCTGGGTGTGAGCGGCGCCCCCAAGGCGATCGCCAACGCGGTCGACCGGACGCTGGCCGCGCTCGCCGATCCGCACCGGCGCCGCGTGGTCGACCTCCTGAGCCGCGGCCCGCGGGCGGCCGGCGACCTGGCGCGCGAACTCGACCTCACGCCCCCCGCGATGAGCCGCCACCTGCGGACGCTGCGGCAGAGCGGGCTCGTGGAAGAATCCCACCCGACCTTCGATGCGCGGGTGCGCATCTACGCCCTGAGGCCTGAACCCATGGTCCATCTGCTGCGCTGGCTGGAGGACGCCGAACGGTTGTGGAGCGAGCAACTCGCGGCGTTCAAGGCCCATGTCGAGAAGGGCGTATGACCTCCAAGGTCTATGTGGCGCTGCGCGTAAAGGCGCCGCCCGAGCGGGCGTTCGCCGTCTTCGTGGAGGAGATCGGCGCCTGGTGGCGGCCAGGCCCGCTGTTTCAGACCACGCCGCGCCCAGGCCGCTTGTCCTTCGAACCCGGCGCGGGCGGACGGCTGATCGAGACACGGGCGGGGGGCAAGGCCTTCGAGATCGGCCGCATCCGCGTGTGGGAGCCGCCGCGGCGCCTGGTTTTCTCGTGGCGGCAGGCGAACTTCCCGCCAGATCTTCACACCGAAGTGGAGGTCGGGTTCGAAGCCATAGGCGAGGAGACCCGGGTCAGCGTCGAGCATAGGGGTTTCGATCAGGTCCCGGCCGGAGCCGCGCGCCACGGCTTCCCCGACCAGGTGCTGCTGATGCGCCTCGCCGACTTCTGGCGCGGCCAGATCGAGGCGGTGGGCGAGCGCGTGGGATAACTTCGTTGCGCGGGTTCCCGGTTCATTTCATGGTTGCCGCTGGGGAGAGGCGATGAGCGATCAACCGATGAGGGCAAGCCGGCCCAAGCGCCGCGCGGCTTTCGGCTTCATCTTCGCCAGCGCGCTGATGAACGCCATCTCGTTCGGGATCATGATCCCGATCCTGCCCAACCTGATCAAGCAGTTCACCGGCGGCGACACCGCCGCGGCGTCGGAATGGAACGTGCTGTTCGCCACCACCTGGGGCGTGATGCAGTTCTTCTGCGGCCCGATCCTGGGCCTGCTGTCCGATCGGGTCGGGCGGCGCCCGGTGCTGCTGATCTCGTTCTTCGGCCTGGGCGTGGACTTCCTGTTCATGGCTTTCGCGCCGACCCTGATGTGGCTGTTCGCCGGCCGCATCCTCAACGGCATGACCTCGGCCAGCTTCTCGACCGCCAACGCCTACCTCGCCGACATCACCGAGCCGAAGGACCGCGCCAGGATGTTCGGCATGCTCGGCTCGGCCTTCGGCTTCGGCTTCGTGATCGGCCCGACGCTCGGCGGCGTGCTGGGTGAGCAGAACCTCCGGCTGCCGTTCATCGCCGCGGCCATCCTGACGCTCGCCAACTGGCTCTACGGCCTGCTGATCCTGCCGGAATCCCTGCCGCCGGAGCGGCGGGCGACGGCGTTCGACTGGAAGCGCGCCAATGCGCTGGGGTCGCTGCGCCTGCTGCGCGCGCACCCCGGCCTGCTCGGCCTGGCCGGCGTCGGCTTCCTGTTCCAGTTCTCGCAGATGGTGCTGCCGTCGATCTTCGTCCTCTACACCGGCTACCGCTACGGCTGGACGCCCCGGACCATGGGCGTCACCTTGGCGGGCACCGGAATAGCCGGCATCCTGGTGCAGACCCTGCTGGTCGGCCGGGTGGTGAGCTGGATCGGCGAGCGCGGCGCGGTGCTGCTGGCCAGCGCCGCCGGGGCCGCGGGCTTCGCCTGGTACGGCGCGGCCCCGGCCGGCTGGATCTATCTCATGGCGGTGCCGCTGTTCGCGCTGCTCAACCTCCTGCAGCCAGGCCTGCAGGGCCTGATGACGCGAAAGGTCCCGCCCAACCAGCAGGGCCAACTTCAGGGCGCCATGCAGAGCCTGACCGGCATCGCCTCGATCTTCGGACCCTTGGCCTTCGGGCTGATCTTCGCCTGGTCGGTGCGCCGGGACGCCAGCCTGCATACGCCCGGCCTGGCGATCTATGTGGCGGGCGGCCTGCTGGCGGCCGCCTTCCTCCTGGCGCTGCGGGTGGCGCGCGCGCCGGCCGCCGAGCCGGCGACGGCCTGAGCCTCGCCATCAAAGCGCCCGAAAACTCCGCAGAACTGGGGTGACGACCGACCTTGGAGACCGCATGCGCGCCTATCGCGTCCTGATCCCGACCCTCGCCCTACTCGCCGCCGCCTCGGTATCGACCGCCGGACAGGCGCAACCGGCGTCGGCCGAAGCCTCGCGGGTCGTGCCCACCAGCGCGATCGGCATGAAGCAGTCCTTCGCCCCGATCGTGAAGCGCGCGGCGCCGGCCGTGGTGAACATCTCGTCCAAGCGGACGGTGCGCCAGCAGGACCCGTTTTGGCAGGCGTTCGGCCTGGGCGTGCCGCGCGACCGGGTGGAAGGCTCCCTGGGCTCAGGCGTGATCGTCCGCGCCGACGGGGTGATCGTCACCAACAACCACGTGATCGCCGGCGGCCAGGAGATCACCGTGGCGCTCTCCGATCGCCGGGAGTTCCGGGCCCGCGTGCTGCTGGCCGACGCGCGCGCCGACCTGGCCATCCTGAAGATCGACCTGCCGGCCGGCGAGAAGCTGCCGGTGATGCCGATCGCCGACCGCGGCGACAGCCAGGTGGGCGATCTGGTGCTGGCCATCGGCGACCCCTTCGGCGTCGGCCAGACGGTGACCAACGGGATCATTTCGGCGGTGAACCGCACGGCGAGCCCCGACGGCGACGCCGGGTCCTATATCCAGACCGACGCGGCGATCAATCCGGGCAACTCCGGCGGCGCGCTGGTCAGCATGGACGGCGAACTGCTGGGCGTGAACAGTTTCATCTACTCGCGCTCCGGCCAGTCGTCCGGGATCGGGTTTGCGATTCCCGCTCCGGTGGTGCGTCGCGTGGTGGAGACCGCCATGGGCGGCGGCCGCGCGGTGGTCCGCCCGTGGCTGGGGGCGCGGCTGCAGAGCGTCACGCCGGAGATCGCCAAGTCGATCGGCCTCGCCACGCCCTCCGGCGCCCTGGTGGCCGACGTCTGGCCCGACGGAGCGGCCGCGCAGGCAGGCCTGAAACAGGGCGATGTGGTGACCTCGGTCGATGGCGCGCCGGCGGTCGACGCCGCAGCGGTGAACTACGCCTTCGGCACACACCGGCCGGGAGAGACCCTGCGCCTCGGCGTGCGGCGGGCCGGCGGCGAGCGGGCGCTGAGCGTCCGCGCCGAGCCGGCGCCCGCCACGCCCGCCCGCGACGAGCACGTGATCGCCGGGCGCAATCCGTTCCAGGGCGCCACCGTGGTCAACCTGTCGCCCGCGGTGGCCGAGGAGGTGGGGCTCGATCCTTTCAGCCGGGCGGGCGTGCTGGTGACCAAGACCGCCGAGGGCGCCGCCCATCAGCTGGGCGTGCAGCCCGGCGACATCATCCGGGCGGTGAACGGGCGCGACATCAAGAGCGTCCACGACCTGACCAGCGCGGTGCTGACGCCGGCGCCGGTCTGGCAGTTCACCATCGAGCGCAACGGCCGTGAGCTCACGGCGACCGTCCGCGCCTGAGCCCGCTCTGGCGTTCGCTCTAACGCCTGGCCCCACGATTTGCTAAACGCGGGTCCATGGCCGATCTCTTCGAAGCCGCGGGCCTGACGCCCCAGGCGCCGTCGCCGCTCGCCGACCGCCTGCGGCCGCAGCGGCTGGACGAGGTGGTGGGGCAGGACCACCTGCTGGGGCCCGAGGGGCCGATCCGCAGGATGGCGGAGGCCAAGCGCCTGGCCTCGATGATCCTCTGGGGCCCGCCCGGCACCGGCAAGACCACCATCGCGCGCCTGCTCGCCAAGGAGGCGGGCTACGAGTTCCAGCAACTGTCGGCGGTGTTCTCCGGCGTCGCCGACCTGAAGAAGGCCTTCGAGCAGGCGCGGGTGCGGCGCCTGGCCGGCCAATCCACCCTGTTGTTCGTCGACGAGATCCACCGCTTCAACCGCGCCCAGCAGGACGGCTTCCTGCCGTTCGTGGAGGAGGGGATCGTCACCCTGGTGGGGGCCACTACGGAGAATCCGTCGTTCGAGTTGAACGGGGCGTTGCTGTCGCGCTGCCAGGTGTTCGTGCTGAAGCGCCTGGACGAGGCGGCGCTGGAGAGCCTGATCAAGAAGGCCGAGACGTTCGAGACCCGGCCCATCCCGTTGGAGGCCGACGCGCGCACGGCGCTGATCGCGCTGGCCGACGGCGACGGCCGCTACCTGCTGACGCTGATCGAGACGCTGTTCAACATCGGCTCGGCCCGGCCGCTCACCACCGCGGAACTGGGGCAGGTCCTGCAGAAGCGCAGCCCGGCCTACGACAAGGACCGGGAGGAGCACTACAACCTGATCTCGGCCCTGCATAAGTCGATCCGCGGGTCGGACCCGGACGCGGCGCTCTACTGGCTGGCGCGGATGCTGGCCGGTGGCGAGGATCCGCTGTTTGTGGCCCGCCGGCTGATCCGGGCGGCGGCCGAGGACATCGGGGAGGCCGATCCCATCTCCCTGGTCCTGGCCAACGCGGCCAAGGACACCTACGACTTCCTGGGCTCGCCCGAGGGGGAGATCGCGCTGGCCCAGCTCACCATCCACCTGGCGACCGCGCCCAAGTCCAATGCGGTCTACCGGGCCTATGGTGCGGCGATGAAGGCGGCCCGCGAAACCGGCTCCCTGATGCCGCCGGCGCACATCCGCAACGCGCCGACCAAGCTGATGAAGGACCTCGGGTACGGCAAGGGCTACGCCTACGACCACGACCAGGCCGACGGCTTCTCCGGCCAGAACTACTTCCCCGACGAGATGGCCCGGCAGACCTTCTACACCCCCAAGGGCGACGGCTCGGAGGCGCGGATCAAGGAACGCCTCGACCGCTGGGCGGCGCTGCGCAAGCAAAAGGGTTCCTGATCAGCGATCATTGTTCTCTTGAACGAAGGGTGTAGGTTTTTCCCATCAGCCTCGGGGAGGAACTCAAATGACCGCAACTGCAGATGCGCCGCGCGCCAGCGCGCCGTGGCACTACTGGGTGGTGACCGCCCTGTCGATCCTGTGGAACGCCTTCGGCGCCTACGACTACTTCATGAGCAAGACCGGCGGCGACGCCTACCTGAGGAAGATGGGCGAGACCGACGCCCAGATCGCTCACATGAACGCCTATCCCGTCTGGATGACCGCCGATTGGGCCATCGGCGTCTGGGGCGCGCTTCTGGGCTCCCTGCTGCTCGTCGCCCGGACGCGCTACGCCTTCCACGTCTTCGTGGCGTCGCTGGCGGCCTTCCTGGTGATGCTGGTCTACACCTACCTGCTTTCGGACGGCGGCAAGGTCATGGGCCAGCAGGGGATGATCTTCAACGTGGTCATCCTGGCGCTCTGCATCTTCTTCGTGTGGTATTCGTCGACGATGGTGAAGCGGGGCGTGCTCCGCTAGACCGGCCATGTGAAGCCGGTCCAACCTGTCATACTGTCCGCCGATGAGGTCGCCTTTGTCCGTGGCCTGGTGATCTATGAGGACCCCGACATCCTGGCCCTCAACAAGCCAGCCGGCTTGTCGAGCCAGGGCGGTCGCGGCCAGGTCCACACCCTGGACGAGTTGCTGTGGGCCTTCGCCAAACGCGGCAAGGCGCGACCGCGGCTGATCCACCGTCTCGACCGCGACACCTCCGGCGTCATCCTGACCGCCAGGACCAAGCCGGCGGCCGGCCATCTCGGCAAGGCGATGATGGCCCGGCGGTTCGCCAAGACCTACCGGGCGATCGTCACCCCAGGCGCGCCGGATCCCGCGACCGGGCTGATCGAGGTTGCGTTGCGCCGCGACGAGCAGGGCCGCGAGGCCTATATGCGGGCCTGTCCGCCGGATCATCCCGACGCGGAGACGGCCCGCAGCCGGTACCGGACGGTTTCGACGGCGCCCGGCGCGGCGCTGCTGGAGCTCGATCCTGAGACCGGCCGGATGCACCAGCTTCGGGTGCACCTGGCCTCCGTCGGCCGGCCCATTGCGGGGGATGCCCGATATGGCGGTGCGCTGGTGGTGGGCGGCCACGCGGTCCCGCGGCTGATGCTGCACGCCGCCGCCCTGATCTTCCCGCACCCGTCCGGCGGCGAGATGCGGCTGACGGCGCCTGCGCCGGCCGATATGGCGGGACTGATCGCGGCGCTCAAGCTAGGCTGATCCGGAACGGCGCCGCCAGCTGGCCCGTTTCGAGTTCGAAGTTGCGGAACCCAAAGGGCTTTCCGCCGGACAAGGACTGATGAAGCGCCTGATCCTGCCCGTTTTCGCCGCCCTCGCGCTTAGCGCCTGCGCGTCTCCTCAGCCGATGGCTTACCAGCCCGCGGCGGCGCCGCGGGCGGTAGGGTTCTCGGAATACCGGATCGAGCCCGGTCGCTATCGGGTCACCTTTCAAGGCAGCCCCGGCGCGCCGCGCAGCCAGGTTTCGGATTATGCGTTGCGCCGCGCCGCCGACCTCACGCTCGCGGACGGCTACGACTGGTTCAGGGTGACCGAGCGCACCGTCAGCTGGGACGGCCGCGAGTCCGGGTCCAGCCTCAGTGTCGGGGTCGGCGGCGCGAGCTTCGGACGCGGCAGCGCGCTGGGCGTGGGGCTCGGCACGGCCTTCAACCTGGGCGGTGGCCCGGCCTTGACCGCCACACTTGAGGTGCTGATGGGCAAGGGCCCCAAACCGCAGGACGGCGACGTCTATGACGCCCGCGGCGTGCAGCGCTCGATCGGCCGCGGCTGAGGGGCCTTTGCGGCGGCGCGCGAGGCGTCGCATAAGGGGCCGATGCTGAATCTGCTGTTCGTGGCGCTCGGCGGCGCCTTCGGGGCGGTCTGCCGCTACCTCCTGGGAATCCAGACGCTGAAGGCGCTCGGGCCTGGGCTTCCCTATGGAACCTTCGCCGCCAATCTGATCGGCGGCCTGCTGATGGGCGTCCTGGTGGGCGTCTTGGCCCTGCGCGGCGGCGCGGACCAGGAGAAGTGGCGCCTGCTGCTGGGCGTCGGCGTGCTGGGCGGCTTCACCACCTTCTCGTCCTTCTCGCTGGAGACCGCCCTGATGATCGAGCGGCGAGCCTATGGCCTGGCCGCCGCCTACAGCGTGGCCTCGGTCGTCCTGTCGATCGGGGCCCTGTTCGCGGGCCTGGTCCTGATGCGCCGGATGCTCGCGTGAAGGAGGTCCGCACCCTCTATGTGGACGCCGGCGAGGATGGCGTGCGCCTGGACCGCTGGTTCAAGCGCCGATGGCCGCACCTCAACCACGTCCAGATCCAGAAGCTCGCCCGGTCCGGCCAGATCCGCGTCGATGGCGGCCGCGCCAAGCCCGACACGCGGTTGACGGCCGGCGCCCAGATCCGCGTCCCGCCACTGCCCGACGCCCCGCCGCCGCGCGACAAGGACGCGCTGGATCCCCGCGAGATCGCCTTCGCCCGGTCGCTGGTGCTCTACGAGGACGAGGAGGTGCTGGTGCTGAACAAGCCCGCCGGCCTGGCTGTGCAAGGCGGCACCAAGACCTCCAAGCACATCGACCGGCTGCTGTCGGCCTGGGGCGAGGGCCTGGAGCGGCCCAGGCTGGTGCACCGGCTCGACCGCGACACCTCCGGGGTGCTGGTGCTGGGCAAGTCGCCGGGCGCTGCGGCCAAGCTCGCCGGCGCCTTCGCCAAGCGCCGGGCGCAAAAGACCTACTGGGCGCTGGTCGCGGGCTTTCCGAAGCCCGGGCAAGGCGTCCTCGACCTGCCGCTCGCCAAGAAGGGCGTCGGCGACCGCGAGATGGTGCAGCCGGCCGATCCGTCCGACCCCCGGGCCGAGCCCGCCCAGACCGAGTTCGTAACCCTCTCGCGGGCCGGCGACCGGGTCGCCTGGATGGCGCTCTATCCGCACACCGGGCGCACGCACCAGCTGCGCGCCCACATGCTGGCGATGGGGCATCCCATCCTCGGCGATCCCAAGTACGGCACCGCGGCGTCAGGCGAGCTGTCCGCGGGCCTGAAGTTGCAGCTGCACGCCCGACGGCTGGTGCTGGCCCATCCGTCGCGCGGCCAGCTGGTGCTTGAGGCGCCGCTCAGCCCGGAGATGCGCGCCGGCTTCCAGCGCTTCGGCTTCGACGAACACGAGGCAGACCCCGACCCGTTCGCGTCCCCCTCCGCCCGGAGAGCCCACCGATGAGCGAGACTGCGACGATCGCGCGGGCCGAGGCTCTGATGGCCCAGGGCCGGACCACCGAAGCCCTGGCCCTGACGGAGGGCCTGGTCAGCACGCCGGCGCCAAGTCACCTGGCGCTGGCGGTCCACGCCGGCGCGCTGAAGCTCGTCGGCCGGCGGGATGACGCCCTGGCCTTCGACGAGCAGGCGATCGCCCGTTTCGCAACCAGCCCGATCGCCTGGCACAACTACGCCGCCACCCTGGCCGACCTTGGCCGGGCGGCCGAGGCGGTGTCGGCCTGCGAGCGGGCGTTCTCGCTGGGCTTGGACACGCCGCAGACCTTCGCCCTCTACGCGCGGGCGCTGCGGGCGGCCGGCGACCATGAGCGGGCCGAATATGCCTATCGCCAAAGCCTGCTCCGGGCAGGCGGGGCCACGGAGGTGGCGACCGAGTACGCCAACCACGTCTGGATGCGGCGCGGCGACGCAGCCGAGGCGGACGCGGTGCTGGACGCCGCCTTCCACGCCGGCGCGTCGCCGACGGCGCTGCTGCTGGCCAAGGCGACCCTCTACGACGCGGCAGGCGACCCCGGGCGGTCCGCCGCCCTCCTGCAGGCGGCCAGCCTCAAGATGCCCGGCGACCTGAGGATCCTGCTGGCGGCCACGGAATTCGCGCTGCAGCTGGAGCGGATCGACGAGGCCGAGCGCTACGTCCGCCTGGCGGAGGCGGCCGATCCGGACTCCCGCAGCGTGATCCAGTACGCCGCCATCGTCGATCTCGCGCGCGGCCGGCCGGACGCGGCGCTTGGCAAGTTGCAGGTCGCGCTGGAGACCCATCCGGACGACCAGTCGCTGTGGGGCTGGACGGCGACCGCCGCGCGGGCCGCCGGCGACCCGCTCTACGATCGGCTCTGCGATTATGACGCGGTCGTCGGCGCCTACGACCTGGACACGCCGGACGGCTGGCCGAGCCTCGACGCTTTCTTAAGTGATCTCGCCAAGTCCCTGAAGGACATCCATCTTTACGAACAGCACCCGACCAATCAGTCGTTGCGCCACGGCAGCCAGACGATGCACCTGCTGTCCGGATCGGACGCCGCGCCGGTGCGGGCCTTCTTCCAGGCCATCGACACGCCGATCCGCGAACATATGGCCAAGCTGGGCAAGGGGACCGATCCGCTCCGCCGCCGCAACACCTTCGACTACCGGATCCAGGGCGCGTGGTCGGTGCGCCTGCGGCCTGGCGGCTTCCACAAGGACCACTTCCATCCGGAGGGCTGGCTATCGTCGGCCTTCTATGTGGAGACGCCGGACGTGGCGCTGGAGAGCGTCGACCGCCAGGGCTGGATCCGCTTCGGCCAGCCGCCATTCGTGACCGACCCGCCGTTGCCGGCCGGCCATTTCGTCAAGCCGAAGCCTGGGCGCCTGGTGCTGTTCCCGTCGTACCTGTGGCACGGCACGGTCCCTTTCACCACGGACGAGGCCCGGATGACCATCGCCTTCGACGCCGTGCCGAAATAGGCTCTACACCAGCCCGGCGACCGGCCTGACCGCCGCGCTCTCGGGGAAGACCGCGTTGTCCAGGGCGGCGCGGTCGAGGCCCATGTGCTCGGCCAGGACGCCCTTGAACAGGCCGCGCATGTCCAGCGCCGGCGCGACGTCGCGGTTCTCGAACAGCGCCTGCTGCTTCAGGGTGGGCCAGTCGCCGACGATGCCGCCGGGCTTCAGCGCCCCGCCGAGCAGCAGGGCCGTCGAGCCCGTGCCGTGGTCGGTGCCGGCGGTGCCGTTGACGCGCGCCGTGCGGCCGAACTCCGTAGCGACCACCACGACGGTGTTCTTCCATTCTGGCCCGAGGCCCTGGCGGACCCCGTCCAGCACCGCGTCGAGATAGGCCAGACGGGTGTTGAGCAGGCCGGCCTGATTGGCGTGGCTGTCGAAGCCGTCAAGCGAGATGGCGGCCACGGTTGGTCCGCCCGGCTCGCGCATGAAGCCCGCCAGCGATGCGCCGAGGTTGTGGGCGGCCTCCCGGCCCTGCTGGGCGCCGCCACGGGCGAGGCCGGCTTGCGGGCCGGGCGCGCCGGTCATGCTGGTTTTGCCCGGCATTCCCGGCTGGCCCTGCAGCCCGGCGGTGGCGTCCTTGGCCATGGTCTCGGTAGCGAGGCCGCGGGCCAGCGCGGGCCCCAGCAACGGGTCGTTGCGGTAGAGGTCCTGCAGCAGGGCCGGCAGGCGCGCCTCGGCGTCCACCCCGCGGCCCGGCGACCAGGACGCGGTTGGCGCCTTGCCCCGCAGCAGCAGCGGCGCGGTCGGCCCGATCGAGATGGCGTCGACCTTGCGGTGCGCCGACAGGGTCTCGACGGCGCGGTTCAGCCAGCCGGAGGTGGTGGAGTAGACGCCGGCCGCGCCGGTTTCCAGCACGTCCTGCGCCTCGAAGTGCGAGCGGGCGCGGTCGGGGGTGGCGACGGCCGGGACGATCCGCGCCTCGCCCGCCTTGGCCAGGGCGTGGACGGCGGTGAGCTGCGGGTGCAGCGCGAAGGTCCCGTCGAGCGGAAGGGCGCTGTCGTTGAGCGCCAGGCCGCCGCGCAGGGATCGGTATTCGCTGTCCCCGATCGGCGGCGCGACCGACAGGCCGTCCATGCCGCCGCGGCAGATCACCACGATCACCTTGCGCCGGTTGAGCTCGCGGTCGGCGGCCATCGCCGGGACGGCCAGCAACTGGAGCGACAGTCCGAAACCCGCGGCGGTCGCGAGCAGGCCTCGTCGCGAAGGCGAGAAAGGACGGGTCGGCGTGATGGCGTTCATCGGCGTTGGAACTCCGGGCTCATCAGAAGCAGGGCGAAGCCTTCGGGCCGTGACTCGGCGCGTGCGATGGCGGTGGCTGTGTCGGGCGATAGGCGCTTGCCCAGCGCCCCGGACGCCAGGGCCTTCGGGTCCCGGTCGCGGACGGCGCCGGCCGAAAACGCCTGGGCGAACTGCATGCGTTTGACGATGGCGTCGGGCGCCGCCCAGGACTGCGCGTCCTCTGGCCACCCCTTGGGCGACGGGGCCGAGAATGGCTTCTGGCCTAGCACTGTCAGGATCGGGCCGACTTGCTGGAAGGCCGCCGGCTGGGCGCCCGCCGCGCGATAGCTCGAGACGATGAAGTCGTAGGGGGTCTTGAACTTCGCGGGCCGGGGGTCCCAGGCCTCGGGCGCGGCGACCAGCGCCTCGGCGACGCGGGACAGGTCGCCGCGGCTGGAGGTCCAGGCCGCCTCCAGCCGCGCCACCAGGGCGGGCGGCGGATCGTCGGCGACGAAGTGGCGGGCGATCTTGCCGCAGATGAAGCGCGCGGTCTGCGGCTTGGCGGCCAGATCGGCCAGGATGGCGTCGGCCTGCGCCTTGCCGGGCTGGTCGTAGCGCACGCCCATCACCGTCCGTTCGCCCGGCTCGTGAGCCTGCGCCCGGAACATCGCGACGCCATAGGTCCCGTCGCGCTCCCCGCCGATCGACCTGCCGGTCATGGCGCGGGCGAACTCGGTGACGTCGCCTTGGGTGTAGCCGCCGTTCACGCCGACGGTGTGCAATTCCATGATCTCGCGGGCGAGGTTCTCGTTGAGCCCCACCGTGCGCTGCACCGCCGGCTGCAGGCGCGCTCCGCCACGCTGGGCGAACATCGCGGCCCGGCTGTCGGGCCCGATCGACTGGATCTGATCGAGATAGGTCAGCATCGCCGGATGGCTTTCGGCCGCGCTCAGCAGGTCCGCGAACCGGCCGAAGACGTTGGGCCGGATGGCTTCTTCCTCGAAGGGGCCCACCACCGTGCCGGTGATCGCTTTGGTCGCCGAGACGGTGAAGTGATTGGCCCAGAACAGCGCCCAACGCTCGCGGAACGCGGCGTCCGTCGTGGCGGCGAGCTGCGCGCGGGCGGTGAAATCGGACCCGATGTCCTGGCGCAGCATATTGCCGACCAGCTTTACGGGATCGCGCTTCACCGGGTCAGGCGCCTCGGCCCCGCCGGTCGCCGCCATGGCCGCGCCGGCCATCGCGCCGCCTGCGGACGGCGCGCGGGCTTCGGAGGCCCTCTCGAGGCGGGCTTCCTTGCGGTCCCGGCGAAATTCGCGGAACTCGGCCATGCGCTGGGCGCTGGTCGCGGACAGGCCGGCGGGCTGATCAGCGCCGGAGCGGCGGATCTGGCCGCTGAGATAGCCTTGCGGGTCCCGGCGCGCCTCGGCGATCTCTCCGGGCTTGGCGCCGAGGCCAAAGCGGGTGACCGCGATCGCGGCCTTCATGTCCTGGTCGACAAGCGCCACCTGCGGGCCTCCTTGCGCTTGTCCCTCGCCGTCGTCATGTCACCTGAAAGCGGCGCATTCCGGGCCGGGACGTTACGGGAGCTACTGAAGCTTGGCGCAGAGATTTCACGAGCCCGGCGACAAACCCAGGCGATTCTACGGCGCCGTTTCTGTCGCGCAGATGAACGGCGGCTTCACCGTGACCCTCGACGGCCGCAGGCTGCGCGGGCCCAAGGGCGGGGAGGTGATCCTGCCGACCTCGGCCCTGGCCGACCAGGTCGCGGAGGAATGGCGCGGGCAGGGCGAAGAACTCGATCTCGCCGCCATGCACGTCACGCGCCTGGCCAACACCGCCATCGAATCCGTTCCGCACGCCCGGGAGGCCACCGCCCAGGCCATTGCCGACTACGCGGCGTCTGACCTTCTCTGCTACTTCGCCACCGCGCCTGCGGGCCTGCTGGAGCGCCAGGAACGGCTCTGGGGACCAGTCCTGGACCGCGCCGAGGCGGAGGCAGGCCTGAGGTTCGTCCGGGCGGCGGGGATCGTCCACCAGCCCCAGCCCACAGAAACCGTGGCGGGGGTGAAGGCCATCGCGCTGGCCCTCGACGACTTTGGCCTGACCGGCCTGGCGTTCGGCGCAGCCTTGTTCGGCTCGGCGGTGCTGGCCATCGCCTTGCAACGGGGCTGGCTGTCCGGGGAGGCGGCCTTCGACCTGTCGCGCCTCGACGAGGCCTGGCAGGAGGAAGCTTGGGGCATCGACGCCGAAGCCGCCGACCGCACGACGCGCCTGCGCGGCGAAGCCGTCATGCTGGAGCGGTGGTTCGGCGGCCTAGCCGGCTGAGGCCTAGCACCCGCTTTCGCTGAAGCGTGATTCACGGAATCCACTTCCCCGGGGCCTCCCTCACGGCGTCATCCTCGGGCTTGTCCCGAGGACCCATGATCTCCGAGGATCAGCAGGGAGCCAAAGCGGGGCCGCTTCGGACCTTTCCGGCAGCGGCGGTGTGCATGGGTCCTCGGGACAAGCCCGAGGATGACGACCGTTGGGGGGTTTGGCGCGGCCTGGGGGCCGCCTTCGCTGAAGCGTGCTCCGCTGAATCTGGGTTTCATGGTCGCCGCGGTCCCGCGTCAGCCAATTGTGATTCGGGGGACCAGGTAGAGCCGCCTGGGGAGGACCCGGCCGCCGTCCTTTAACCCCCTCGGCCCGCGATTTGCGGCGGCGCGCTGCAGTTCGCGGCGCCTGTGCCGCAATGGGAGCGGAGCCAGAGCCACGTGGTCGCCTCGGTCGCATCGTTCGGTCGTTGCAACCCGATGTCGGGGATGATGGCGCGTGCGGTCTCCCCGGCGGCCCAGGCGCCGAGCCTGCGCGACCGGCCGCAGCCGCCGTCCACGCTCCGCGCCGTCTCGGCGGTCGCCCTGGCCCCGGCGGCCATGTCGGCGCTGATCGAGGCCCAGGAACGCCTGGCCGACGACGCGCCGGCGTCGGTCCGCCAGGATACGGTCCAGAAGATCGACCAGCTGATCTACCGTCTGGTGGGCGGCGCGGGGCCAGCGGTGGTCTCCGGCGACGCGCCCGCCGCCGTGCGCCGGCTGCAGGCCGCGCGGGAAGCGCTTTCCCGGAGCCTGATCGACCTCCTGGCGTGACCTTGCCACGCTAGCGGGCTCGCTCTACCCCTTGCGCCACGCAGGGAAGGGCCGTTTCGCGTGAAGCATATCCTCGAAGAGTTGGAGAAGCGCCGGGTGGAGGCCCGCGTCGGCGGCGGCGAGCGACGGATCGCCAGCCAGCACGCCAAGGGCAAGCTCACCGCCCGCGAGCGGGTCGACCTGCTGCTCGACGAGGGGTCCTTCGAGGAGTTCGACATGTTCGTCGAGCACCGCGCCACCGATTTCGGCATGGCCGACCAGAAGATCCCGGGCGACGGGGTGGTCACCGGCTGGGGCCGGATCAACGGCCGGCTGGTGTTCGTGTTCTCCAAGGATTTCACGGTATTCGGCGGATCTCTTTCGGGCGCACACGCGAGCAAGATCCTCAAGGTGCAGCGTCAGGCGCTGAAGATGGGCGCGCCGATCATCGGCCTGTTCGATGCTGGCGGGGCGCGCATCCAGGAGGGCGTCGAGAGCCTGGCCGGCTATGCCGACATCTTCCTGGAGAACACCCTGGCGTCCGGCGTCATCCCGCAGATCAGCGTGATCATGGGGCCCTGCGCCGGCGGCGACGTCTATTCGCCGGCGATCACCGACTTCATCTTCATGGTGAAGGACACGTCCTACATGTACGTGACCGGGCCCGACGTGGTGAAGACCGTCACCCACGAGGAGGTCAGCCACGAGGAGCTGGGCGGCTATCGCGTCCATGCGCTGAAGTCCGGAGTCGCCGACGGCGCCTTCGACAACGACCTGGAGGCCCTGACCCAGGTCCGCCGGCTGGTGGACTTCCTGCCGCTCTCCAACCGCGAGAAGCCGCCGGTCCGCGAGAGCTTCGACGAGCCCTACCGCGACGAAGCCAGCCTCGACAGCCTGGTCCCGGCCAATCCCAACAAGCCCTACGACATGAAGGAACTGATCCTGAAAGTCGTGGACGAGGCCGACTTCTTCGAGATCAGTCCGGACTACGCCAAGAACATCATCTGCGGCTTCGCGCGCCTGGACGGTCAGCCGGTGGGCATCGTCGCCAACCAACCGCAGGTGCTGGCCGGCGTGCTGGACATCGACGCCAGCCGCAAGGCGGCGCGGTTCGTGCGCTTCTGCGACGCCTTCGAGTTTCCGCTGATCACCCTGGTCGACGTGCCGGGCTTCATGCCGGGCACCCGCCAGGAGCAGGGCGGGCTGATCCGCCATGGCGCCAAGCTGCTGTTCGCCTTCGCCGAGGCGACCGTGCCGAAGATCACCCTGATCACCCGCAAGGCCTATGGCGGCGCCTACGACGTGATGGCGTCCAAGCACCTGCGCGGCGACATCAACTACGCCTGGCCCACCGCGGAGATCGCGGTGATGGGCTCCAAGGGCGCCGTGGAGATCATCTTCCGGTCCGAGATCGGCGACCCGGAGGCGCTCGCCGCGCGCGAGGCCGAGTACAAGGCGAGGTTCGCCAACCCCTTCGTCGCCGCCTCCCGCGGCTACATCGACGACGTGATCATGCCCCACGGCACGCGCCGCCGGATCGTGCACGCGCTGAAGAACCTCAAGGGCAAGCAGCTCACCAACCCTTGGAAGAAGCACGACAACATTCCGCTATGAGGTCCGGGTGATCGAAGCTCAGTTGCAGCCGCACGTTGCTCACAACCGGGTTTATATGCCCGTCGAGATCAACCTGAAGAATTACAGGCAATGCATCGCCGCAATTTACAATGCAATCCAGGCATACCCCAGGGAACCCATAGAGGTTGACTTCGCCATCACCGAGGCCGCGATGGCCAGTGGGATGGTGCCTATTGTCTGTTGGGTCCACGACGCAAGGCGGCGAGGGATCGATTTCGACATACTCGGTCCCACCGCGCCGCGATTGGCGAGTGTGTTCCAGAGATGCCATTGGAGTGATTTTCTAAACGGCAATGAAAATCGAAACCGCGAACCTTTGCTGAGCGGTGGAATGCCCCTGTTGCATGTCGAGAACGAAGCGGGCGTGCTATCGGCCGTCGATGACGTTGTCGAAACGATACTGAGGGCCGTTCGAAAGCTTGGTAGGGGAAGTATACAGGCGCTAGAATGGTCGCTAAACGAGATCATAGACAACGTATTTACGCATTCTCAGGCGGAAACCGGTGGATTTATTCAAACGACAATATTTCCAAGGCGGCGAGTAGTTGATTTTGTCGTGTGCGATCACGGAGTTGGCATTCCAAAGTCGATGACCAGAATTGGCATACGAGAGCCAGCGGAAGCCATGATAAAATCAGTAAAAGAAGGAATAACAAGCAGGATCGGAGAAAACAAAGGAAACGGACTATACGGAACACTTTCAATTGCGCGGCATTCCAGGACTGGGCATTTCAATTTAGATTCATCCAACCAGAGACTTTATTGGGATCGAATTCGAGAAGCTGCCTTCGTGAAATCAGAAGGTGTTTATTTCCCCGGAACTGTCGTTCATTGGTCCGTTGGGGTCGATGATCCCGACTTAATCGAGAAAGCGCTCGTTTTTGAAGGTAAAAAATATGAAATAGCATTTGACTATCTCGACAAGAAATTTTCGTCGGATGACGATGATAAGCATCATTTGAAAGTATTTGATTATCGAATTGACACTATAACTAGAATTGGAGGTAAGAGATTTAGGGTCCTGGTGGAAAATCTTTTGAACGATGGGACGGATCAGCCGGTAGAAGTGTCATTTTCCGGCATGAGTGTGATTAGCAGCAGCTTTGCCGACGAGGTGTTTGCCAAAATTGCCCAAGACTATGGTGAGCAATTTTTCCGTGAGCGCCTTTTGATATCCAACGCGAATGAGACAATCCGAGGGATTATCGCCCGCGAGATTGAGATGCGGGTTCTCTAGCCAGCCCGCCGGAACCGCCTTCCTTCGCCCTGTGTTCTCCGATGGAGGACGGCTGCGCTTGGCCGTCGCCACAATCACGGAGGATTTTCCCATGGCCGGCAACTGGATGGACGATCGCGAGCGGCAGATCCGCGAGCGGGACGCACGGGGCCTCGGAGAGGGGCGGCGCATGGGCGGCGGCGAGGACCGCAGCTGGGGCCGCGAGGACCGGCCGGACATGTATGGCCAACGGCGCGGCGGCCCGGAGCGTGCGCCCGACCGCAGCCCCGAGCACAGCCGTGACAACGACCGGGTGTTCGGCGAGCGGGAGAGTGGCGCGAGCTACGGCCGCGCCGGCGCCGTCGGCGCGCGCGGCGGCCAACCAGGCGGCTCGGCCGCGCGGGGCTGGCAGGACCGCGATTATGGCGGCGTGAGCCCGGCCATGCGCCAGGGCGAGTACAGCCAGGGAAACCCCCGCTTCGCCAACCAGGACTACACCGGCGGCCGATTCCTGGGCGATGACGACCGCGAGCGCGTCTATCGCGAGGAATACGGCCAGGGCGGCCGCGAATACGGGGACGTGCCGCTGGGTTACGACGCCCAGCGCAGCCCGACCCGCGAGCGCTATCACGCCCAGGGCTATGGCCAGCCGGGCTTCAGCGGCGATTCCGGCGAGTACCGCCGCGACATGGATCGCGCGGCGAGCGGCGGCACGGGCGGGTACGACTACGAGCGCGGCTATGGCGACGGTGGCCGCCGCGACAGCCGCGGCGAGCGGTTCGAGGACGCCGGGCGCAACGCCGGCGACTTCCTACACCGCGCCGGCGAGAAGGTCGCCGCCTGGCTCGGCGGCGGCGAGTCTCCGACCGGCGACCGGCCGTCGCGCGGCGCGCGGGGGCTTGGGCCGCAGGGCTACAAGCGTTCCGACGACCGCATCAACGAAGACGCCCATGAGCGGCTGACCGACGACACCTGGCTCGACGCCTCGAACATCTCGGTGTCGGTGTCCGGCGGCGAGGTGACGCTCTCCGGCACGGTCGAGAGCCGCGAAGCCAAGCATCGCGCCGAGCGGCTCGTGGAGGACATTTCCGGTGTGAACCACGTGCAGAACAACCTGCGGCTCGCCAAGGGCGGCTTCCTGACCAGCCCCGGGGCCGGCTATGGCGACAGCGTGCTGGGCGCCCAGATGCGTGCGGCGGAGGACGATCCGGTCGCGGGCGGCTCCGGCGGCTCGGGCGGCGGCCAGTCCACCGCGGGCAAGAAGACCTGAGGGTCGCAAGGACCTAGAAGAACGCATTTCGCCCGTCCTTCTCCCCCTGTGGGAGAAGGAGAGTTCCGTGGCCGCGTCGAAGATGTGTGAATCCCGCAGCCCACGAGGGGAGAAGGATTTTCAGTAGGCGAACGCCCGGTAACTTTCGCCTTGCTGCGCCGCCTCTTCCTTCGTCGCGAACACCGGGTTGAAGCGCAGCCAGCGCTGCGCGCGCTCCGGCATGGCGCGGAGCACCTCGGCCGGGACGCGGATGTTCACCTCGGGACGGAACAGCCAGCGGCGCGAATAGCCGATCACCACCATCGGCCGCGGGATGTCCGTGCGGTTCGGCGTGCCGCGATGGATGTGGCGGACGTCGCGGATCATCACGTCGCCTCTGGCCATATGGGCCGCGACCAGCGGCGCCTCGCCGGACGCCACCCGACGCAGGCCCTCGGCCTTGGAGGTCATGTGGGTGCCGGCGGCGTATTCCATCGGCCCGTTCTCGGCCGTCACGTCCACCAGCGGGAAGTTCACCGCCAGCTGGTAGGGCGGTGTCTCGGCGCCGCTCTCGGGGAACAGGAGCTGGGTGTCGCGGTGCAGGTCCTGGTGTTCGGAGCCCTGGAGCGGCGTGTCGCTGGCGAGCTGGCACATGACCCCGTCGGCGCCTACCAGCTCCTCGACCACCGCGATGATCGCGTCATTGTCGACGATGGCCGGGTCGGCCCAGAGGCCCTGGAAGGGCAGGGTGACATAGTGCCGGTGCGCGCCGCGGTTCGGATCGTCGCGCTCGCAGGCCACGGCGGCCTGCAGCAGCGGCTGGAAGGCCGCGTTCCAGGCGTCGATGATCTCCACCGGGATCAGGCCGCGCAGCACGGTGACGCTGGTCTCGCGCACCTCGTCGGCGCGGGTGCGGGCTTCGGCGGAGGTGAGTTTCATGGCAAGGCTTTCGGCGTGGGGCGCGGAAAAGCTAACCCCGCCCCTGTAGTCAAGCCTGGAGGACTGATCGTCGCACGACCGCAGTCTGGGAGACTCACCCCCTGGCGGAAGGCGCCATGGCTGAGGAAGGGCCGCCCGCGACGGTCGCCAAGCCCTCGCCGCGGCCCAGGCGGTCGGGCAAGGGCGCGCCGTAGGGGGTGAACTCCAGCGACACCGAATTGATGCAGTAGCGCAGGCCGGTCGGCGGCGGACCGTCGGGGAAGACGTGGCCCTGGTGGCTGCCGCAGCGCGCGCAGGTCGTCTCGACGCGGACCATGCCGTAGGAGATGTCCTTGATCTGCGCCACGTGCGTCTCGTCCACGGGCGCCCAGAACGACGGCCAGCCGGTGCCGCTCTCGAACTTGGTCCTGTGCTCGAACAGCGGCAGGCCGCAGAGGCGGCAGCCATAGACCCCGGCGTCTTTCTGATCGAGCAGGCCGCCGCAGAATGGCGCTTCCGTGCCGTGGTGTAGCAAGACCGCGGCTTCCTCAGGGGTCAGCGAAGCTTCCAGGGCCCGGCGCTGCTCAGGCGTCGGCGGGGTCAGGTCGAAACCCGATGGGGAGAGTTGTGGCGTGCTCATGTGCGTCAATCTAAGGTCCCGCCCTTCGGTTCGGAAGTGAGGCGGGCGCGCGTAGCTAGATGTTTTCAAAGATCCTGATCGCCAACCGCGGGGAAATCGCGGTCCGTATCATCAAGACCTGCCGCCGGATGGGTATCGCCACGGCGGTGGTCTATTCCGAGGCGGACGCGGGTTCGCTGGCGGTGGAGATGGCCGACGAGAGCGTGCTGATCGGCCCGCCGCCGGCCGCCCAGTCCTATCTGCTGGCCGACAGGATCGTCGAGGCCGTACGCCAGACCGGCGCCGAGGCTGTGCACCCCGGATTCGGTTTCCTCTCCGAGAACGCCGGCTTCGCGCGGCGGCTGGCCGAGGAAGGGATCGTGTTCATCGGCCCCAACCCGCACGCCATCGAGGCGATGGGCGACAAGATCGAGTCGAAGAAGTTCGCCACCAAGGCCGGCATCTCGGTGGTGCCGGGCCACATCGGCGAGATCGACGACACGGCGCACGCCATCCGCATCTCCGAGGGCATCGGCTACCCGGTGATGATCAAGGCCTCCGCCGGCGGCGGCGGCAAGGGGATCCGCGTCGCCTGGAACACCAAGGACGTCGAGGAGGGCTTCCCGGCGGTGAAGGCCGAGGCCAAGGCCAGCTTCGGCGACGACCGCATCTTCATCGAGAAATTCATCGAAAGCCCACGCCATATCGAGATCCAGGTGCTGGGCGACAAGCACGGCCACGTCGTTCACCTGTTCGAGCGGGAGTGCTCGATCCAGCGGCGCAACCAGAAGGTCATCGAGGAGGCCCCCAGCCCGCTGCTGGACGCCAAGACCCGTGCGGCCATGGGCGCGCAGGCCGTGGCCCTGGCCAAGGCCGTTCAGTACGACAGCGCCGGCACCGTCGAGTTCGTGGCCGGCCAGGACAGGAGCTTCTTCTTCCTGGAGATGAACACCCGCCTGCAGGTCGAGCATCCGGTCACCGAACTGATCACGGGCCTCGACCTCGTGGAGCAGATGATCCGTTCGGCCTACGGGGAAAAGCTGGCCTTCGCGCAGAAGGACCTGAAGATCGACGGCTGGGCGATGGAGAGCCGCATCTACGCCGAGGACCCCTACCGCGGATTCCTGCCCTCCATCGGCCGGCTGGTGCGCTACGATCCGCCCGCCGAGGGCGAGGTGGTCCCCGAAGGCCGGAACCTCGGCAGGGTGCGCAACGACGCCGGCGTGCGCGAGGGCGACGAGATCTCGATGTTCTACGACCCGATGATCTCCAAGCTTTCCACCTGGGCCGAGACCCGGGAGGGCGCCATCGACCTCATGGGCCGGGCGCTGGAGGACTTCCACATCGAGGGCCTGGGCCAGAACATCCCGTTCCTTTCCGCGGTGATGGACCAGCCGCGGTTCCGCTCCGGCCAGCTCTCCACAAACTATATCAAAGACGAATTCCCGGGCGGCTTCGCGGGCCTGCCGCCCAGCGTCGAGCAGCGGGACCTGATCGCGGCCGTCGCCTTGTCGATGCATCGCACCCTGCTGGCGCGCGCCGCGCCGGAACAGCTTCGCCAGGACTGGATCGTCGTGGTGGGCCACGAGAAGCGCGAGGTCCGGGTCAGCGGCCCCGCCGACAAGAAAGGGGGCGACGGCCTGGTCATCGAGACGGAGGGCAGGGCGCTGCGGCTGGAGGACGTGCGTTGGCGGCCCGGCCAGCCGAGCTTCCGCGCCAGGCTGGACGGCCGCGCGTTCACCGCCACGGTCAAACCCGCGGCCGAAGGGTTCGTCATCCGCCACCGCGCCACCACCCTGCATGTCCTGGTGCTCACCCCCCGAACCGCCGAACTGCACGAGAAGCTGCCGCCGAAGGTGGCCGCCGACACCTCCAAGACCGTGCTCTCGCCCATGCCGGGCCTGGTGGTCACCCTCGACGTGGTGGTCGGCCAGCAGGTCCGCACCGGCGAGGCGGTGGCGGTGATCGAGGCCATGAAGATGCAGAACATCATCCGCGCCGAGCGCGACGGCGTGGTGAAGGCGGTCAACGCCGCGGCCGGCGACAGCGTCGCGGCCGACGAGGTGCTGGTGGAGTTCGCCTAGTGTCCCGATTCCGAAGTTCGCAAGCACTTGCGGCAGGCTTTGGCGAACTTCGGAATCGAGGAGGACACTAGCAAGCCTATCTTTCTAGTGTGCGTCTTGGATCTGAAGTTCGCTCGGCGCGCGGCCCGTGGAGCAGGCGAACTTCAGATCCAGCACACTAGGCTTCGGTCGCGGCTATGCTGGCGGACGATTCTCGGGGCGCGCGCCATGAACGGCCAGATCGACTGGGGTGAGCTGTTCTTCTCGGCCGTCGGCCGCGCCAGCCGCATGCCGGCGCTGATCGCGGCCGGCGTGCTGCTGGTCATCGCCGTCTTCTACGAGGCGGTGGCGGGAACCACCCTGCACTGGATCACCGGCTGGTTCGTCTATCCGCCGCTGTTCTATTGCGGCGCCTGTGTGCTCTCCAAGCGCCTGCACGATCGTGGGCGTTCCGGCTGGTGGGCGGCCCTGGTGCTGGTCTCGGTCGTCGCGGTCTGGCCGCAGCCGGACAGCTTCTTCGATTTCTTCTTCACCCTGGTGCTGATCTGGGCCGGCGTGGACCTCGGGGCCATGCCCGGCGAGGCGGGCGCCAACCGCTACGGCCCCAACCCGCTCAGGCCCGCGGTGGCGCTCTAGGTGTGAGCGCCGTCCAGCAGTCCCGACGACCTCAGCGCCTGACGAAGCAGGCCTGCTTGGCCGCCGCGAGCGCGTTGCAGAAGGCGTTGGCCTGCGCCGAGGAGGCGAAGCCGGAGAGCAGGACGCGGTTCACCGTCCTGCCGTTCGCCTGCACGGTCGCGACGCTGGTGGTCAGGCCGCCGAGGTCGGCGCCGAATTTCTTCTTGAAACGAGCCAGGAGCCGCTGGCTGTCCGGCAGGCTGGGGGAGGCGCCGACCTGCAGGGCGAAGGCCCCGCCGCCGGCCGGTGGCTTGGGCATCGGCTTGGGCTTGGGCGACGGTGCGGCGGCGGCTTCGGCCGTCGGCGCGGGGCCCGGAGGGATTATGACGGCGGGCGGCGGCCTGCCTGCCGGTCTGGCCGTTTCCGCCGTCTGGGCGCGGCCCGCGAACGGCCGGGCGAAGTCACGGTCGCAGAGGGCGCGGATCGCCGAGCCGAGCGGCGCGGTCTTCGCGGGGTCGACCCAGGCGTCGTCAGCCTTGCGCACCTCGCGCGGCCCGGTCTTCAGGTCGCGGCTTGGGTAGCCGGTCATGGTCCCCAGCCGCGCCATGCGCCGGTCGCAGTCGATCTCCACGGGAATGGACCACGAGGCGATGCCGTCGCGGGCCAGCATCGCCGGGTCCACGGCTTCCGAGGCGATGGTGGCGAGGAACCGCCGCGGCCCGCCCATGGGCGCCGACGCGGTGATCGCCGTCACCGCGGAGGGTCCGACGTCGACCACCTGGCCGAGTGGGAGCGGGGTGTCTCGCTGCAGCCAGGCCGCGACGTCGCCGAGCGCCCGCGACGGCGGATAGCTGACCGCCGGCGCCTGGCCCCAGGCCGGCGCGGCCCCGCACGCCAAGGCGGCCGCAAGCGCCACGCCCAGGCGGGCGCGAAGCGCGGCGATGATCAAAGGCCCCGACATGCCGCCATGAATCGTACGACTCGCGGGTTTCGGGAAGCCACCTGTCAGATCGGCGGCGGCGCATCCTCTATCGCGCCGAACACCTCGCGGAAGCTGGCGCGCAGCGCGGCGTCGGCCTCGTCCAGCGTGACCGGCAGGCCGAGGTCTGCCAGGCTGGTCACGCCGTGGTCGACGACGCCGCAGGGGACGATGCCGCCGAAGTGGGCGAGGTCCGGCTCCACGTTCAGGGAGACGCCGTGGAACGACACCCAGCGGCGGAGCTTCACGCCGATCGCGGCGATCTTGTCCTCGGCCGGCGGCAGGCCGGGCGTGCGACGCTCGACCCAGACGCCGACCCGGCCTTCGCGCAGGCCGCCCACGACCCCGAAATGGCCCAGCGCGCCGATCACCCAGGCTTCCAGCGCGGCGACGAAGGCCCGGACGTCCCGTCGCCGCTGGGTGAGGTCGAGCATCACATAGGCCACCCGCTGTCCCGGGCCATGGTAGGTGAACTGCCCGCCGCGTCCGCTTTCGAACACCGGGAAGCGGTCCGGCTGCAGGAGGTCGCCGGGCCTGGCCGAGACCCCGGCGGTGTAGAGCGGCGGGTGCTCCAGCAGCCAGACCAGCTCGCCTGCGCGGCCCTCGGCGATGGCGCCGGCGCGGGCTTCCATGGCCGCTACGGCGTCCGGATAGGCGACGGGCGCGCGCGAGACGGCCCAGCCCGCGGCCGCGTCGTCGCCGCGGCCGAAAATCGGCGCCTCCGTCGCTGGATTTAACGCCCGGTCAAGCATGTCACGCCCAATGTGGGCGCTGGGCCTGCCATGTGCAAAGCCCAGGTGAAGTCAGGGGCGTCCACTCGTGAGTCAGGTCAAGGCCGTCAACGTCGAGATCCAGGTGGTGCTCGGCCGCTCGACGCTTCCCATGCAGCAGCTGCTTCGCATGGGCCGCGGCGCGGTGATCCCGCTCGACACCGCGGTCAACGATGAGGTCTGGATCCTGGCCAACAACCACCCGATCGCGCGCGGTGAAATCCAGATCAACGACGAGAAGATCTCCATCGCCGTGACCCGGGCGGCCAACGTCTACGACTTCATGGCCGGCGGCCAGTAGCGGCGGGCCACGGAGAGGCGGGTCGCTTGCTGGTCGCGCCCTTCACAAAGCCTTCGCCGTTTGCTACCCCCCGCGCCTCACCACGAGCGGTCGTGGCGGAATTGGTAGACGCGCAGCGTTGAGGTCGCTGTGGGGCAACCCGTGGAAGTTCGAGTCTTCTCGACCGCACCAGTGAAT
>JBIOED010000030.1:0-26575 GCA_044445675.1 Caulobacterales bacterium | reverse complement strand
CCCCCCCCCCGGCCCCCCCCCCGGGGGGGGGGCCCCCCCCCCGGGGGGCCCCCCCGCCGCCGGGCCCCCCCCCCCCCGCCGCCACGGCCACGCGGGAGGGTTCAGCGCGGGTGGCGGCGTCCAGGCTCGGGCCTTGAGCCGGCGTTAGCGGGCGGTGGCGTCGTCGTAGAACCGCGCCACGTCGGCCTTGAGGGACTTCAGGGCGTCCTGGTTGAGATAGACCATGTGTCCGGACGGATAGTAGCTGAACCGAACGTTGTTGCGCACGCTGGGGTCGAGCCACATGTGGGCGAAGTCGTACTCGGTGCCGAAGAACGGCGTCGCCATGTCGTAGATGCCGTTCAGCGAATAGACCTTCAGGTGCGGGTTCTGGCGCATGGCGAGCGCGAGGTCGGCGGCGGTGTTGGCCACCGGCTCGCGCCGGCCGCCGCCCCCGAAGCCGCTGCCCGGCGGCTTGTGCTTCCAGTCCCAGGCCTGGTTGATGCCGGGCCCGGACGGCCAGTAGTTCAGGTCGGTGGTATAGCCCAGCCCCTGCTCCAGCCAGTCGTGCAGCGCGCCGACGTAGGCCCCGCTGATGCCGGTGTCGGAGGGATCGTACGCGGGGTTCTCGGCGGCGTTGTCGGCGTTGAGGCCGGTGAAGCGGGTGTCATAGCGGCCCAGGATTCGGCCCTGGTCGCGCAGCAGCTCGGTGCGGAAGCGCGAAAGGTCGATCCGCAGGTTGGCCCGCTTGATGAAGTCGACCGGCAGGCCGATGTAGGCCGACAGCTGCCGGGCGGTGGCGTCGAACTCCTCCGGCGAGATGTTCGAGCCCTTGGTGAGCGCGGTCAGGTAAGGCCCTGCGGCCCAGGCGCGGACCTGCTGCAGATAGGCCGGGAGGTCGGCCGGCTGGGCGGCCTTCTTCCAGTAGACCGCGGTGGCCGCGAAGCTCGGGACGTAGCTGACGTAGCTGTGGTCGAAGCCGCTGTCGTGGGCGCCGTAGTTCAGCACCGAGGAGAGCAGCAGCACGCCGTTGAACTGCAGGCCGCGCTGTTGCAGCGCATAGACCAGGCCCGCCGAGCGGGTGGTGCCGTAGCTCTCGCCGAACAGGAACTTCGGCGAGTTCCAGCGGTGGTTGATGGTGATGTAGCGCTGGATGCCGCGGGCGAAGGCGTCGATGTCCTCGTCGACGCCCCAGAAGGCCGTCCCCTTGGTGTCGCCGAGCGGCCGCGAATAGCCGGCGCCGATGGCGTCCAGGAACACCAGATCGGACTTGTCGAGCAGGCTCTCGTGGTTCTCGGTGATGGTGTAGGGCGCGGCGTGGGTGGCGTTGGGCGAGTCGGTCATCACGTGCATCGGGCCGGCCAGGCCCATGTGCACGAAGAGCGACGCCGAACCGGGGCCGCCGTTGTAGAGGAAGGTCACCGGGCGGTTGGCGCCCTTCTGCGCGTCGGCGGTGTAGGCGACGTAGAACATGCTGGCGATCGGCTTGCCGTCGTCGTCGCGCAGCGTAAGCGTGCCGGCTGTGGCTGTGTAGGGGATGGCCCGGCCGTCGATGGTCACCGTGTGGTGCGAGGTCTTGGCGACTTCGAAGACCGGGGCGGTGGCGATGTCGCTGTCGCCGATCTTGCGCTCGCTGGCCTCGGCGCCGCGCTCGGAGCGGCGCTCGATGACGCTGCCGGGCGTGCTCGGCTCGTCGGAATGAACCCGTGCGGCCCTGGCCGCCGCGCTCGGATGGCTCGGCCCTGTGGCCTGCGCCAAGGCCCCGGTCGCGGTGAGGCTCAACGCGGCAAGCGCGGCCACGGTCGTACGTATCATGCGGTACCCCCTCAAGATGAACTTCGACGACGCGACCTGGACGCGCCCAAGGGCGTGCGAAAAAGGACCCCACACGCCGACGGCGCGCAACTTTGCGCCGCAGTGTTGCCGTCGCATTTCGGCGCCGCCTTATTCCAGCGAAGTGGCGAGCGCATAAGTCGGGCATGAGCCCGTTTCCTCGCCTGCTCTCCGCCCTGATCCTCACGGCAGCCCTCGCGGCTCCGGCGGCGCGCGCGGAGGAGCCCGAGGCGATGGCCACCGCCCCCGCGGCGACCACGGGCGCCCCGCCGGTCGCCGCGGCGCCCGCCGGCAACGCGGGAGCCGTCAGCGCGCCCGGGGTTGGCGGGCCGAGCGTGGCCGACCAGATCGACAACTACCTGAAGACCTCGCCCGCCCTGACGCCGCCGCGGGATGGGGCCAGCGGCGTCACCTCCGGCGAGGAGCCGCGCAAGGTCCACGGGGTGGTCGACGTGGCGGTCGGCACCAACGGCTACCGCAGCGCCTTCGTGCAGTCCGAGCTGCCGGTGGGCAAGACCGGGACCCTGAGCATCGCGGTGGGCGAGAGCCGCTTCAACGACCGCTTCGCGAGCCGATTCGGCGGGCCATACGCCTACGCGCCGGGCGTACGCCAATCGCTGGGCGTCGGCCTCTACCTGGGCGACGCGGCCCCGGGCCAGCGATGCCGCGAGGACGAGGAGGCCGGGCCGAACCTGGGCCCCGAGTCGCGCTTCGGGGGGCGCCTGTCGCCTTGCCGGACGGCCGAGGGGCCGATCCCTCCTCGGTAACGCCGCCTCGCGCGGCGCGCCCGTCGCCATCTTGGACGGGGACGCCTCGCGGCGCAGTCCGCGTGGGAAAGGCAGGGTACGCTGCATCGCGGCATAGGCGGGCAGCGTGGCCTTGGGAAGTCTTGCAACTTCAACATATATCCCCTATATGCACTGCACAATGCTGCACTGCACAAGGGAGCGCCGACCATGATTGCCGCGATTGAACGTTTCCTGAGCGCCCTGTTCGCGCCGCTGGCGCACGAGTTGGGGCGGATGCCGCCTTCGGCCTTCCGCCATCTGCTGGCGCTCTAGGATAAGACCGCCCTTCAGGGGCGGTGACGAAGCGGGGCGGCCGGGCGACCGGCCGCCCCGTTTTTGCGTTCAGCCGCCGGTAGCGGCCCTCTGCAGGGCGACCAGCTCGCCGATCCCCTTGCGGGCCAGGGAAAACAGCGCCTCGAACTCCCCCTCGGAGAACCCGCGCTTCTCGCCGGTGGCCTGGATCTCGACAATGTCGCCATGGCCGGTCAGCACGAAGTTGGCGTCGGCCTCGGCGTTGGAATCCTCATCGTAGTCGAGGTCCAGCACCGGCGTCCCGTCGAACACTCCGCAACTGATCGCCGCCACCTGGTCGAGGATCGGGTCCTTGGCGATCACGCCTTCGTCTAGCAGGTATTTGGTGGCCAGCCTCAGGGCCACCCAGGCGCCGGTGACCGAGGCGGTGCGCGTGCCGCCGTCGGCCTGGATCACGTCGCAGTCGATGGAGATCTGCCGTTCGCCGAGCGCCTTCAGGTCGACGATGGCGCGCAGCGAGCGGCCGATCAGCCGCTGGATCTCCTGGGTGCGGCCGGACTGCTTGCCCTGCGCGGCCTCGCGGCGGCCGCGCGTGTGGGTCGCCCTGGGCAGCATGCCATATTCGGCGGTGACCCAGCCCTGGCCCTTGCCGCGCAGGAAGCCGGGGACGCCTTCCTCAAGGCTCGCGGTGACCAGGACCTTGGTGTGGCCGAAGCTGACCAGGCACGAGCCCTCGGCGTAGCGGTTGACGCCGGTCTCCAGGGTCACGGGCCGCAGCACGTCGGCGAGGCGTTCGGACGGACGCATGGGGTGGGCTCCTGGAGTGGCGGCGCCTTGCGCCTGCTTGCGCCGCGCTTATCCTAGATCGGCAAGGTCCAGTCCATGGACGCCGCCCAATGGACGCCTCGAGAGAACCGCCACGCCCCCGTGAGCAGCCCCATCTTCGCCTCCGGCCCCTCGCTGGCCGAACTCGACGAACGCGCGCGGGACATCTTCCGGCGGATCGTGGAGAGCTATCTGGAGACCGGCGAACCCGTCGGGTCGCGCACCCTGTCCAAGGGCGGCCTGCCACTCTCGCCGGCCTCGATCCGCAACACCATGCAGGACCTGACGCAGCTCGGCCTGCTGGGCGCCCCGCACGCCAGCGCCGGCCGGCTGCCGACCCACGCGGGCCTGCGGCTGTTCGTCGACGGTCTGCTGGAGGTGGGCGACATCGGGCAGATCGACCGCCAGGCCATAGAGGCGCGGCTGCACGCCCACGGCCGCAACTACGAAGACGCGCTCAACGAGGCCAGCGCCATCCTTTCCGGCCTGGCCGGCGGGGCGGGCGTGGTGGTGACCCCGGTCCGCGACGCCGGCGTCAAGCATGTGGAGTTCGTCTCGCTGGGCGTCGAACGCACCCTGGCGATCATGGTCTTCGCCGACGGCACGGTGGAGAACCGCCTGATCCGCCTCCCGGCCGGCGTCACCCCCTCGGCCCTGACCGAGGCTTCCAATTTCCTGAACGCCCGCCTGCGCGGCCGCACCCTGGTTGAGGCCAAGACCGACCTGCGCGCCGACCTCGACAAGGCCCGGCGCGAGCTCGACGTGACGGCGGCCAAGCTGGTGGAGGACGGGCTGGCGGCCTGGGGAGGCGGCGAGGCGGAGGACCGCGCCCTGATCGTCCGCGGCCGGGCCAACCTCCTGGAAGAGTCCGGCGCGGCCGAGGATCTCGAAAGGGTGCGCTCGCTGTTCGAGGACCTTGAGCAGAAGGAGCAGCTGATCTCCCTCCTGGACGGGGTGCGCGAAGGCCAGGGCGTGCGCATCTTCATCGGTGCGGAAACCCGCCTGTTCTCGCTTTCGGGTTCCGCCGTGATCGCAGCTCCCTATATGACGGGCTCGCAGCGGGTGCTGGGTGCGATCGGCGTGATCGGGCCGGCCCGGCTGAACTATGCCCGGATCATTCCGTTGGTGGACTATACCGCCCGCGTGCTGGGCCAGGTGATGAACGCTTGAGAAGAGACGACAGACAGATGCCCGAAGACGAGATGCCCGACGAAGCCGACGCCTTCATCGCCGAAGCCACCGAAGGGGAGGTCGCCGCGCTCAAGGCCGAGACCGCCGCCCTTAAGGAGCAGATCCTGCGCTATGCCGCGGAGGCCGAGAACACCCGGCGCCGCGCGGAGCGGGAGGCCAACGATGCGCGCGCCTACGCCATCCAGAAGTTCGCCCGCGACCTGCTGGGCGTGGCCGACAACCTCAGCCGCGCCCTGGCGCACCATCCCAGCGACAGCGCCGACGCGGCGGTGAAGAACTTCGTGGTGGGCGTCGAGATGACCGAGAAGGAGTTGCAGGGCGCCTTCGAGCGCAATGGGCTCAAGCGCATCCACCCGCTGATGGGCGAGAAATTCGATCCCCACCAACACCAGGCGATGATGGAACAGCCCGGCACCGACGTCGCCCCCGGCCGCATTGTCGAGGTCATGCAGCCCGGCTACGAGCTGCTCGGCCGCCTGGTCCGGCCCGCCATGGTGGTTGTCGCCGCCAAGGGCGCCGGCGCCGAGCCTGCGGCGCCGGCCAACGGCGCCGGCCCGAACCCCTATGGCGGCGCCGACGAGGCCGATCCCGGCGCGGCTGTGGATCGCCGCGCCTGAGGGCTCGAGCGCCCTTCCACGCCCCTCGGAATCCGTTAATGTCGCAAGTCCCTTCCAGGGCGGGGGCGCAGGCTGCGAGTTGCATCTGCGTGGACGAGGTTCGGACAAAGACATGAAGCTGACGATCGAGCGGGCGGCGCTGCTGAAGGCGCTGGGGCATGTTCAGAGCGCGGTGGAGCGGCGCAACACCATCCCGATCCTGTCGAACGTGCTGCTGTCGGCCGAGCGCGACCGGCTGACCTTCTCGGCCACCGATCTCGACCTCGAGATCATCGACGAGGCCTTGGCCCAGGTCGATCAGCCGGGCCAGATCACCGCGCCCGCCCACACCCTCTACGAGATCGTCCGCAAGCTGCCGGAAGGCACCGACGTGGTGCTGAGCTTCACCGGCGAGGACCCGCGCCTGACAGTCTCGGCGGGGCGCAGCCGCTTCAACCTGCCGGTGCTGCCGGCCGGCGATTTCCCGGTGATGAGCTCGGACGGCCTGTCCGGGCGCCTTGCTGTGGACGTCGCCGACCTGATCCGGCTGATCGACAAGACCAAGTTCGCCATCTCGGCGGAAGAGACCCGCTACTACCTGAACGGCCTCTATCTGCACACGGTGGTCGAGGACGGCCGGACGAAGCTGCGCGCGGTGGCCACCGACGGTTCGCGGCTGGCGCTGGCCGAGATGGCCGCTCCGGAGGGCGCGGCGGGCGCGCCGGGCGTCATCGTGCCGCGCAAGACCATCAACGAAGCGCGGCGCCTGCTGGAAGACGCCGGCGAACAGGTCGAACTGCAGATCAGCCCCCAGAAGGTCCGCTTCGACTTCGGCGGCGCAGCCCTGACCTCGAAAGTCATCGACGGCACCTTCCCCGACTATCCGCGGGTGATCCCCAAGGATAACACCCGCATCGTGCGGGTGGATTCCAAGCTGTTCGCCCAGGCGGTCGACCGGGTGGCCACCATCTCGGCCGAGAAGTCCCGCTCGGTGCGCATGGCGGTCGAAGGCGGCAAGTGCGTGCTCACCGTGCGCAACATGGAGGCCGGCCAGGCGGTCGAGGAGCTGGAGCTCGACTACGACGGCGACCCGTTCGAGCTGAGCTTCAACGCCCGCTACCTGCTGGACATCACCGACCAGATCTCCGGCGAGATGGCCGAGCTGCGCTTCGGCGGCCCCAACGACCCCGCCCTGGTGCTCGATCCCCAGGACGCCGACGTGCAGTACATCCTGATGCCGTTGAGGGTGTAGGGCGGGAGATAGGCAACGCCCTGTCATCCCGGAAAGCGCGCAGCGCTTGTCCGGGACCTATAGCTCCGGTCTCGCAAAAGTGGTCTGCAGCGGCGCCACAGCCGCTCTTTCGGCGCCGATCGTGTCTATGGGTCCCGGTCTTTCGCGTGCCGCGAAAACCGGGATGACATCGCAATGAAGCGCTCAGTGCCCGTGCGAGCCTTCGTACACGCCGGGCGCCAGCAGGTCGCTCTCCGGGCCCTCGGTTCCCACCGCCAGCACGAATCGCCGGTCGCAGTAGGCGCACTCCACGAAATCTCCCTCGCCCATCTCGATCCACACCCGCGGGTGACCGAGCGTGCCGCCGGCCCCCTCGCAGGCCACGCGTCGGGAGCGCACGACGATCACCTCCGGGGGCGGGATGGCCAACGGCCGGCCCGGCGTCGCGGCCGCTAACGGCGGCGTCACCTTGCGGCCGGTCGCCTTGGTCGGAGCTTTGCGAGCCATTTCAGTCGTCCTTGGTTGGCGGCCCGATTGTGGAGCGGCCGCCGCGCGCCTAGGTATGCGAGCGCGGCTTTCGCCGTCAACGACGGGATGAGCATGGATCTGCCGGACTACGCGATCGAGGCCAGAGGCCTGGTCAAGACCTACGCCGCCACCAAGACGACGCCGGAAATGCAGGCGCTGAAGGGCATCGACCTGGCGATCCCGCGCGGCTCGATCTTTGGGCTCCTGGGGCCCAACGGCGCCGGCAAGTCGACCTTCATCAACATCCTGGCGGGGCTGTGCCGCAAGACCTCGGGCACGGTGACCATATGGGGCCGCGACATCGACGAGCGCCCGCGCGACGCGCGCGCCGCCATCGGCGTGGTGCCGCAGGAGATCGCGGCCGACCCCTTCTTCACGCCCATGGAGTCGATGGAGGTGGCGGCGGGGATGTACGCCGTGCCCAAGGCCGAGCGGCGCTCGATGGAGCTGCTCACGGCGCTGGGGCTGGGCGACAAGTCCAGGGCCTATGTGCGTCAGCTCTCCGGCGGCATGAAGCGCCGGCTGATGGTCGCCAAGGCCATGGTCCATAACCCGCCGGTGCTGATCCTCGACGAGCCCACCGCCGGCGTCGACGTGGAGCTCCGCCGCCAGCTCTGGGCCTATGTGCTGGAACTGAACCGCAAGGGCGTGACCATCGTGCTGACCACCCACTACCTCGAGGAAGCCCAGGAGCTCTGCGACCAGATCGCCATCATCAATCGCGGCCGGGTGGTCGCCTGCGAGCCGACCACGACGCTGCTGGCGCGCATGGATACGCGCAAGGTGCTGGTGACGCCGGACCAGCCGATGACCGCGGCGCCCGGGCTGGCCGGGTTCGAAACCCATCTTCTGCCGTCCGGCGGCTTTTCGGTGAGCTATCGGACCGGCCAGTCGTCGGTGGAGCAGGTCCTGGCGGCCATCCGCGCCGCCGGCCTGCACATCAAGGACATCTCCACGGAAGATCCGGACCTGGAGGACGTCTTCGTATCCCTGACCTACGCCGCGCCGGAGGCGGCCTAACGCTTCCTCCCCACTACGGGAGGGAAGCCAGCGCCCGGATATCCGCCCACCGGTACGCGACCTCGTAGAGCAGCCGCCCGCCTGGGCCGGGCTCCTGGCGGGCGGCTTCCGCCTCGCCGCCCAGGTGTTCGTAGAAGCCACGGGCGCGAATGTTGTCGCGCAGCACCGAGACCATCAGCGAGCTCGCGCCCTGCGCCGCCAGCACGCGGGCCGTCTCGGCCATCAACCGGACGCCGAGGCCCTGGCCCTGCGCCTGGCGCAGCACATAGAGGGTGGCGACCTCCGCCTCTCCCGGCGCGTCGCGCCGCGAACGCCCGCCCTGGGCGTAGGCCACCAGGCCATGGCGGTCGGCGGCGGCCAGGGTGACGCCGTCGCCGGGGTCGGTCAGCGCGCGGCGGAAGCGCCGCGCGAAGCCGGGTTCGCTCATGCGGGCGAGGAAGGCGTCGGCCAGCAGGCCGCGATAGGTCTCGCGCCAGGAGGTCACGTGGACGCGCGCCAGGTCTTCGGCGTCCGACGGTCCGGCGGGGAACACCACGAAGCTCACGGGCCACGACGCTCCACGAGAGATGACATCCATCCACAGCTTGGGCTTGTTCGCCCGGCGTTCAAGGGGGCTTGAGGGGCTGACGGGACTCGCCGCGCCAGATAGCGTCGCTCGGCTCATGAACGCCCCGACGCCTTCCGCCCTGCCCGATCCGTCCGCCGGCGCCTCGCCGGTGATGGCGCAGTATTTCGAGGCCAAGACCCGACAGCCGGACGCCCTGGTGTTCTTCCGCATGGGCGACTTCTACGAACTGTTCTTCGAGGACGCCCAGAAGGCGAGCGCCGCGCTGGGCATCACGCTGACGGCGCGCGGCCAGCACGGCGGAAACCCGATCCCGATGTGCGGGGTGCCGGTCCACGCCGCGGAAGCCTATCTCGCCAAGCTGATCCGTAGCGGTTTCAAGGTCGCGGTCTGCGAGCAGATGGAGAACCCGGCGGAGGCCAGGAAGCGCGGCGCCAAGTCGGTGGTCCGCCGCGACGTGGTCCGGGTGGTGACGCCCGGCACCCTGACCGAAGAGGGGCTTCTGGACGCCCGCGGCGCCAATCGCCTGGCCGCTATCGCGGTGCGCGGCGGTCAGGCGGCGGTGGCCACCGTCGAGCTGTCCACCGGCGAGGTGGAATGCCTGGGAACCAGCGTCGCGGGCCTGGCCTCGGCGCTGGCGGCCTTGGGACCCTCCGAGATCCTGGTCCCGGACCGGCTGTTCGGGGACGAGGCCGTCTCCAACGCTCTGAAGGCCGCCGGCGGCTTCGTTCAGCCCTTGCCGCAGGCGCTGGCCGAGCCCGCCGCCTCGGAGGCGCGGCTGAAGCGGCTCTACGGCGTGGACACCCTCGACGGCTTCGGCGCGCTGTCCGGCGCGGAGATCTCCGCGCTCGGCCTGATCGCCGCCCACCTCGAAACCACCCAGGCCGGCCGGCTGCCGGCGCTGTCCGCCCCGCGGCGGGCCGGCGAGGCCGACGTCATGGCCATCGATCCGGCGACGCGCGCCAGCCTGGAGATCGAGAAGGCCACGTCCGGCGCCCGCGAAGGCTCGCTACTGGCCGCCATCGACCGCACGGTGACCGCGCCTGGCGCGCGCCTGCTGGCCGCCCGCCTCGCCCGCCCGCTGCTCGATCCCGCCGCCATCGACGCGCGGCTCGACGCCGTCGCCTGGTTCTGCGAGCACCGCCCGCAGCGGCAGAGGCTGCGCGAGGCGCTGAAGGGCCTGGGCGACATGGCCCGGGCCTTGTCCCGCCTGGCGCTCGGCCGCGGCGGGCCGCGTGACCTCGGATGCCTGCGCGACGGCCTGGCGATCGGCGAGGCGGTGAGCGGCCTCTTCGTCGCCACCGAGGATCCTCTGGTCCAGCCTCCGGAGGAGGTCAGCTCGGCCTTGCGCGCCCTGACGCCCGCCTTGCACGCCGACCTCGCCCAGTTCCGCGCGCTCCTGACCGGAGGCCTCGGCGACGACCTGCCGGCCCAGACGCGCGACGGTGGATTCGTGGGCCAGGGCGTCCGTCCGGAACTCGACCAGGCCCGGGCGCTGCGCGACGACAGCCGCCGCGTGATCCTGCAGCTGGAGGCCCGGCTCGCCGCCGAAAGCGGCGTGGCGCTGAAGGTCCGCCACAACGCCGTCCTGGGCTATTTCGTGGAGACCACCGCCAAGGCCGCGGAGCCGCTGTTCGCGGCGCCCCTGAACGCCACCTTCATCCATCGCCAGACGCTGGCCAACCAGGTCCGCTTCACCACCGTCGAGCTCGCCGAGCTGGACGCCAGGATCGCCCAGGCGGCCGAGCGGGCGCTGGCCATCGAACTCGACACCTTCGAAGCCTGGCGCGATGCGGCGACCGCCGTGGCGGCGGATATCCAGGCGGCCGCCGGCGCCGCCGCGCGCCTCGATGTCGCGGCGGCCAACGCCGAATGGGCCGAGGACCTCGGCGCGAGCCGCCCGGTGGTCGACCGCTCCACCGCCTTCGAAGCCCAGGCCGCCCGCCATCCGGTGGTCGAGGCCGCCGTGCGCCGCGCCGGCGAGCCCTTCACCCCGAACGATTGCCGCCTCGACGGAGCGGGCGCCGGCGGGCCGCGGCTGGCGTTGGTCACGGGGCCGAACATGGCCGGCAAGTCGACGTTCCTGCGGCAGAACGCGCTGCTGGCGGTGCTCGCCCAGGCCGGCTGTTTCGTGCCGGCCAAGCGCCTGCGGCTCGGGGTCGTCGACCGGCTGTTCAGCCGCGTGGGCGCCGGCGACGACCTGGCGCGCGGCCGCTCGACGTTCATGGCCGAGATGGTCGAGACCGCCGCCATCCTCACTCAGGCGACACCACGCTCCCTGGTGATCCTCGACGAGATCGGCCGCGGCACCGCCACCTACGACGGCCTGGCGATCGCCTGGGCCTGCGCCGAGGCCCTGCACGAGACCAACCGCTGCCGCGCGCTGTTCGCGACCCACTATCATGAGCTCGCCGTGCTCGAGCAGCGGCTGGCCTACGTCGCGAACCTGTCGCTCAAGGCCAAGGAGTGGAACGGCGACCTGATCTTCCTGCACGAGGCCGGCCCCGGCCCCGCCGACCGCTCCTACGGCGTGCAGGTGGCCAAGCTCGCCGGCGTGCCGGGGCCCGTCGTGGCCCGCGCCCGCGACGTGCTGGAGCGGCTGGAGCGCGAGGCCGCCGGCCCGGCCAACCTCGACGCCCTGCCGCTGTTCGCGGCGGTGGCGGAGGCCGCGCCCAATTTCGGGCCCAGTCCCGCGGAGGAGGCGCTGCGCGTCATGGACCCCGACGGCATGAGCCCGCGCGAGGCGATGGAGGCGCTCTATCGGCTGAAGGGGTTGCTGGGCTGATATTTCCCGCCCCGAAACGGAGGCGGAAAGCGCCTGCGAATTCCTATATCCCGTCTGTCATGCCGCCGCGCCTTCGCCCGACCCGTCTGGAATATGTCGTCGACGGCGTGCGGCTGCGGGCCCAGCTGTCGGCGGCGGCGCTGGAGGCCGGCGACGGGCCGGCGCAACGCAAGGCGGCGCTGGAGATCCTCAAGGCCGCGCTGTTCCGGGGTCGGATGATCGCCAAGGAGCGGCTGGAAGGCGGGGCTGGCGGCATCGAGACGGCGCGGCTGCTGTCGGGGGTCACCGACGAGGTGATCACCGCGCTTTGGGACTTCACCACGGTCCACATCTTCCGCGCCCGCAATCCGACGGAGGGCGAGCGCCTCGCGCTGATGGCGGTGGGCGGCTATGGGCGCGGGACACTCGCGCCCTTCTCCGACATCGATCTGTTGTTCGTGCGGCCCTACAAGCAGACGGCGCACGCCGAGAGCGTCATCGAATACATGCTCTATGCGCTATGGGACCTGGGCTTCAAGGTCGGCCACGCGTCGCGGACCATCGAAGAGTGCGTGAAGCTTTCCCGCGAGGACTTCACCATCCGCACCTCGATCCTGGAGTCGCGGCGGCTGGCCGGCGACGAGAAGCTGGCCGAGGAGCTGGCCCGGCGGTTCCAGAGCGAGGTTGTGAAGGGCTCCGGCGCGGAGTTCGTCGCCGCCAAGCTGAAAGAGCGGGACCAGCGCCATGCGCGGGCCGGCGCCAGCCGCTATATGGTCGAGCCGAACATCAAGGAGGGCAAGGGCGGCCTTCGCGACCTCAACACCCTGTTCTGGATCGCCCAGTACCTGCATCCGGGTCAGTCCATCGAGAAGGTGCAGCAACTGGAGATGTTCGAGCGCCGCGAGGTGCGCGCCTTCATCCAGGCGTTCGATTTCCTCTGGGCGGTGCGCGCGCATCTGCATTTCACCACCGGCCGGCCCGAGGAACGCCTGACCTTCGACCTGCAGCCGGAGCTGGCGCGGCGGATGGGCTATGGCGACCGCGGCGACGCGCCGGCCGTCGAGCGGTTCATGCGGCGCTACTTCCTGATCGCCAAGGAGGTCGGCGCGCTGACCCGCGTCTTCGCCGCCAAGCTGGAGGCCGAGCGGGTGAAGGTGGCGCCGCGCGGCCTGTCGCGCCTGTTGCCGGCCCGGCGGCCGAAGCGCAAGCCGCTGGCCGAGCCGGGCTTCCACGAGATCGCCGGCCGACTGAACATCGACGATCCGCAGGTTTTCGAGCGCGATCCGGTGAACCTGCTGCGGCTGTTCAAGGTCGCCGACGAGCGCAACCTCGACCTGCACCCCGACGCCTTCACCGCCGCCACGCGCTCTGTGCCGCTGATCACCTCGGCGGTGCGCCGCGACCGCCACGCGGCCAAAGTCTTCCTGCAGGTGTTGGCCCACGGGCGCGATCCGCAGCGGACGCTGACTCTGATGACCGAGGCCGGCGTGCTGGGCCGCTACCTGCCGGAGTTCGGGCGCATCGTCGCCCAGATGCAGTTCAACATGTACCACTCCTATACGGTCGACGAGCACACCCTGCGGGCCGTGGGCGTGATCGCCGACATCGACGCCGGCCGCTTCGCCGCGGACCACCCGCTGTCGACCTCGATCATGCCGCTGATCGCCGACCGCGAGGCGCTGTTCCTGGCCATGCTGTTGCACGACACCGGTAAGGGCGGGGCCGGCGGCCAGGAGAAGGCCGGCGCCCGGGCCGCCCGTTCGGCCTGCGAGCGGCTGGGCCTGGAGCGCTCGAAGATCGAACTCGTCGCCTGGCTGGTCGAGCATCACCTGGTGATGAGCGACTACGCCCAGAAGCGCGACATTGCCGACCCGCGCACGGTCACCGACTTCGCCCAAATCGTCCAGACGCCGGAGCGACTGCGCCTGCTGCTGGTGCTGACCACCGCCGACATCCGGGCCGTGGGGCCGGGCGTGTGGAACGGCTGGAAGGGCCAGCTGATGCGAGAGCTCTACGGCGCCACCGAGGCGGTGTTCCGCGGCGGCCGCGGCCCGGATTCGGCCGCCGCCCTGAAGCGCTACCACGAGAACGCCGCCTATGACGCCAGGGTGCGGGTGGCCCGGGCCGATCCGGCGTCGGAGGCCTGGGCCGACGCCATGGAGGACGCCTACTTCTCCGCCTTCGCCGAGGCCGAGGTGCTGGCGCACGCCGCCCTGTCCCGACGCGCGCAGGCGCATGGCGGGGCGGCCGCCGAGGGCCGGGTGCGCGCCGACCGCAACGCCGCCGAAGTGGTGGTGGCCGCCGCCGATCGCCGACGCCTGTTCGTCGACCTGGCGGGCGCGATCACCGGGGCCGGCGCCAACGTCGTAGGCGCGCGGGTGTTCACCTCGCGCGCCGGCCAGGCGCTGGACGTCTTCTATGTGCAGGACGTCAGCGGCAAGCCCTATGGCGCCGACAACGCGCGTTCGCTGGCGCGCCTGATCGGGGGCCTGGAGGCTGCCGCCCGCGGCGAGCCGGCGCCCCAGGAGCCGCGCCGCACGACCGACCTCGGCCGCGCCGCCGCCTTCTCCATCGAGCCGGCGGTGATGCTGGACAACGAGGCGTCGGAGACCTCGACGGTGGTGGAGGCGTCGGGCCGCGACCGGCCGGGCCTGCTCGCGGCCCTGGCCCGCACTATCGCCGACGCAGGCCTGTCGATCCTCTCGGCGCACATCGACGGCTATGGCGAGCGCGCGGTGGACGCCTTCTATGTCACCGGCCGGGACGGGCAAAAGCTGGAAGACGTCCGCAAGGGCAATGCGCTGAAGGCGGCGCTGCTCGGCGCCCTGCACGACCCCGACCAGGAAGACGGCCGCCGCGCCAACCTGCAGCGGGCCCGCGCCAGCGTCGCGCGCTGATCGGGAATACCAGCCCCCAGGGGTCGCCTGCTGACGTCACCGCCGCGCCTTGACACCGAGATTTACAATCGTAATCCTTCCGAGGCGCAACAAGCTTGGCCGCCGCATAGCCGCCACGAATTGCGGGTCGGATAGGGTTTGGTGACCGGGCTCCCTTGGACAGCTTGGCGCGACTGGGGGAACGGGATGCGACATCCAGTGAGCTTGGTGCTGGGCGTCGCGATGGCGGCCGCCGCGTCCCAGGCTGAGGCGCAGGCGCCCGCGCCAGAACAAGGACCGCCCGCCGGGGGCGCGCCCGCAAAGGCTCCCCCTAGGAAGGCCGATCCCAAGACGGTGGACGCGATCACCGTCACCGGGGCTTCCACCCAGGGCATGCGCACCTCGATCGACCGGCGCAGCTACGGGATCGCCAGCGACCTGGCCACCACCACCGGCTCGATCAGCGACGCCTTGAAGAACATTCCGTCCGTGGAGGTCGATGTGCAGGGCAACGTCTCGCTGCGCGGCGACACCAACGTCACCATCCTGATCGACGGCAAGCCCTCGGGCCTGTTCAAGGGCGCGAGCGCCGCCCAGGCGCTACAGGCCATGCCGGCGGATTCCATCGAGCGGGTGGAGGTGATCACCAACCCCTCGGCGGCCTTTTCCCCGGAGGGCTCGGCGGGCATCCTCAACCTGATCACCAAGACGACGCGCAAGCCCGGAAGATCAGGCTCGGTGCGCTTCAGCGCGGGGACCGGCGGCCGCGCCAACGGCGGCGCGACGGCCTCCTACAATTCCAACAAGCTGACACTCACGGCCGATCTCAGCGCCCGCCGCGACGCCCAGGACGGCAATGGCGACGAGGTCCGCACGATCCTCGATGGCCATGGGAACGTGCTCAGCTCCAGCGACACCCAGTTCCACCAGCGTGGGTTCGCGCATCAGTGGAGCGCCCGCGCCAGCGCCGACTACGACCTGAGCGACGCCACGCGCCTGAGCGGCGAGTTGCGGTTCTTCAACTTCGGCGTGGACATCACCAACCATGCGCCGTTCGTCGGACTTGGCCCGACAGGCGTCGAGATCGCCGCATTCGACCAGCGCCAGCGCTTTACCATCAACCACGACACCGGCGCGGCGCAGGCCTCGCTGCGCCACAAGTTTTCCGGCGACGACCACGTCCTGACGCTCAACATCTCGCGCGAGCGGACGAACGAGCAGATGAATCCGCAGCTGGAGCAAGTGACCACTCTGCCCGTCCTGCCGGACCTGTTCACCGACCTGCGCAGCAAGAGCACGCTTATCCTCACCGAAGCGAAAGCCGACTACAGTCGGCCGCTGCCGGACGACGCCAAGCTGAAGGCCGGCTACGACCTTCGGGTCGACCAGAACACCTACAACAACGTGGGCCTGCGCGGGACCGCGCCCACCGACGCGGCGCCCGACCCGTCGCAGACCAACCTCTTCCGCTACCAGCAGGCCATCAACGCCGCCTACGTGACCTATGAGCGGCCGTTCGGCGACTGGACGGTGCTGGGCGGGCTGAGGCTGGAGGAGGTGCAGCTCAACCTCGACCAGGTTACCTCTCGCGTGGCCCATGACACGAGCTATTTCAAACCGTATCCGTCGCTGCACCTCGCCTATCAATTCTCCCCGGACCAGCAGCTGATCCTCAGCTACTCCAAGCGCGTCCAACGCCCCAATCCGCGGGACCTGAACCCCTTCCGGGTGGAGCGCGACCCGCTCAACTTCCAGGCTGGCAATCCCGACCTGCAGCCGCAGATCACCCATTCCTTCGAGGCGGGGTATCAGTACAAGTCCGGCGGGACCTTCTACCTGGCCACCCTCTACTATCGGCAGAACGCGCACGGGGTGACCGAGGTGGTGACCGACCTCGGCGACGGCGTGCTGTTGAGCACCAAGGAGAACCTCAGCCAGAGCAAGGCGGCGGGCCTGGAGCTGGTCGCCAACGGCCACATCACCAAGGCCTTGAGTTTCAACGTCTCGACCAACCTCTATTGGAACGAGATCGACGCCACCGGCCAGGGCCTCGACCAGCTGCTCGATTTCGCCGGACGCCGCTCGGCCTTCGAGGCCGGTGGCCGCGGCAGCCTGAGCTGGCAAGCCACCGCCAAGGACAGCTTCCAGTTCACGGCCCAGCTCAACGCCAAGCGGCTGACCCCGCAGGGCTATGCCGACCCGAATTTCCTGACCTTCCTGGGCTATCGCCACAAGTTCAACGAGAGCCTCTCGGCAGTGGTGACCGCCCAGGACGTGTTCGGGACCTTCCGTTTCCGCCGGATCATCGACACCCCGACGCTGCGCGACCGTGACAGCGGCAAGCCGGACATCCAGGCGGCCTTCGTCGGCCTCACCTGGACCTTCGGCGCCGCGAACAAACGGCCGAAGGATCCGGGCTTTGACTTCGGTGGCGCCGGTGGCCCGCCGCCCTGATCGGCCCCCGACGCGGGTGAGGATTTCGGTTCGGATATAAATTGGCGATCGCGCGCCCTTAGACAGCTTGCGCGAAGCTGGGGGAAACGGTGCGAAATCGAATCGGCGTGTTGCTGGCCGCAGCCACGGCCGCGGCGGCGTCGGAAGGCCACGCGCAGTCGCCGGCGGTCGCCGCGCAACCGGCCCCTGGAGCCCATGCGCCAGCCAACGCCGCGCGTGGCAAGGCCGCCCCCAGACCGAAGGCCGCCCCCAAGACGGTCGAGGCGATCACCGTCACCGGCGTCTCGCAGGACGGCATGCGCACGTCGATCGACCGGCGCAGCTATGGCGTGGCCAACGACCTGGCCGCCACCACCGGCTCGATCGCCGACGCCTTGAAGAACGTCCCCTCCGTCGAGGTGGATGTGCAGGGCAACGTCTCCCTGCGCGGTGACCCCAACGTCACCATCTTGGTGGACGGCAAGCCATCGGGCCTGTTCCGCGGCGCCAGCGCGGCCCAGGCCCTGCAATCCCTCCCCGCCGATTCCATCGAGCGCGTCGAGGTGATCACCAATCCCTCGGCCCAGTTCTCGCCGGAGGGTTCGGCCGGGATCATCAACCTGGTCACCAGGAAGGTCCGCAAGCCAGGCAGGTCGGGCTCGGTGCGGCTGAACCTTGGCACGGCCGGGCGCCGCAACGGAGGCGTCACCGGGGCCTACAGCGCCGACCGGCTGACCCTGTCGGGCGACGCGGGCTTCCGTCACGACCCGCAGCATTCGGTGACTCTCGACGATCGCAGTCGGTTCGACGCGACCGGCGCGCCCCTGGAGACCGTCCGCCAGGTGGTCGACAACCGCGGGCCGCTCGACCAATGGAACCTGCGCGGCGCCGTGGACTACGACCTCAATCGCCGCGACCGGCTGTCGGCGGAGCTGCGCAGCAACCAGACCGACCTTGATTTCCACACTCTCGAACACCTGAGAGGCCTCGATCCTGCCGGCGCTCTGAACGAGGTCTTCGATCAGAGCGGCCGCACCCGGAACCTACGGGGCGACACCGCGGGGCAGCTGGCCTGGCGCCGGTCCTTTGGAGTACAGGACGACCTGTTCGTCCTCGCCAGCCGCGAGAAGACCATCGAGCGCAACGAGACCGAATTCACTGGCGTCGCCTCAGCCCCCGTTTCGCCGGAGATTTTTCAGGACATCACGGCGCACAACGCCCTGACGCTCACCCAGGTGAAAATCGACTACAACCGGCCGATAGCCGGCGAGGCGCGGCTGAAGGCCGGCTACGCCCTGCGCATCGACGACAACAGCTACAACGACGCGGGCGCGCGCGGCGTCGGCGCGGCGGGCGCCGCGCCCGATGGCGCACAGACCAACCTGTTCCTCTACAAACAGACCATCAACGCGGCCTATGTCACCTATGAGCAGCCGTTCGGCGACTGGACGGTGCTGGGCGGTCTCAGGATCGAGGACGTGCAGCTCGACCTCGACCAGGTGACGGGCGCGGCCACCCACGCCGCCCATTCCTTCACGGCCTATCCGAGCCTGCACCTGGGCTACCGGATCTCCGAGGACCAGCAGCTGACGGCCAGCTACAGCCGGCGCATCCAGCGACCGAGCCCCGCCGACTTGAACCCCTTCCGGATCGAGCAGGACACCGTCAACTTCCGGGCCGGAAACCCCAACCTGCAGCCCGAGCAGACCGATAGCTTCGAGGCGGGCTACCAGTACCGGACGGGCGGGAGCTTCTATCTGGCTACCGCCTACTATCGGCAGAGCCGTCACGACGTCACCGACGTGGTCACCGATCTGGGGAACGGCGTCCTGCTGGACACCAAGGAGAACCTAAGCTCCAGCCGGCACGCCGGCCTGGAGCTGGTGGCGAACGGCCACCTGACCAAGAGCCTCAGCTACAACGCCTCGACCAACATCTACTACGCCGAGATCGGTTCCATGGGCATTCCTCCTTTGCCCGGCGCGCCGGGGATGCAGGGCGCCCGCTCGGCCGTCGAGGGGAGCGGCCGTTTCAGCCTCAACTGGCAGCTGACGCCCAACGATTCGTTCCAAGCGAGCGGCCAGCTCCGTGCGCGCCGCCTGACGCCCCAGGGTCATGCCGACCCAATGTTCCTGTCGTTCCTCGGCTACCGCCACAAGTTCAACGACAAGCTCTCCGCCGTGGTGACGGTGCAGGACGTCCTCGACACCTACCGGGCGCATGGGTTCATCGACACCCCGCTGTTGCGCGACCGGGTGGTGAACAGCGGGCGCATCCGGGCCGCCTATCTGGGTTTCAGCTGGAGTTTCGGGGCCCCTCCCAAGCGGCCGGCTGAGCCGCCCCCTGAACCGGAGCCCGAGGCCATCCATGGCGAGTAGGTCGCGCGTCGGGATCCGGGGTGTCGCGCGCGGCTCGACACGCCTGCCGACCGGCGCCAAGGTCGCTGCAAAATAACATGCGAGGGGGAACGCGCATGGCCGACGCCGCCATTCGACCGGGACGCCTATTCCTGGGCAGCTGCACGGCCATCACGGCGCTGGCCTTCAGCTTCGCCGCCATGTCGGCGATCATGTACCAGCTGAAGACCGAGTTCCTGCTCGACAACGCCCAGGTGGGGCTGATCGGCGGAGCCGGCCTGTGGGGCATGGCGATCAGCCAGATCTCCTTTTCGTCGCTGTGCGATGTCGTCGGCATGCGCAACCTTCTGCGGCTGGCGCTGGTGGGTCACGTGGTGGGGGTCGCGCTGTTCGTGTTCGCCACCGGATTTTCCAGCCTGCTGGCGGCCGCCCTGGTGATCGCCGTGGCCAACGGGATGATCGAGGCGGTCTGCAACCCGCTCACCGCCACGCTGTTCCCCGACCGCAAGGCCGGCATGCTGAACCGCATGCACATGTGGTTCCCCGGCGGCATCGTGCTGGGCGGGCTGGGCTGCTGGGGCCTCGACCAGCTCCACGCCGACTGGCGGGCGAAGATGATGATGGTGCTGATCCCGGCGCTGGCCTACGGCCTGATCTTCCTGCGCGAGAAGTTCCCGCCGACCGAGGCCGCCGCGGCCGGCGAGACGCTGTCGGACGCCTTCAAGGCGGTGGCCACCTCGCCGCTGCTCTGGGCCTTCCTGGCGCTGATGGCGGTGACCATGAGCCTGGAGCTCGGCCCCAACCGCTGGATCCCGGCGGTGCTGCAGGCCGGCGGCCTGCCCGGCATCCTGGTGCTGGTGATGGTCAACGGCGTCATGGCGGCCACCCGGGCCAACGCCCACGCCATCCTGGCGCGCGTGTCGCCGCCGATGGTGCTGATGGTCTCCACGGGGGTCGCAGGCCTTGGACTCCTGGGCCTCAGCTTCGCGGTGACGCCCGCCCAGACAGTGATCACCGCCCTGATCTTCGCCATCGGCATCGCCATCGTCTGGCCGACGATGATGGGCTTCGTGGCCGAGCGGACGCCCAGGACCGGCGCCCTGGGCCTGGGCCTGATGGCCGCCGCGGGGTCGCTGGCGGTCGGCATCGTCACCACGCCGCTGCTGGGCGAGATCGCCGACCGGCACCTGCCCGACGCGCTCGCCAAACCCTCCGTGGTCGCGGTCGCCCACCAGGTCCTGACCCTGCAGGGCGCGAAGACGCCTGAGCTGGCGCGCGCCGCCCAGGCCGTCGCCATCGCCCCCGCCGCGTTGCCGCCGGCGGCCACCGGCGACCTCCTGCGCCGCGCCGCGGCGGGCGAGGCCGGCCCCGCCATCGCCGCCTCGGCCCAGCCGCTGCTGGACGCCGGCGAGAACCACTCGGGCCTGCTCTCCTTCCGTTACCTGGTGCCCTTCGCGTTCGGCGTTTGCCTGATCTTCGGCCTGGTGGTGCTGAGCGACCGCCGGGCCGGCGGCTACAAGGCGCAGGTCGCCCGCGCGCGGCTGGCGGGCGCCGCCGAATAATGGGTCCGCCTGCGCTTCGTATCGGCTTCGTGGGCTCGGGCTTCATCGCCAAATTCCACGTCAAGAGCTTCCAGAGCGTTCGCCACGCCCAGATCACCGGCGTCTACAGCCCGACGGCGGCGCACCGCGACGCCCTGGCCCAGGCGGTCAACGCGGCCGAGCTCGGCCCCTGCCGGTCGCATGGCGACCTGGAGAGCCTGCTCGCGGCGACGGACGTGGACGCCATCTGGCTCTTGGCCCCCAACGACCGGCGGCTGGAGGTCATGCGGGCGATCTGCGCAGCGGTGAAGGCCGGCCGATCCAAGGTGCGCGCGGTGGCGTGCGAAAAGCCGCTGGGCCGCACCCTGGCCGAAGCCCGCGAGATGCTGCGGCTCGCCGACAACGCCGGTCTGGCCCACGGCTATCTGGAGAACCAGGTGTTCGCCGCGGCCGTCGAGCGCGGCAAGGAGATCATCTGGCGTCGCGCCGTCCCGGCCTCTGGCCGCCCCTACCTCGCCCGCGCCGCCGAAGAGCACGCCGGCCCGCACGAGCCCTGGTTCTGGCAAGGGTCCCGCCAGGGTGGCGGGGTGATGAGCGACATGATGTGCCACTCGGTCGAGGTCGGCCGCTTCCTGCTCACTGCCCCCGACGCGGCGCGCAGCAGCCTGACGGTCAAGGCTGTGCAGGGCTCGGTCGGCTATCTGAAATGGACACAGGACAGGTACGCCCGCTCGCTCGCCAAGGACTTCCAGGGCGTGGAGATGCAGGCCCATCCGGTGGAGGACTTCGCGCGGGCGACCATCACGCTGGAGGACGAGGCCGGCCAGGAGCTGATCGTCGAGGCTTCCACCTCGTGGTCCTACGTCGGCCCAGGCCTGCGCATCGACCTCGCCCTGCTGGGCCCGGAATACGCCATGGAGTTCTCGTCCCTGAATCCCAGCCTCAAGGTCTTCCTCTCCCGCGCCATCACCGGGGGGCAGGGTGAGGACCTCGTGGAAAAGCAGAACGCCGAGCAGGGCCAGATGCCCATCGTCGAGGACGAGGCCGGGACCTATGGCTACGTCGGCGAGAACCGCCACATGGTCGACTGCTTCCGCCACGGCCGCACCCCCATCGAGACCTTCGAGGACGGCGTCGAGGTCACCAGGATGGTGATGGCGCTCTACAAGTCGGCGGAGACCGGCCAGGTCGTCCGCCTGCCCGACGAGACCCTCGAAACCTACGTGCCGGTTCCGGCGCGGACTGGAGCCTGACCCATGGCCGATAACTACGACGTGATTATCGTGGGCTCCGGGGCCGGCGGCGGAATGAGCGCCTATCATCTGACCCGCTCGGGCCTGAAGGTGCTGATGCTGGAGGCCGGGCGCCACTACGATCCCGCCACCGAGACCCCGATGTTCAACATCAACGCCGAGGCGCCGTTGCGCGGCGTCGGCACCCCGGACAAGCCGTTCGGCTTCTACGACGCCACCGTCGATGGCGGCTGGCAGGTGCCCAACGAGCCCTACACGGTGGCGGAAGGGTCCGAGCCCTTCACCTGGTGGCGGCCGCGGATGCTGGGCGGGCGGACCAACCACTGGGGCCGCATCGCCCTGCGGTTCGGGCCGCTGGACTTCAAGCCCAGGAGCCGCGACGGCCTGGGCCACGACTGGCCGATCACCTACGACGACCTCGCCCCCTGGTACGACAAGACTGAGAAGCTGGTCGGGGTCTCCGGCGCCTATCCGGCCCAGAACCTGCTCAACACGCCCGACTCGCCCGCCGGCTGCCTGATGGAGGCCGCGCCGCCCCGCGCCTTCGAGATCTTCTACGGCCGGGCCTTCAAGGCCATGGGCATCCCGGTGATCCCGATGCACGGGGCGGTGGTCACCGGCCAGATGGAGGGGCGCAACACCTGCCTGTTCGCCACCCCCTGTGGCCGCGGTTGCGCCATCGGGGCCAATTTCCAGTCGACGACGGTGCTGCTGCCCCCGGCCATGGCCACCGGCAACCTCACCATTCGCACCGACGCCCTGGTCTATCAGATCGACCTGGACAGGGCCGGCAAGGCTAGGGGCGTCTCCTTCGTGGACCGCAAGACCGGCCAGCACCATTCGGCGACGGCGAAGGCGGTGGTGCTGGCCGCCGGCTCCGGCGAGACGGCGCGCATCCTGCTCAACTCCAAGAGCGCCAAATTCCCCGACGGGCTTTGCAACACCCACGGCATGGTCGGCCGCTACCTGATGGACAGCGTGGGCCTCAGCGTCGCCGGCCAGTTCCCGGCGCTGGAGGGCCTGCCGCCCACCAACGACGACGGCCAGGGCACCCAGCACACCTACGTCCCCTGGTGGGGTTATGAGAGACAGAAGGAACTGGGCTTCCCGCGCGGCTACCATATCGAGATCGGCGGCGGCCGGCACATGCCCTCCATGGGCCTGGCCGGCCTGTTGCCGGACGACGAGGCCAGCGTCGGCGACGATCTGCGCGGCAAGCTGCGCAACCGCTTCGGCTCGACCATCGGCTTCGACGGCCGCGGCGAGATGATCCCCAACGACGACTGCTACTGCGAACTCGACCCGACGGTGAAGGACAAGTGGGGCATCCCTGTCCTGCGCTTTCACTGGAAGTGGGGAGAAAGCGAAACCAACCAGGCGGCGCACATGGTCAAGACCTTCTTGGAGGTGATCGACCGCCTGGGCGGCAAGCCCGAGCCGCACGTCGAGACCGACGGCAGGAAGGCGATCTCCAAGGGCGGCGAGATGATCCACGAGATCGGCACCGCGCGCATGGGCCACGACGACACCGACTCGGTGGTCAACCAGTACGGCCAGAGCTGGGCGGTCCCCAACCTCTTCGTCATGGACGGGGCGGTGATGGTTTCCAGCCCCGACAAGAACCCGACGCTGTCGATCCTGGCGCTGGCCTGGCGCTCCGCCGACAACCTCGGCACGCTGGCCAAGCAGGGGGCCCTATGAGCGACGCATCCGACAGCCGCGAACCCGAGCCCTATGTCTCGAAGATCGACCGCCGCACCGCCCTGGCCTGGGTCGGCGTGGTCGGCGCGGCCACCGTCGTGGGCGCGGGCGTGGTGGTCTACGGCCCCAGGATGGGCGGCGAACGGGTCACCCGCGGCTACGGAACCGACCCGAAGCTGACCAAGCCGGAGAGGGCGCCCTGGTCGCGGATCATGATCCCGGCGCAGCTGCAGACCGCCGCGATCCTGGCCGACTACATCCTGCCAGCGAGCGGGAGCGCGCCCTCCGCCAGCGCGCTGGGCGTCCCGGACTTCATCGACGAATGGGTGAGCGCGCCCTATCCCGACCAGCTCCGCGACCGGCCGATCCTCATGAACGGGCTGAACGCGCTGAGCGCCCACGTCCTGGACGCCGGCGCGGATCGGCGAAGGGCGGCGTTGGCGACCCTGCCGGCGTCGGGCGCCCCGGCGACAAAGGCTTTCTGGAAAAAATTCAGGCGCCTGACGATCGGCGCCTATTACACCACCGAGGCCGGGTTCAAGGACATCGGCTATATCGGCAACGTTCCGCGCACCGTCGATCCCGGCCCGTCCGAAGCGGTCAAGGCGGTGCTGGAGCGCGAACTCACGAAACTCGGCCTTTGAAGGATGACGCTGATGAAAACCCTCGCGCTCGGCCTCTGTCTCGCCGTCCTCGCCAGCGGCGCCCTGGCTCAGCCTAAGGCCATGGGGCCGGACAACACCCTGACGCCCGCCGAGAAGGCCGGCGGCTGGAAGCTGCTGTTCGACGGAAAGAGCACCGCCGGCTGGCGCGGCTTCAAGACACCTGCGCCCGACGCCGGCTGGAAGGTCGTGGGCGGCGCGCTCAGCCCCGATCCGAAGACCTCCAAGGACCTGGTCACCAAGGCGAACTACGAGAACTTCGAGCTCGCCTTCGACTGGAAGATCGCGCCTAAGGGCAATTCCGGCGTGATGTTCCACGTGATCCCGGTTGGCGACGAGACCTACGAAAGCGGGCCGGAATACCAGGTTCTGGACAATGCGCATGGCGAGCCGCCGCTGGAACGGGCGGCGGCCTTGTTCGCCCTCTACGCGCCGTCGAAGGACATGACCAAGCCTGTGGGGCAGTTCAACCACGGCCGCATCGTCGTCGACCACGGCAAGGCGCAGCACTGGCTGAACGGCGTCAAGGTCGTCGAATACGACATCAATTCGGCCGACTTCAAAGCCCGCGTCGCCGCCTCCAAGTTCAAGCGTTGGCCGCAGTTCGCCACCGGCAGGACCGGGGCCATCGCCCTGCAGAACCACGGCGACGCCGTGTGGTTCAAGAACATCAAGATCCGGGTGTTAAGGTAACAAAACCCTTCTCCCGCAGAGGGAGAAGGGTCCGGCGCTAGTTCCGGAACACCGCCGCCGTCGACGGGTCCTGGGGCATCTCGCGGTACTGGCGCAGCTCGTTGCGGCCGACCACCATGTGGTGGACCTCGTCGGGGCCGTCGGCGATGCGCAGGGTGCGCTGGCCGGTGTACATCTGGGCCAGCGGCGTCCACTGCGAGACGCCGGTGGCGCCGTGCATCTGGATCGCCTGGTCGATGATCTCGCAGACCCGTTCCGGCACCATCGCCTTGACCATGTGGATCCAGACGCGGGCTTCCTGGTTGCCCAGGACGTCCATCGCCTTGGCCGCCTTCAGCACCATCAGGCGCATCGCCTCGATGTCGATGCGGGCGCGGGAGATGATCTCCAGGTTGCCGCCCAACTGGACCAGCGGCTTGCCGAACGCCTCGCGGGTCAGGCCGCGGGTGACCATCAGGTCCAGCGCCTTTTCGGCCTGGCCGATGGCGCGCATGCAGTGATGGATGCGGCCCGGACCCAGGCGCAGCTGCGAGATCTCGAAGCCGCGGCCCTCGCCCAGCAGCATGTTCTCCTTCGGCACGCGGACATTGTCGAAGGCGATGTGCATGTGGCCGTGCGGCGCGTCGGGGTTGCCGAACACGCACATGGGGCCCAGCACCTTCACCCCGGGGGTGTCCATGGGCACCAGGATCTGCGACTGGCGCAGGTTCGGCGGGCCGTCGGGGCTCGTCTGCACCATGGTGATCATGATCTTGCAGCGCGGGTCGCCGGCCCCGGAGATGTAGTATTTCTCGCCGTTGATCACATATTCGTCGCCGACCAGCGTGGCGCGCATGTTGATGTTCTTGGCGTCTGACGAGGGATGCGCCGGCTCCGTCATGGCGAAGGCCGAGCGGATTTCGCCGCGCAATAAGGGCTCCAGCCACTGCTTCTTCTGAGCCGGCGTCCCGACGCGCTCCAGCACCTCCATGTTGCCGGTGTCGGGCGCAGCGCAGTTCATGGTTTCCGAGGCCATGCGGTTCTTGCCCAGCTCGACGGCGATGTAGGCGTAGTCGAGGTTGGACAGGCCCTCGCCGGTCTCGGCGTTGGGCAGGAAGAAGTTCCACAGGCCCTCTGCCTTGGCCTTGTCCTTGGCTTTTTCCAGGCACTCCAGCTGGCCCGGCGCATAGGACCAGATATCCGGGTTGCCCTCGCCCAGCCGGTGGAATTCCTCCGACATCGGATTGACCGTCTCGGCGATGAACCGCTTGACGTGGTCGAGCAGCGGCATGGCCTTGGCCGACATCCGCAGGTCGTTGAGCTCGTCCTGGGGGTTCAGCCCGAACCCGGATTTCGGCTTGTTCAGGGTTTCGCTCATCTGGTCACTCCCGCGCAGAATTCGTCTTTGCCAGCATTGGCCCATCCGCCCGGTTCAAACAAGCGTTTCACTTTCCCTTCCCTTCCATTTTAGGGAGGGGGTGGCGACGCCGAGACGGGTGGGGAAGCGT
>JBIOED010000029.1:0-26854 GCA_044445675.1 Caulobacterales bacterium | reverse complement strand
GCGGCCGGCGGCCCCATCGCGCTGGTCAAGGACGGCGACATCATCTCCATCGACGCCGACGCCGGAACCCTCGATCTGGAGGTCGATCCGGTCGAGCTGGAGCACCGGGCCTACGAACTCGGGAAGGCCGAGCCGCGGGTCTCGCACTACGGCTCCGGCGCCCTGTGGAAGTTCGCCCGGGCCGTCGGGCCGGCGCATCTTGGCGCAGTGACCCATCCCGGGGCGGCGGGCGAGCGTCATGTCTACGCGGACATCTGAAGCGCGTCCGATGAAGACCCTCGGCCTGATCGGCGGCATGAGCGCGGAGAGCACGGCCGTCTACTACCAGACGATCAACCGGCTGGTGCGCGAACGCCTGGGCGGCCTGCACTCGGCGCGGCTGGTGCTGTGGTCGCTGGACTTCGCGCCGATCGCCGAACTGCAGGCGCAGGGCGACTGGGACGCCACCGGCGTGATCCTGGCGGACGCGGCGCGGCGGCTGGAAGGGGCGGGCGCGCAGGCGATCCTGATCTGCGCCAACACCATGCACCTCAACGCCCCACAGGTCGCGGCCGCGGTGACCGCGCCGGTGATCCACATCGCCGATGCCACGGCCCAGGCGCTGAAGGCCAGGGGCGTGACCAGGGCCCTGTTGCTCGCCACCCGCTTCACCATGGAAAAGCCGTTCTACCGCGAACGGCTGGAGGCCACGGGGCTGAGCGTGCTGACCCCGGACCAGGGCGACCGCGACCGGCTGCACGGCATCATCTATGACGAGCTGGTGGTCGGCGTGACGGCCGAAGCCTCGAAGGCCGCGATCCTGGAGATAATCGCGCGGGGCCGGGCGGCGGGGGCCGACGGGATCATCTTCGGCTGCACCGAGATCGGCCTGCTGCTCGACCCGGCCGAGATGCCGCTGCCCACCGTCGATACGGCGGTCGCCCACTGCGAGGCCGCCGTGGCGTTCGCCTTGAGCTGAGCCGCTGTCATAGGCTGGCGGCGTCGCCTGGGTCGTCGTCGAGATCGAAAGGCGGCTCCGCCGCAGCCGGAGGGCGCGGATCTTCCACGGCGGGCGGCGCGGCGACCACGGGCGCTGGCGCGCGTCGCGTCGTCATCGGGCGGCGCAGCAGGGCTTCGATGCGGGCGAGCCAGCGGTTCGCCTCGGCGATGGCCTCGGCGGGCGGCAACTCGTCGCGGCGGCCTTCGTCTTCCCGCAGCCAGAGGTCGAGCACGAAATCCGGGCTGCCGGGATCGTCGAACACCAGGCGCAGCGCCACCCGCTCGGCGGCGTCGAAGACGTCCAGCGCGCGGCGGGGCTCCCCACGATGCACGCGGCCGACCACCGCGCCGTCGACGATCACCTCGGCGCCCATCAGCTCGTCGAGCGCATAGACCAGGCCCCAGGCGCCGGCGTCCCAGACCACCGCCATCCGGTTGCTGGTGAAGTTGAAGCCGACCCCGCGCCCGCGGCCCAGCGCCGCCAGAAAGCCGTGGACGTCGCCGCCGAGAACCGCCTTCAGGCCCCGCCGGACGCGGCGGCCCTCGTTCATCTGCCAGCGGGCGACGCCGGCCAAGGCCGTGACGGCGACGCCTGCCACGCCGAGCAACACCAGGAGGCGGGTGACCTCGTCCATAAGGCGAAGGTAACCGCGTTATTGAGTCTGCCCAAACGCCGGCCGGCCTAGTGTCCCGATTCCGAAGTTCGCAAGCCCTTGCGCCAGGCTTTGGCGAACTTCAGATCCAGCACACTAGAGGTCCAGTTCGACCACGAAGGGCACGTGGTCGGAAGGCTTTTCCCAGCTCCTGACGTCGCGGTGGATGCTGACGCCGCGGAGCAGGTCCGCGGCCTGTGGCGACAGCAGGGCGTGGTCGATGCGGATGCCGTTGTTCCGCTGCCAGGCGCCGGCTTGGTAGTCCCAGAAGGTGTAGGCGCCCGGGCTCCCGTCGGCCTCCAGGTACGCGTCGGTCAGGCCCAGGTATTTCAGCGCCCGGAACGCTTCGCGGGTCTGCGGGCGGAAAAGCGCGTCGCCTTCCCAGTTGGCGGGAAACTCGGCGTCGCGCGCCTCGGGGATGACGTTGAAGTCGCCGGTCAGCACCAGCGGCTCCTCCAACCTCAGCAGATCGCGCGCGTGGCGGTTCAGCCGCTCCATCCAGGCCAGCTTGTAAGGATATTTCTCGCTGTCGACCGGGTTGCCGTTGGGCAGGTAGATCGAGGCCACCCGCACAGGGGCCGGGCCGGAGATCACCGCTTCGATATAGCGGGCGTGGTCGTCGCCTTCGCCGTCCGGCAGGCCGCGGCGGACATCTTCCAGTGGCGCCTTCGAGAGCAGGGCCACGCCGTTGTAGGATTTCTGGCCGTGAACCGCGAGGTTATAGCCAAGCCGTTCAAAGGGTTCGGCCGGGAATTTCTCGTCGACGCACTTGATTTCCTGCAGACAGGCCACGTCCGGCTGCGCCGCCTCGAACCACTTGAGCACGGTTTCCAGGCGCGCATTGACCGAGTTCACGTTCCAGGTGGCGATGCGCATCAAGGGCTCCGGAGTCTCTATTCCGTCTCCCGTTTAAGGGAGGGAAGTCAGATCGAGAAGCTGACGCCGCAGCCGCAGCTGGTCTTGGCGTTGGGGTTGCGGATGCGAAACTCGGCGCCGGCGAGTTCGTCCACGAAGTCGATCTCCGAGCCTTTGAGCAGAACCAGCGACATCTCGTCGACCAGGGCCGCGGCGCCGTCGAGCTCAATGCGCAGGTCGTCGGCCTGCGCCTCGTCCACCAGGTCGAACTGGTACTGGAAACCGGAGCAGCCGCCGCCCTCCACCGCCACGCGCAGCATCAGCGGCTTGCCCTCGGCCTTGCCGATGGCGTGGATGCGTCGCGCGGCCGAAGGACTGAGGGTGAGGTCTGTGCTGGTCATCATGATTAGACGAATGAAACGCCTGGACTATATGGACTATATGAGGGTGCGAGCGGCTTCGACCAAGAGGCTGTCATATAGATGGATTTGATGGCCGCCACGATCCTTTCCCCGTCTGCCTTCGTAAAGCGCGCTCCCTACGCGGAAGACCCAGCGAAATCCCGGGGCCGCAAGGTCGCCGAGCCCGAGAGCCGCACGCGCACGCCGTTCGCCCGCGACCGGGACCGGATCATCCACGCGACGGCCTTCCGAAGGCTGAAGGAGAAGACCCAGGTTTTCGTGGCCCACGAGGGCGACCACTTCCGCACGCGGCTGACCCATTCCCTGGAGGTGGCCCAGATCGCCCGCTCGCTGGCGACCGCGCTGGGCCTCGACCCCGACCTCGCCGAAACGATCGCGCTGGCCCACGACCTCGGCCATCCGCCGTTCGGCCATGCCGGCGAGGACGAGCTGCAGGTGCAGATGGCCGGCTACGGCGGCTTCGACCACAACGTGCAGACGTTCCGCGTGGTCACCAAGCTGGAGCGCCGCTATCCGCGCTTCGACGGACTGAACCTCACCTGGGAGACGCTGGAGGGGATCATCAAGCACAACGGCCCGGTGGTCGATAAGCTCGAGAAGCCCTCCTGGAGCGCCGTCGCCGAGTTCGACGCCGACTACGACCTGCGGCTGGGCGGCTGGGCCTCGGCGGAGGCCCAGGTGGCGGCCCTGGCCGACGACATCGCCTACAACAACCACGACGTCGACGACGGCGTGCAGGCCGGGCTCTTCAATCTCGATGAGTTGCGCGAGATCCCGTTGATCGGGCCGCACGTGGCGAGCGCCTTTTCCGACTATCCCGGCGTGGACACCGGGATCCTTCGGCTGGAGGCGGTGCGTCGGATGATCGGGGTCATGGTCGATGACGTGCTGGCGGAGACCCGCCGCCGCGCGCAGGCCGACCAGGTCGCCTCGCCGGAGGCCGTGCGCGAACTGGACCATGCCCTGGTCGGCTTCTCCCGAGACATGGCCGAGGACCTCTCGGCGCTCCGCGGTTTCCTGATGGACCGCATGTACCGCCACTGGAAGGTCAACCGCACCCGCAGCCAGGCCCGGCGCATGCTGGCCGAGATGTTCCAGCTGTTTCTGGCGGAGCCCGATGTCCTGCCGGGAGAGTGGTACGCCCGTACGCAAGGACGGGATGAGGCTGGCGTCGCGCGGGTGGTCTGCGATTACATCGCCGGCATGACCGACCGCTTTGCCATCGAAGAGCATCGCAAGCTGTTCCACCTGGACTCCCTGCACTAGCCGCGGCTTTCGCCGCGGCCCTAATTCCGGCGCGGTCCGCCCACAGAAATCGCCGCATCAGGCGGTTCGGGGCGTGCGGGCTCCGCTAGACTGCCGCCTCAGTGCGCGATTCGGTTGCCCGGCGCGCCGCTTTCGGGAGTCTTCGATGTCCGATCATGAGCGCGGGGCCTACACGCCTCCCACCGACGCCCCGCTGAGCTTCGACGCGCGCCAGCCCGTGCGCGGAGCCCGGCCGGCGCCCTTCACTCTGATCATCTCGATCCTGGTGCTGATCGGCCTCGGCGCGGCGATCGCCTATTTCTATCACTCGGGCGTGCGTCACGCGGGCCAGCCGCCGCAGACGGTCGGCGTGCCGGTGGAGGGCATGAAGACTCCGCCGCCGCCGGAAGCCCAGCCGCAGGATCCGGCCGCCGGCCTGCAGATCTACAAGGCGGAGGGCGGCAAGGCCGCGGCGCCCGGCGCGCCGCAGTTCACCGCTCCGCCGGAGCAGCCGCAGGCGCGCCCCACGGCGCCCGCGCCGAAGATCGTGGTGACCCCGGCTGCGCCCGCGTTGCCGCCGGCCGCCGCGCCGGCGCTGCGCCCGGCCATTTCCGCCAAGCCCCTGGCGACGGCGAGGCCTGCCGCCGCGCCCAAGGCGACGCCCCCCGCCGCGCCTGAACCCAAGGCCGCGCCGGCGCCGGCCGCCAAGGTCGCCGGCGCCGCCGCCGTGCAGATCGGCGCCTTCTCCTCGCAGGCCTTGGCCGACAAGGGCTGGAACGCCGCCGTTGCGCTCGAGCCGGGGGCCGCCGCCGGCAAGGGCAAGGACGTCGAGAAGGTCGCCAAGGATGGCAAGACCCTGTTCCGCACCCAGGTGACGGGTTTCGCCAGCCGCGCTGACGCTGCGAAATTCTGCGACCGGCTGAAGGCCGCCGGCAAGGCTTGCTTCGTCAAGTGACCATCCGGGCGGCCATCCTGGGCTGTTCCGGCCCGATCCTGACCGCCGAGGAGCGCGCCTTCTTCCGGCAGGTGAATCCCTGGGGTTTCATCCTGTTCAAGCGCAACGTCGAGACGCCGGACCAGGTGCGCGCTCTGGTCGACGCCCTGCGCGACACGACCGGCCGCGTCGGCGCGCCGGTGCTGATCGACCAGGAGGGCGGGCGCGTGCAGCGGCTGGGGCCGCCGCACTGGGGCCGCTATCCGCCGGGCCGGGCCTACGGCGACCTGAAAGGAAATGATCCGCTGCTGCGCCGGGAGGTCACCCGCCTGGGCGCGCGGTTGATGGCGCACGACCTGGCGGCGCTGGGCGTCAACGTCGACTGCGTGCCGGTGCTCGACGTGCCGGACCCGGCGGGCCACGAGATCATCGGCGACCGCGCCTATGGCCGGACCCCGGACGAGGTCGCCCTGCTGGGCCGCGCCGCCGCCGAAGGGCTGATCGCGGGCGGTGTGCTGCCGGTGATCAAGCACATCCCCGGGCACGGGCGGGCGATGTCCGACAGCCACCTGGAACTGCCGGTGGTGCAGGCCGGCTTCGACGACCTCGACACCCGCGACTTCGCCCCGTTCCGGGTGCTCTCCGACATGCCCATGGCGATGACCGCGCACGTGATCTATGCGGCGATCGACGCCCGCCGGCCGGCGACCACCTCGAAGACGGTGATGCGTCGGGTCGTGCGCGGCGCGATCGGCTTCGACGGCCTGGTGATGAGCGACGACCTGTCCATGAAGGCGCTGTCCGGCGACTTCACCGAGCGCGCCCGGGCGTCCCGCGCCGCCGGCTGCGACGTGGTCCTGCACTGCAATGGCGACATGGCGGAGATGCAGGCCGTGGTCGCCGGCGCCGGAGACCTGACGGGCCGTGCCGCGGCGCGGGCCAGAGCGGCTCTGGCCCGGCTGGCGCGCGCGCCGGAGCCCTTCGACGCCGCCGAGGGTCGGGCGCGGCTCGACGCCGCCTTCGACGGGAGGTTCGCCACGTGAGCGCGGCCTTCCAACCGGGTCTCGACTTCGCGGCGGCGGCCACCGCCGCCGAGGACGGCGAGGCGCTGATCGTCGATATCGACGGCTACGAAGGCCCGCTGCACATCCTGCTGGCGCTCGCCCGCAGCCAGAAGGTCGACCTCCTCAAGCTCAGCGTGCTGAAGCTCGCCGAGCAGTACCTGGCCTTCGTGCAACAGGCGCGGCGCCAGCAGTTCTCGCTGGCCGCCGACTATCTGGTGATGGCCGCGTGGCTGGCCTACCTGAAATCCCGCTTGCTGCTGCCCAAGCCCGAACAGCCCAAGGCCGACGAGGCGCCGGCCGAGGAGATCGCCGCGCGACTGGCCTTCCGGCTGGCCAAGCTCGACGCCATGCGGGGCGCCGCCGAAGCCCTGCGCGCCGGTCCGCAGATCGGCCGCGATGTGTTCGGCCGCGGCGACCCGGAGGCGATCAAGGTGGTCCCGTCGGGCCGCATCGAGGGCGACCTCTATGGCCTGATGAGCGCCTACATCGCCCAGCGGACCAAGGAGTCCAGCCGCCGCTACACGCCGGCCACGCCCGGCGCCTTCCCGCTGGAGGAGGCGCGCGATCGCCTGCGCCGGCTATTGCCGGAACTCGCGCGGTGGACCCCGCTCGCCAGCGTCGCGCCGTTCGGGCCGGGATCTACGGCGGACGGGCGGGGGCCAAGCCGGGCGTCCTACGTGGCCTCGACGCTGTCGGCCGGCCTGGAACTGGTCAAGGAGGGCGCGCTGGAGGCCCGGCAGATCGAGGCCTTCGCCGACATCTACCTACGCAACAGGGCGGCGGCGAGAGCCGCGTGAACGACCTGGCCGACACCGAGCGCGAGGTCGAGGCGTTGCTGTTCGCCGCGGCGGGACCCTTGAGCGACGCGGATCTCGTCAAGCGCCTGCCGGAAGGCGCAGACGTGGCCGGCGCCATTGCGGCTCTGCAGGCGCGCTACCGGGGGCGCGGCGTGGAGCTGGTCGCGGTGGCCGGGCGCTGGCGGTTCCAGACGGCGGCGGACCTCGCCTGGCTGATGACCGACGAGCGGGAAGAACCCCGGCGGCTGTCGCGCGCGGCCCAGGAGACCCTGGCCATCATCGCCTATCACCAGCCGGTGACCCGCGCGGAGATCGAGGCGGTGCGTGGCGTGCAAGCGAGCAAGGGCACGCTGGACGTGCTTCTGGAACTCGGCCTCGTGCGGATGCGCGGGCGCCGGCGTACGCCGGGGCGGCCGATCACCTATGGGACCACCGACGCCTTCCTGGAGCACTACGGCCTGGCGAGCGTCGGCGACCTGCCGGGGGCAGCCGAGATGCGGGCCGCGGGCCTGCTCTCGCTCGACCTGCCGGCCGACTTCGCGGTGCCGGACCCCAATGCGCTCGCCGCCGACGAGGACCCGCTGGACGACGGCGACGCCCCGGAGTTCCACACCGACTACATTGGCGAGGAACCTGGCTAGCTGGGCAGGATTGTCGCGTGGCGCGCGTTAACCAGAGCGACTATATACCCCGCTAGAACGAGATGATGTCGCCGCGGCGCGACGGGTTTGGAGTTTTGGACGCCATGGGCGGACTTTCGATCTGGCACCTGATTTTCGCAGCCGTGGTCATCCTCCTGCTGTTCGGCGGCCGCGGTAAGATCTCCGGCATCATGGGCGACACCGCCAAGGGCATCAAAGCCTTCCGCGAGGGCCTGAAGGGCGAGGAGGAGGCGCACGAGGAAGAGCCTCCCGCCAAGCCGCTGCCCAAGACCCGCGCCCAGACCGGCGCCTCGTCGCGCGCCAAGACCAAGGCCTGAGGCCTGCCGCAGCCCGCACCCAGGCCTCTCTGTTTCCACCGCGCCTGAAACCGCGCTAAGCCACGGCCATGTTTCCCGAAGGACGCGCAGTCGAATTCCTGGTCGCCGCGATCGTGGCGCTGATCGTGGTGGGGCCCAAGGACCTGCCGATTCTGTTGCGCAAGCTGGGCCAGTTCATGGCCAAGGTCCGCAGCATGGCGGCGGAATTCCGGGCCAGCTTCGACGAGATGGCCCGCCAGTCGGAACTCGATGAACTGCGCAAGGAGGTCGAGGCCATGCGCAAGGGCCAATTGCTCGACATCGCCACCCACGCGCCCGAGGTGACCCAGACCTTCGACGAGATCAGCCAGGGCCTTTCCGACGTGGGCGTGCAGCTCAATGCGCCGGTGAGCTATCCCTACGGCGGCGCCCAGACCTCCGACGTCGAGGTCGCGCCGGTCCCGAAGGTCCGCAGGCGCAAGGCGCCGGCCAAGGCCAAGGCGGGGGCCAAGGCCAAGGGGGGGGCGAAGAGCCCAGCCAAGGCCTCCGCCGCGAAGAAGGCTCCTGCGCCGAAGACGGTGGCGAAAGCCAAGTCTGCGGCCAAGATTCCGCCGGCTAAGGCGCCTGCCAAGGCAGCTCCGGCCAGGCCGCGGCCCCGCAAGGCGGCCGCTTCGTGAGCGATACGGCAAACGATGAGATCGAGGCGTCGCGCGCGCCGCTGCTGGATCATCTGGTCGAGCTGCGTTCGCGTCTGATCGTCTGCGTGGTCGGACTGTTCGTGGCCTTCGTCTTCTGCTTCGCCTTCGCGCAGCCGATCTTCATTCTGCTCCTGCATCCCTACACGGTGGCCGAAGGCCTGGTGGCGGTCCGCTCCAAGACGACGCCGGGCGGTTCGGGCTTCCTGTCGGGCGTCGTGGGCGCATGGACCGGCGCCAGGGACATGTTCCTGGTGCTGATCGGCCGGCAGGCTGCGCCGCTCGCGCCGCATTCGACCAATCTGATCTTTACGGCCCCCCTGGAATTCTTCTTCACCAAAGTGAAGCTCGCCGCGGTCGGCGCCGTCGCCCTGAGCTTTCCGGTTCTGGCCCAGCAGATCTACGCCTTCGTGGCGCCGGGGCTCTACAAGCGCGAGCGCCGCGCGTTCCTGCCATTCCTGGTGGCCTCGCCCGTGCTGTTCCTGGCCGGCGCGGCGATGGTCTACTTCATGATCCTGCCGTTCGTTCTGTGGTTCGCGCTGCATCAGCAGGTCGTCGATGCCGGGCCGATCTCCATCCAGCTCATGTCGAAGGTCTCCGACTATTTCGACCTCGTGACCACCTTGCTGCTGGCGTTCGGGCTGTGCTTCCAGCTGCCGGTGATCCTGACTCTGCTCGGCATGGCGGGTCTTGTGACTTCGAAGATGCTGATGGCCGGCTGGCGCTACGCCGTGGTGGCGGTGGTGGTGGTCGCCGCGATCGTCACACCGCCCGACCCGATCAGCCAGATCCTGCTCTCGCTTCCGATCGTCGGCCTCTATTTCGTGTCCGTAGGCTGCGTCTGGCTGATCGAACGCCGACGCAAGACGGAAGACGACGCCCTTACCTCCCACGCGTAGCGGGGGAGGGCAGCTTGGCGCCCCTGCCGACGCGCTCTAGAGAGAGCCGCTCCGCCCCCAGTTAGCGACCGCCATGCACGATATCCGAGCCCTTCGCGAAACGCCTGAGCCCTACATTCAGGGCTGGGATGCGAAGGGGCTGCCCGGCGCGGCGCTGGTGGATGAGATCACCGCGCTCGATGCGAAGCTGCGCGCCGCGCAGACGGCGGTCCAGACGGCTCAGGCCGAGCGCAACGAGGCTTCCAAGAAGATCGGCGCCGCCAAAGCCGCCAAGGACGAGGCCGAAGTTTCGCGCCTGATGGCGCAGGTCGAAGCCTTGAAGGCCACACTGGAAACCGAGGCGCACGCTGAGCGCGATGGCGCCCGCGCCCTGCGTGACCTCTTGGCCAGCCTGCCCAACCTGCCGATGCCTGATGTCCCGCGAGGCGCGGACGAGCATGACAATGTCGAGGTTCGCCGCTGGGGCGAGCCGAACGGGATTTCCCAGCCCAAGGACCACACAACGCTGGGCGAAGCGCTCGGCTTGATGGATTTCGAAGCTGCGGCCCGAATGAGCGGCGCGCGTTTTGTCGTGCTCAAGGGCGAGTTGGCCCGGTTGGAGCGCGCGCTCGGCCAGTTCATGCTGGATGTCCAGACCCGGGAGAATGGCTACACCGAGATCTCGCCGCCGTTGCTGGTCCGAACGGAAGCCATGTTCGGCACGAACCAGCTTCCGAAGTTTTCCGACGATCAGTTCGTGGCGTTTCCCGGCCTGGAGACTGCCCGGGCGCTCGACGCGCGCGGGCTGGCCGATGCGCCGGAAATCCGCTGGCTGATCCCCACGGCCGAGGTGTCCCTGACCAATCTGGCGCGCGAACAGATCACGCCGGAAGAAGACCTGCCGTTACGGGTCACCGCGCTGACGCCAAGCTTCCGGGCGGAAGCCGGCGCTTCGGGCCGCGACACCCGCGGCATGATCCGGCTGCACCAGTTCTACAAGGTCGAGCTGGTGTCGATCACCGCGCCCGAGGAGTCGGCGGCGGAACACGAGCGGATGGTGGGCTGCGCCGAGGCGATCCTGAAGCGGCTGGAGCTGCCGTTCCGCACCATGCTGCTCTGCACCGGCGACATGGGGTTCGGGGCGAGGAAGACCTACGACCTTGAGGTCTGGCTTCCCTCAGAGGGCCGATACCGCGAGATCAGTTCCTGCTCCAATTGCGGGGATTTCCAGGCCCGGCGGATGGACGCGCGCACCAGGGCGGCGGGCGAGAAGGGCACGCGGTTCGTGCACACCCTCAACGGCTCGGGCCTGGCGGTGGGGCGCACCCTGGTGGCGCTGATGGAGAACTATCAGGACGAGGACGGTCGCATCGCCATCCCGCAGGCGCTGCATCCCTATCTGCCCGGCCTGACCCACATCGGGGGCAGGGCATGAGCTTTCCCAATTCTTTCTCGTCATTCCCGGCCTTGTGCCGGGAACCTATGATCGCGAGGCTCTCAGCAATATGCGCGGCGCCGCCACGCGTCCCCTTCATCGCGGAGTTCATAGGTTCCCGGCACAAGGCCGGGAATGACGGTTCTATCGATGGGCCGCGGGCCTAGATGCGCATCCTGCTCACCAATGACGACGGGATCCACGCCGAGGGGCTGGCGGCGCTGGAGCGGATCGCGGCGGCGTTGTCCGACGACGTCTGGATCTGTGCGCCGGACACCGAGCGGTCGGGGGCCAGCCGGGCGCTGACGCTGGCCGACCCGATCCGGGTGCGCCAGCTGGATGCGCGGCGGTTCTCCACCACCGGCACGCCCACCGACTGCGTGATGCTGGGCATTCGCGAGCTGGTGCAGGGGGCTGCGCCCGACCTGGTGCTGTCCGGGGTCAACCGCGGGGCCAACCTCGCGGAGGACGTGACCATGTCCGGCACGGTGGCCGGCGCCATCGAGGCGATGGCCATGGGCGTCCGCGGCATCGCGCTGTCGCAGATGGGCTTCTACGAGGGCAATCGCGGCTATGACGCGGCGGAGGCCTTCGCGCCGGGGATCATCCTGCGGCTGCTGGAGGTAGGCTGGCCCGCCGACGTGATCATGAACCTGAACTTCCCGGGCCGCCCGCCCGTAGAGATCGACGAGGTCGAGGTGACCCGCCAGGGCTTTCGCGACGCCCATGTGCGGATGGTCGAAAAGCGCACCGACCTGCGCGGGCGCGAGTATTATTGGGTCGGCTACCGGCAGGAGCGCTCGGAGCCGGCAGAGGGCACCGACCTGCGCGCGCTCTATGACGGCAAGATTTCGGTGACGCCGCTGCATATCGACCTCACGCACGGCGAGTCAGTGCACAAGCTTCGTGGCGTTCTGGGCGGCCCGCCGCCGCATCTCCCCAGGAAAGCGGGGGCCTGACGATGTCGAAGAAGGACGACGACACGGCCGAGACGCGGCTCGCCCGCCTGATCCTCGCCCTGCGCTCGCAAGGCGTCAGCGACGCCGCCGTGCTGAACGCCATCGAGACCACGCCGCGCGAGTCGTTCACGCCGGACCTCTTCAAGGCGCGCGCGTTCGAGGATAGCGCCCTGCCGATCGCCTGCGGCCAGACCATCAGCCAGCCGTTCATCGTCGGCCTGATGACCCAGGCGCTGCAGGTCGACAAGCGCGACAGGGTGCTGGAGATCGGCACCGGGTCCGGCTACCAGACCACGATCCTCTCCAAGCTTTCGCGGCTGGTCTATACGGTGGAGCGCTACCGGACGCTGATGCGCGAGGCGGAGGGGCGCTTCAAGACCCTGGGCCTGACCAATGTCATCACCCGGTTCGGCGATGGCGGGGAGGGATGGCGCGAGCAGGCGCCGTTCGACCGCATTATGGTCACAGCCGCAGCGTCAGATGAGCCCACGGCGCTGCTTGGCCAGCTCAAGCCGGGCGGCATCCTGGTGGCGCCGATCGGCAAGGGCCCGGTGCAGAGCCTTCGGCGCTACACCGGGGACGGCAAGGGGGGATTTACCATCGAGGCGCTGACCGACGTGCGCTTCGTCCCCCTGCTGGACGGCGTGGCGAAAGAACTTTGACGAAGACATGTGGGACCTGCGGCGGTTTGCAGGTTGGCGGGACGGACCGGGTTAACCCATCATCAACCCTGACGCCCCGACTCATTCCCACCTACCAACCGGCCCATCTACCAACCGGAGCGGCGATGACGCATTTCCTGCAGCGATCGGCTTTGATCCTTCTGGCGACCAGCGCGCTGGGCGCCAGCCCTGCGCTCGCGCGAACCCACCACCCGCACGCCAGGAAGCCCGCCGAAGCGGCCAAGGGTGAAGAGGCCGGCGCCAAGGCGGCGACCTACACGGTCAAGACGGGCGACACCCTGGAGAAGATCGCCGGCAAGGCCGGGGTCTCGATCGACGACCTGCGTCGGCTCAATGGGCTCAAGAAGCGCAGCCTGCTGCATCCCGGCCAGGTCTTGAAGACCGCCGCGGCGACAAGGCCGGCCGCCAAGGCGGGCAAGGCGTCGAAAGGCGAGGCGGCAGCGAAGAAGGACTACGTCGTCGTGCGCGGCGACACCCTGTTTTCCATCTCCAAGCGCCTTGGCGTCAGCATCGACGACCTGCGCGCCGCCAACGGCCTTTCGGCCCGCGCCCAGATCCACGCCGGCCAGACGCTGCGGCTGTCGGGCGCCGTCGACGAAGCCGATCAGGCTCCCGCAAAGGCGGGCAGGGGTGGCAAGAGCCGCAGGGAAAGGCCCTCGGTCGCCGAGGCGAGCGACCAGCCGGCCGCCGATCGTAGCTCCGGCGGCAAGGTGACGACCATCCGCGGCCGCACCGAGAGCTATAAGGTGAGGAAGGGCGACACCCTGGCCACCGTGGCCGACCGGCTCGACACCGACATCGGCCAGCTGAAGGCGATCAATCACCTGCGGAGTTCGAAGGTCCGTGCGGGCCAGGTGCTGCGGGGGCCCAGCTTCACCGAGCACGTCTATACCGCCGTCGCCGGCGACACCCTGGCCGGCATCGCCGAGCGCTTCGGGGTCAGCGTCGAGCGCCTGCGCAGCGAGAACGAGATGTCGCGCCGCGTAAGGTCCGTGCGGGCCGGTCAGAAGGTCTATCTGCCGGACGGCTATCGCGAGCGCGGCGGAGAGACGTCCGCGCCGTCCGAGCGGCCGTCGCGCAGCTATCCGCGCCCGGCGGAGCCATCGCGTGGGGACGCCCAGCTTCCGTCCCACCCGCAGCCCTATCAGCCGTCCGGCCAGACGCCGCGGCCCTACATCCCGCCCGCGGGCGCCCAAACGCCCGCCGCACAGTTGCCCCAGGCGGCGGCCGCGCCCACCGACGCCCAGGTCTCGCAGATGGGCAAGGGCCGGTTCCTGTGGCCGTTGCGCGGCGACATCATCTCCGACTTCGGCCCCAAGGCCGGCGGCCAGCGCAACGACGGGATCAACATCCAGGCCGAGGCGGGCGCGCCGGTCCGCGCCGCCGCCGCCGGCGACGTGGTCTACGCCGGCGACCAGGTGCCCGGCTTCGGCAACCTGGTCCTGATCAAGCATGCCGACGGCTGGGTGACGGCCTATGGCCATCTCTCGCGCATCGATGTGAAGAACCGTGAGAAGGTCACCCAGGGACAGCAGATCGGCCAGGCTGGGAACACCGGCGGCGTGCCGGAGCCGCAACTGCATTTCGAGGTGCGCTACGCCCCCAATCCCGGCGACCCGCACGCCCGGCCGGTCGACCCGAAGCTTGTGCTGCCGAAGTAGGCGTTTTTCCCTCCCTTAACGGGGAGGGACAGGCCGCGAAGCGGCCAGGGTGGGGAAGTCGCGTTCAAGCTCTGAGTTCAGAGTCCAGGCCCACCATTCCCCACCCGTCTCGGCTTCGCCTCGCCACCCTCCCCGTGTCGGGGAGGGAAGGTCAGAGCGGCAGCGCTTTCCCCAGTTCTCCCGCCAGGTCGCGGATGAACTGCCAGGCGACGCGGCCGGATCGGGCGCCGCGCAGTTGCGCCCACTGCAGGGCGCGGCGGTCGAGGTCGGGCGCGCCCAGGCCGTAGCTCTCCGCATAGCGCTGCACGGCGGCCAGGTAGGTGGCCTGGTCCATGGGCGGGAACCCGATCCACAGGCCGAAGCGGTCGGAGACGCTGACCTCCTCCTCGGCGTCCTCGGCGGTGGCGACCAGGCCGCGGTCCTCGCCGTGGCCCCCTTTTTCACCATGAGACCTGGGCATCAGGTGGCGCCGGTTCGAGGTGGCGGTGAACAGCACATTGGCCGGCGGCCCGGAGACACCGCCCTCCAGTGCGGATTTCAGCGCCTTGGCCGCCGCCGCGCCTTCCTCGAACGAGAGGTCGTCGCAAAGCACGAGGAAGCGCTCCGGTCGCGCGCGCAGGCTGTCGAACAGGGCGGGCAGCGCGGTGACCTGGTCGCGGTCTACCTCCACCAGCTTCAGGTCGGGCAGCCTGATGTCGCGCTCACCGTCGGCGACGTGCAGAAAGGCGGCCTTGGCCAGCGAGCTCTTGCCCGTGCCGCGGACGCCCCAAAGCAGGACGTGGTTGCAGGGCAGGCCGTCGGCGAACCGCCGCAGGTTCTCCACGAAGCGGTGCTTTTGCCGCTCGATGCCCACCAGGGCCTCCAGCGGCAGGGGATAGTCCGGCGCCGGATGGAAGGCGCCTGTCGCCGGGTCGTGGCGGAACAGCCGCGCCACCGCGAAATCTGGCGCCTGCGGCCGTGCGGGGGCCAGGCGCTCCAGGGCTTCGGCGATCCGCGTCAGGGCCGGTTCCAGCTCGTGGGTCATGGCTGCGACGCTTAACCCGCCGAGCGCGCCGGGGCAAAAGCCGAAGGGCGCGGAGGAGACGGTTCTTCTTCCTCAAGACAAAGAGGGTGGTTCCATTGCAAATCCGGGGCGCAGCGCATAGCTTCCGCCGACTTCGAGCGGGGGCCTCCGGGAGGCCGCCGCCGCACTGCATTCCGGAGAGGCCATGTTCGCCAGCCCAGCCTATGCCCAAGCCCTCGGTGGCGGCGCCGCCGGCGGCGGCCTCGAAGCGATGATCCAGCCGCTGATCTTCTTCGTCCCGCTGATCCTGATCTTCTATTTCCTGATGATCCGCCCGCAATCGCAGCGGGCGAAGGCGCATCAGGCGATGATCAAGGCCTTGAAGCGCGGCGACACGGTGGTGCTGAACTCCGGCGTCATGGGCAAGATCGTGCGCGTCGAGGACGCCACGGTCGGCGTCGAGATCGCCACAGGCGTGACCATCAAGGTCCGCAAGGCGATGATCTCCGAGGTGGACGCGCGCGGCGCGCCGGCCCCGGCCAACGACGCCAAGACCTAAGGGCCATCCTCCAGCCATGATGAATCTTGCCCGCTGGAAGGTGGTCCTCGTCATCCTGGCGACGGTGTTCGGCCTGCTGTTCACGCTGCCGAATCTGTTGCCGGCGAAGGTGCGTGACGCCCTGCCGCCCTTCATGCCGAAGAACACCCTGCACCTGGGCCTCGACCTGCAGGGCGGCTCGCGGCTGCTCTATTCGGTCGACACCGTGGCGCTGCGCAACGAGAAGCTGACCAACCTCGCCGAGGACGTCCGCACCACCTTCCACGACAAGCAGATCGCGTTCACCGGGCTTGGCGTGAACAACGGCGAGATCAACGTACGGATCACCGATCCGGCGCAGCTGAACGACGCCGTCACCGCGCTGCGCGGCGCCATCGGCACGCCGCTGCCCGGCGCGCCGGGCGGCCGCGACATCACCGTCTCCGTCCAGCCCGACCAGCGCATTCGCGTGGCCTTCGTGCCCGAGGCCTTCGACGCCGAGGCCGCCAAGGCCGTCGAACAGAACATCGAGGTCATCCGTCGCCGGATCGACCAGATGGGCACCAAGGAAGTGAACCCGGTCCGCCAGGGCAAGAACCGCATCGTCATCGAGGCGGCCGGCGAAAGCGACCCGGAGAAGCTGAAGGCCATCATCGGGCAGACCGCCAAGCTGACCTTCCAGATGGTCGATGAAAACGCCACGCCGGAAGATATCGCCGCGGGGCGCATCCCTCCGGGTGACGAGCAACTGGTCTCCACCGACGGCTTCGCGCCCAGCTATGTGGTCAAGCGGCGCTCCGTGGTCACCGGCGAGATGCTGACCAACGCCCAGCCGGGCTTCGACCAGCAGAGCGGCGGCTCGGTGGTGGAGTTCCGCTTCAACGGCGTGGGCGCCCGGCGGTTCGGCGACACCACCCGCCAGAACGTCGGCAAGCGCTTCGCCATCGTGCTCGACAAGAAAATCATCTCGGCGCCGGTGATCGAGGGACCGATCCCCGGCGGCTCGGGCCGCATCACCGGCCACTTCACGCCGGAAAGCGCCAACGAGCTGTCGGTCCTGCTGCGGGCCGGGGCTCTGCCGGCGCCCATGAAGGTCGAAGAGCAGCGGACGGTGGGGGCCGAACTGGGCGCCGACGCCGTGCGGGCAGGGGCCACCTCGGCCATCGTCGGCCTGGTGGCGACGATGGTCTTCATGATCGCCATCTACGGGTTCCTGTTCGGCGGCATCTCGCTGATCGCCCTGGCGGTCAACGGGTTGATGATCGTGGGGATCATGAGCTTCACCCAGGCGACGCTGACCCTGCCGGGCATCGCGGGCCTGATCCTGACCCTGGCGGTGGCGGTGGACGCCAACGTGCTGATCTACGAGCGGATGCGCGACGAACTGCGCGCCGGGCGCACGCTGATCGCCTCGATGGAATCCGGGTTCTCGCTGGCGCTGGCCACCATCTTCGACGCCAACATCACCCACATCCTCTCGGCGATGATCATGTTCCAGTTCGGCTCCGGGCCTGTCCGCGGCTTCGCCTGGACCCTGGCCATCGGCGTGCTGACCACCGTGTTCTCGGCTGTCCTCGTCACCCAAGTGCTTCTGGCCTGGTGGTTCCGCACCGCCCGGCCGAAGACGCTGCCGATCGCGTAAGGGAGCCCAAGCTTTGAAATTCTGGCCCCTTATCAAGGTCCTGCCGGTCCGGACGCATTTCCGGTTCGTGCGGCTATCGCGAGTGTTCGCCACCCTCTCCATCCTGGCGGTGGCAGGCTCGCTGTTCCTGACGCTCTATCCGCTCAAGCCGCCCTGCGGCGGGCTGACCTGCGGCATCGACTTCAAGGGCGGCACGGTGATGGAGATTTCCACCGCGCCCAAGGCCATTGACCTAGGCACGGTGCGCGGCGCCCTGGACGGCCTGGGCATCGGCGACGTTGGCGTTCAAGGCGTCGGCGCCCCGTCCTCCGCCATGGTCCGCTTCCAGGCTCCGGCCGGCGCCGACATCAGCGCCACCGTGACGCGGGTGCAGGCCAAGCTCACCCAGACGCTGGGCAAGGTGCGGTTCGTCAGCACCGACGTGGTCGGCCCGACCGTCTCCGGCGAACTGCTGACCTCCGGCGTGATCGGGCTCGGCCTCGCGATCCTGCTGATGCTGCTCTACATCTGGTTCCGCTTCGAACTGCAGTTCGGCCTGGGGGCGGTGGCCGCCCTGTTCCACGACGTCTTCCTAACCTTCGGCCTGATCGCCATCCTGGGCCGCGCGGGCAAGATCGAGTTCGACCTGAAGTCGGTGGCCGCGATCCTCACCATCATCGGCTATTCGATGAACGACACCGTCGTGGTGTTCGACCGGTTCCGCGAGAACCTGCGCAAGTACAAGCGCATGCCTCTGGACGAGGTGATCGACATGTCGATCAACGAGATGCTGACCCGGACCATCATCACCAGCCTGACGGCGGTCCTGGCGCTGGTGGCCCTGGCCGTGTTCGGCGGGCCGACGCTCTACGGCCTGTCGGTGATCATGCTGTTCGGCATCGGCATCGGCACCTACTCCTCGATCTACATCGCCGCCCCGGTGATCCTGCTGTGGGGCGTGAAGCGGAAGGGCGAGGACGAGGTCGCCGAGCCGCTGAAGCCGAGCACGGTCCGCTACTAGGCCGGCGAGCGCGCCGTGGCCCGCGACGCCCCCACCATCGACGGCTATGGCGATGGCGGCTTCCGCCTGTCCGGCGCGTGGCATGCGGGCTCGCTGCTGGTGGTCGCCGACCAGGCGCAACCCTGGCCGGTTACGGCGCTGGCGGACCTGACGGTCGAGTCACTGGCCGCCGTTTTCGCGGCCGGCCGGGCGGAGGTGGAGTTCCTGCTGCTGGGCGTCGGCCCCCGCAACGCCCAGCCGCCACGGGCCGTCCGCGAAGCGCTGCTGGCCGCCGGAATGGGCTTCGAATTCATGGACACGCCGGCGGCCGCCAGGCTCTACAACGTGCTGACCTCCGAGGGCCGCCGGCTGGCGCTGGCGCTGATCGCCGTCTGACCGTTTCCGAGTGCGTCAAAACGCCCTATACCTGAGCTTTAGGGTCAGGAATCAGGAGGGCGCACAATGGCCGGACTTCTCTCGAATCTCCGCAACACGCTGATCGTCAGCTTCATCATCGCGCTGATCATCGTCGCCGGATACTACATGCACAATCCGTACGGGCCGGAGGTCTTCTGGCAGGCGGTGTTCCGCTGGCTGCACGTGCTGTTCGGCATCATGTGGATCGGCCTGCTCTGGTATTTCAACTTCGTCCAGACCCGGAAGATGCCGGAAATCCCCGCCGAGCTGAAGCCGGCGATCTCCAAGTTCATCGCGCCGGAAGCCATGTTCTGGTTCCGCTGGTCGGCGCTGTTCACGGTCCTGATGGGCCTGATCCTGGCCTTCAACCGGGGCTTTCTCGTCCAGGCCCTGACGCTGGGTCTGATGGAACACCCCGTCGCGCCCGCGCACAGCTTCATCGGCCTCGGGATGTGGCTGGGCATCATCATGATGCTCAACGTCTGGGGCGCGATCTGGCCGGCGCAGAAGATCTCGCTCGGCATCGTCGAGGCCGACGCCGACGCCAAGGCTGCGGCCGGACGCAAGGGCATGATCTTCTCCCGTATCAACACCTTCCTTTCGGTGCCGATGCTGGTGTGCATGACCATGAACCAGACGATCTTCGGCTGATCGCCGAGTCATGTGAGATGTCGGAGGCCCGCCGCCGTGGCGGGCCTCTTGCATTGTGCGGGTCATGAGCGAAGACGGCCCAAATCCGGACACCCCAAGTCCAGACACCGGCGACCTCGACGCCCTGATCCGTCGGGTCGACCCGGACCGGTGGCTGTCCAGCCGGTTCATCGCGAGCGCCGAGGCCCGCGCGGACGTCATTGCGCTCTATGCCTTCGATCACGAGCTGGCGCGCGCGCCGAGGGTGGCTTCCAACGCCCTGTTGGGCGAGATGCGGCTTACCTGGTGGCGCGAGACCTTGGAGGAGATGTTCGCAGGCCGTCCCGTGCGCCAGCATCCGGCGGCGCAGGCGCTGGCCGGCGCGGTCGCCCGCCGCGGGCTCCCGCGGGAGCCCCTGGAGACCATGATCGACGCCCGCTACCGCGAGCTCGACCCCACGCCGATGACCGAGGCCGAACTGCTCGACTGGGCGCGCGATACCGGCGGCCTCGGCGCCCAGCTGGCCGCGCAAATGCTCGATCCGGCGACCGAGGCGAAGATGGCGCTCGCCGGCGGCTCGGCCTGGGCGCTGGGCAAGCGCCTGGCGGACGACCCGGACCTGCGCCCGGTCTTCCTGAAGGTGATCCACGCCGCCCGCAGCGCCTCGCGCAACCTCAGCGTCGCGGCCTTCCCGGCGGTCGCCCACGCCGCCCTGGCCGGACGCCCGGCCAGCAACGACTTCGCGCGCCGCCTGCGCCTGACCATCGCCGTGGCCAGGGGCCGGATCTGAACCCATCCCTCCCTTAATGGGGAGGGACAGGCCGCAAAGCGGCCAGGGTGGGGAACTCGCGTTCAAGCGCTGAGTCAGCATTCCGGCCCACCATTCCCCACCCGTCTCCGCCTGCGGCGTCGCCACCCTCCCCATTACGGGGAGGGAAGGCTACGCCTCTACCCACCGGTCCAGGTCCGCCAGCGCGCGCTCGCCCATCAGCCGCTTCTTCGCCCGGCCGCGCTCCTTGTGTGGCAGGCGCTTGCCGTCGGCGCCGTGGCGGGGCGGGTCGAGCGGCGGCAGGAGGCCGTAGTTGATGTTCATGGGCTGAAACGAGCGGCCTCCGCCCGCTTGGGGGCCGGCGTCGAGATGGCCGCCGGTGATGTGGCCGATCAGGGCGCCCAGGGCGGTCGTGGGCGGCGGCGGGGCCGCGATCTGGTCCAGGCGCTCCGCCGCCGCGAAGCGGCCGGCCAGCAGGCCCACCGCGGCGCTTTCCACATAGCCTTCCACGCCGGTGATCTGGCCGGCGAAGCGCAGGCGCGGGTCGGCCTTCAAGCGCAGGCTGGCGTCCAACAAGGCCGGCGAGTTCAGGAAGGTGTTGCGGTGCAGCCCGCCGAGCCGGGCGAACACCGCCTTGCCCAGCCCCGGGATCGTGCGGAAAACCTCGGTCTGGGCGCCGTGCTTCAGCTTGGTCTGGAAGCCCACCATGTTCCACAGCGTACCCAGGGCGTTGTCCTGCCGCAGCTGGACGACGGCCCAGGCCTTGGTCTGTGGGTCGTGTTCGTTGGTGAGGCCGACGGGCTTCATGGGGCCATGGCGCAGGGTCTCGCGGCCGCGCTCGGCCATCACCTCGATCGGCAGACAGCCGTCGAAATAGGGGACGTGCTCCCAGTCCTTGAACTCCGACTTTGGCCCGGCCAGCAGGGCGTCGACGAAGGTCTCATACTGCGCGCGGTCCATGGGGCAGTTGATGTAGGCCGCCGCGTCGCCGCCGGGGCCTTCCTCATCGTAGCGCGACTGGCGCCAGGCCACGCCCATGTCGATGCTCTCCAGGTGCACGATCGGCGCGATGGCGTCGAAGAACGACAGCTCGCCCTCGCCGGTGAGTTGCAGGATCGCCGCCGACAGGGCCGGCGAGGTGAGGGGACCGGTGGCGACCACAACGCTGTCCCATTCGGCGGGCGGCAGGCCGGCCACCTCCTCTCGAGCGATGGTCACCAGGGGGTGCGCCTCCAGCCGGTCGGTGACGGCCTGGGCGAAGCCGTCACGGTCGACCGCCAGGGCGCCGCCGGCCGGAACCTGGTTGGCGTCGCCGCAGCTGAGGATGATCGAGCCTAGCCGGCGCATCTCGGCGTGCAGCAGGCCCACCGCATTGCCGGCCCAGTCGTCGGCCCGGAAGGAGTTGGAGCAGACCAGTTCGGCCAGGCGGTCGGTCTGGTGGGCGTCGGTGCCGCGAACGGGGCGCATCTCGTGCAGCACCACGGGGACGCCGGCCTGGGCGATTTGCCAGGCCGCCTCCGAGCCGGCGAGGCCGCCGCCGACGACGTGTACGGGCTTTGCCTTCATGCGTGGCTAACTAGCAACGATCCGGCGAGATCGCGAGCGGGGCCTTGCACCTGCAGGGAGCGAGCCCCAACCTTGCATCCAAAGGGGAGGCCGACTCGTTCCTACGCTGTAGGGTCGGGCCTAGGGACAGGGATGAATCGGTTTTCCGCGAGTGAAGCCGCGCTAGAGGGCTTCCGCCTGACGCGGGAACGACCCGCGACCATCCTTGCCTGGAGCGGCATCTACGCCGGCGGCATGCTGATCATCGGCGAGGTCATGCTCAGCAGCCTGGGCGCCGACGCGATCGCCATCCTGCGCAAGGGGCAGTTCTCCGCCGAGGACGCCCAGGTCTTCGCCACCAAGCTGGTGCATTCCATCCCGGCCTTCCTGCTGGTGCTGTTGCTGGCCGTGGTGCTGATCTCGATCATCACCGGCGGCATCTATCGCCTGGTGCTGCGTCCGGAGCAGCCGGGATTCCTGCACCTGCGCCTGGGCGCCGACGAACTGCGGCTGACGCTGGTGAACCTGATCCTGTTCGCCATCGGCTTGCTCTGCCTGCTGGCCGGTTTCGTCGCCGTGGCGGTAGCCGAGCAGGGTGGATCGGCGGTGGGCTTCATCGTGGCCCCGCTGGTGGCGGTGCTGACGATCTGGGTAGGCGTGCGGCTGTCGCTGGCGACCCCGATGGCCTTCAAGGAGCGGCACATCTCCCTGGTCGCAGCCTGGGCGCTCACCCGCGGGCGGTTCTGGCCGATGTTCGGGATGATCGTACTGTCGGTGATCTTCTACATCATGGTCTGGGTGCTGGTGACGGTCATCTGGTTCGTGGTGATGGAACTGGCGGGCGGCCCCGAGGCGGTCAGCCAGGGCGGGACGCCGGTAGCGCTGATCGCCGGGGCGGCCGCCTTCGTGATCCAGATGCTGATCTCGATCGTCCAGCTGGTGATGATCTACGCCCCGTTCGCGGTCGCCTATCAGCAGATGCATGGCGACCAGCCGGCCAATCCGCTGCGCGTGCGGACCGAGCACGGCTAGGCCGAGCGAGGACTGGGCCGGACGCCACCGATGATCAGTTTTTCCGCCAGCGATGCCGCCGTGGAAGGCTTCCAGGTCCTGCGCGCCCGGTGGCGCGTGGTGCTGGGCTGGTGCCTGTTCTCGCTCCTCAGCTTCGTGGGCCTAGTGGTGCTGGCCTTCATCGCCATCGTCATCGCGACTCTGGCGGTCAGAACCCGCCAGCAGGCCGGGATGGCCGGCAGCGTGGTGGGCGGCCTGGTTCTGGGTCTGGGCGGCGCGGCGATCCAGTGGGTGGTGCTGGCCGCGCTCTACCGCATGAACCTGCGGCCTGAAACCGCGCCCAGGTTCTATTACCTGCGTTTCAGCCGCGACGAAGGCCGGCTGTTCGGCCTTTGGCTGACGCTGATGGTGCTCTTCGCGGCGCTGATGACCGTGGGCTTTGTGGCGCTGCGCCGGCTCGAACAGGTCAGCGGGCTGGCGGCCGGCCTGGGCACGCTGGCCTTCCTGGCGTTCGTCGCCTGGCTCCTGATCCGCATCAGCTTGGCGGGGCCGGCCAATTTCGCCACCGGGCGGTTCGGGCTGGCGGACTCCTGGCGGCTGACGCGCGGGCGGTTCTGGGCGTTGTTCGGCATGGTCCTGCTGGCGCTCTGCCTGCTGGCGCTGATCGCCCTGGTGATCTTCATCCTGACCGCCGTGGCGCAGGCGGCGATCGGCGGCTTCCACACGCTGGCGCCCGTCAGCCTGTCCGATCCGCAGGCCTTCGCGGAACGGCCGGGCGCCTATGCCTTCGGCCTGATCGCCGAGCTGGTGATCGCGCCGATTTATCTGGTGATCGCCCAGACGCCATTCCTGGCGGCCTACCGGACGCTGTCGGCGCCGGATTAGGCGTCGGCGCTCGGCCGGGCCGTGGCGCGCTCGCGCCAGGCCTTGAGGTTGGCGTATTCCGCCTCCAGCGGCAGGCCGATCCAGCCGGCGAAGTCGACCGTGGTCAAGAGGCAGATGTCGGCCATGGAGTAGCGCTCGCCGGCCAGCCAAGTCTTGCCCTCAAGTTCGCGGTCCAGGTAGCGCTGGGCGCCCTTGTAGGTCTCCTTGTTGGACTCCCCGAAGTCCTTGAACTGGGTCAGCAGCGCGGCGGTGCGCGGGTGGGCGTGGCGCCAGAAATTGCCTACCGGCATCATCACCGTGAACTCGGTCCGGCGCACCCACATGTCCACCAGCGCCTTTCCCACCGGCGTGGTCCCGAACATCGGCGGTTCGGGATGGATCTCCTCGAAGTAGCGGCAAATGGCGACGGTCTCGGCGATGCAGGTGCCGTCGTCCAGTTCCAGCGCCGGCAGCTGGCCCATGGAGTTCTTGGCGCGGAACTCCGGCGACTTATGCTCGCGCTTCATCATGTCGACCCGCGTCTCGGGCAGGGCGATGCCCTTCTCGGCCAGGAAGATGCGCACGCGGCGCGGATTGGGGGCGGGATTCGGCGCGCCGTAAAGGATCATGCTGGCTCCAATCTCTCAAATGAATGGAGCTAGGCTATACATCCCTCCCCGTCTTGGGGAGGGATGTTGTCTTAGGCCCTGGCTAGCTGCTTCACCCGTCCCACGCGCCGCTGCTCGTGGCGCTCCAGGAGTTCGGCGAGGTAGCGGCCGGTCCAGCTCTTGGCGTTGGCGGCGACCTGTTCGGGCGTGCCCACGGCGACGATCTCGCCGCCGCCGTCGCCGCCCTCGGGGCCGAAATCGATGACCCAATCGGCGGTCTTCACCACGTCGAGGTTGTGCTCGATGACCACCACGGTGTTGCCCTGGTCGACCAGTTCGTGGAGCACCTCCAGGAGCTTCTTGGTGTCCTCGAAATGCAGGCCGGTGGTGGGCTCGTCCAGGATGTAGAGGGTCTTGCCGGTGGCCCGGCGCGACAGCTCCTTGGACAGCTTCACCCGCTGCGCCTCGCCGCCGGACAGGGTGGTGGAGGACTGGCCGACCTTCACGTAGCCCAGGCCGACCCGCTTCAGCGTCGCCATCTTCTCGCGCAGCACCGGCACGGCCTTGAAGAACTCGGCGGCCTCATCGACGGTCATGTCAAGAACGTCCGATATGCTCTTGCCTTTGAACAGGATTTCCAAGGTTTCGCGGTTGTAGCGGTGGCCGTGGCAGACGTCGCAGGTGACATAGACGTCGGGCAGGAAGTGCATCTCGATCTTGATCAGGCCGTCGCCTTGGCAGGCCTCGCAGCGCCCGCCCTTGACGTTGAAGCTGAACCGCCCCGGGCCGTAGCCGCGCGCCTTGGCCTCCGGCAGGCCTGCGAACCAGTCGCGGATCGGCTGGAAGGCGCCGGTGTAGGTCGCGGGGTTGGATCTTGGCGTGCGGCCGATCGGTGACTGGTCGATGTCGATGACCTTGTCGAACAGTTCCAGCCCCTCGATCCGCTCGTGCGGCGCCGGGGCGTCCGAGGCGTTGTGCAGCCGTCGCGCCGCGGCCTTGTAGAGCGTCTCGATGGTGAAGGTCGATTTGCCGCCGCCCGAGACGCCGGTGATGCAGGTGAAGGTGCCCTGCGGGATCTCGGCGGTGACGTTCTTCAGGTTGTTGCCGGTGGCGCCGATCACGCGAAGCACGTTCTTCTTGGAGATCGGCCGGCGCTCCTGCGGCACGGCGATCTCGCGCGTCCCGGCGAGGTACTGGCCCGTGAGGCTGCGGGGTTCGGCCATGATGTCGGCGGCCGTACCCTCGGCGATGATCTCGCCGCCATGCACGCCGGCGGCCGGACCCATGTCGATGACGTGATCGGCGGTCATGATCGCCTCTTCGTCGTGCTCGACCACCAGCACTGAATTGCCGAGGTCGCGAAGGCCCTTGAGGCTGACCAGCAGGCGGGCGTTGTCGCGCTGGTGCAGGCCGATGGAGGGCTCGTCGAGCACATAGAGCACCCCGGTCAGGCCTGAGCCGATCTGGCTGGCCAGCCGGATGCGCTGGCTTTCGCCGCCGGAGAGCGTGCCGGAGGCGCGCGACAGGTCGAGGTAGTCCAGGCCGACGTTGACCAGGAAGCGCAGGCGGTCGACGATCTCCTTCAGGATCCGGCGCGCGATCTCCATCTGCTTGTCGGTCAGGGAGCCTTCGAGCCCCTCGAACCAGTCCTTGGCGTGCTTGATCGAGAGGTGGCTGACCTCGCCCACGTGCTGGCCGGCGATCTTCACCGCCAGGGCTTCCGGCTTCAGGCGATAGCCGTGGCAGGCTTCGCACGGCGTCTCCGACTGGTAGCGGCCGAGCTCCTCGCGGACCCAGGACGAGTCCGTCTCGCGCCAGCGGCGTTCCAGGTTCGGCAACACGCCTTCGAAGGTCTTGTTGACCTCATATTTGCGGGCGTTGTCGTCGTAGATGAAGCGGATCTTTTCCCCGCCCGACCCGTGCAGGATCACCTGCCTGGCCGCCTCCGGAAGCTTCCAGAACGGGACGTCCATCGAGAAATCGTAATGCCGCGCCAGCGCCTGCAGGGTCTGGGTGTAGAGCGGCGAGGGGCCCTTGGCCCAGGGCGAGATCGCGCCCTTGTGCAGGGTCTTGTCCTTGTCGGGCACGACCATGTCTGCGTCGAAGGCGAGCTTCATGCCCAGGCCGTCGCAGACCGGGCAGGCGCCGTAGGGGTTGTTGAACGAGAACAGGCGGGGCTCGATCTCCGAGATCGTGAAGCCGGACACCGGGCAGGCGAATTTCTCGGAGAAAATCAGCCGTTTGGGCTCTTCCTCGGTCGGGTCCTTGTCCGCCCACTCGGCGACGGCGATGCCGTCGGCCAGGCGCAGCGCCTGTTCGAGGCTGTCGGCGTAGCGGGTCTCCTGGCCGGGCTTGGTCACCAGACGGTCGACCACGATGTCGATGTCGTGCTTGAACTTCTTGTCGAGGGCCGGCGCGTCCTCGATGGGGAAGAACTCGCCGTTGATCTTCAGCCGCTGGAACCCGGCTTTCTGCCACTCGGCGATCTCCTTGCGGTACTCGCCCTTGCGGCCGCGCACCACCGGCGCCAGCAGGTAGATGCGCTCGCCCTCGGCCAGGGCGGTCAGCTTGTCGACCATCTGGCTGACGGTCTGGCTCTCGATCGGCAGGCCGGTGGCCGGCGAATAGGGC
>JBIOED010000028.1:0-26885 GCA_044445675.1 Caulobacterales bacterium | reverse complement strand
CTGATCGGGCTCTACGCCGCCCACCGCGGCTTCAAGGCGATGCTGGCCGGCCTGTCGTTCATTCATGACGAGGACGAGCCGCGCGGATTCGTCGGCTTCAACGTGATGGCGCTGGTCGTGCTTGTGGCTACATTTATATTGCTGGCGGTGGTCTCGGCAGTGTTCTTCGGCCTGCGGGTGATGGGCTCGGCCTTCGACCTTCGGCCGCTGCGCGGGGTCTCCTGGCTCTACAGCGAATGGACCTGGGCCAGCGCCTTCATGACGCTAGGCATGAGCCTGGTCTACCGCTGGGCCATGTCGCGGCGGCCGGTAAACTGGCGCGCATCGCTGCTGGGCGGGTTCAGCGCCGCGGTGCTGTGCCTGTTCGCCTCATGGGCGACGGCCTTCTATGTGGAGGAGATATCGACGCTCGGCGCCACCTACGGCTCGATCGCCACGGTGGTGATCTTCCTGATCTGGCTCTCGTGGAACGTGAACGCCATCTTCTTCGGCGGAGCGCTGGCGACCGAGGTGGAGATCGCCATCGACGCCCACGAGGCGCGCTTCGCCCTGGCCGATTTGCGCGGCGCCAAGCCTATGGCTTCGCCACCAGGAAGCTGAAGCCGCCCTCGATCTCCTCCCGGTCGACGATCTCCGCGCCGACCTCGGCGATGAAGTGGGGGACATCGATGCGGGCCATGGGATCGTCGGCCAGCAGCCGCACCCGGGTTCCGGCCGGGGCGGTCTCCAGCGCCTTGCGCAATTGAAGCGTCGGCACCGGGCAGCGGTGGCCGCGGGCGTCGACCAGGATATCGTCGGTGGGCATCAGGCCGCATACAACGGTCCAGGGCCGGAACCCAAGCTTGACCTTCGCGCGTTGAAGCCGGACGCAGGCGGCGAGGGGATCGGCATGGCCACCGTGGGCGAGGTTTTTGCGACCGACGTGCCGGCCAGGCTCGACCGGCTGCCCTGGAGCCGGTTCCATTGGCTCGTGGTGGCCGCGCTCGGCATCACCTGGATTCTGGACGGCCTGGAAGTCACCCTGGTGGGATCGCTGTCGCCGGCCATCCAGCGGCCGCAGGCGCTGGGCCTGACGTCCGGCCAGATCGGCATGACCGCCAGCGCCTACATCCTCGGCGCGGTGCTCGGCGCTCTGGTGTTCGGGCGGCTCACCGACACCCTGGGGCGGCGCAAGCTCTTCACCCTTACGGTTGCGGTCTATCTGGTCGCCACGATCGCCACGGGCTTTTCGTGGAATTTCAGCTCGTTCCTGCTGTTTCGCTTCCTGACCGGCGCGGGCATCGGCGGCGAGTACGGCGCAGTGAACTCGGCGATCCAGGAACTGATCCCCGCCCGGCGGCGCGGCTACACGGACCTGGCCGTGAACGGCAGTTTCTGGATCGGCGCGGCGATGGGCGGCGTCGCCAGCATCGTCGTGCTGGATCCGGCGATCCTGCCTCAGGCCTGGGGTTGGCGGCTGGCGTTTATCGTCGGCGGCCTGCTGGCCGGGATCGTGATCTATATTCGCCGGTTCATCCCTGAGAGCCCGCGCTGGCTGATGACCCATGGCCGGCCCGAGGAGGCCCAGGCGGTGGTGGCTGATATCGAGCGACGGATCGCGCGCGACACAGCGCTGCCGCCGGCGGCCGGCGACGCGCCAAAGCTACGCTTCGTCCATCGCGGGACGACGAGCTGGACGGAGATCGCGACGACCTTGCTGCGGCGGCATCCGCGGCGAACGGCCTTGGGCCTGGTGCTGATGGCCACCCAGGCGTTCTGCTACAACGCGATCTTCTTCACCTACGCGCTTGTCCTCACGAAGTTTTATGTAGTCCCGGCCGCCCGGGTCGGCTGGTTCATCCTGCCGTTCGCGCTGGGCAATGTCGCCGGCCCCCTGTTGCTCGGGCGCCTCTTCGACACCCTGGGGCGCAAGCCCATGATCTCGGGGACCTACGGATTGGCGGGGGCTCTGCTCTGCCTCACCGGCTGGATGTTCGCACGCGGCATGCTGACCGCGGAGACCCAGACTCTGGCCTGGATGGTAATCTTCTTCTTCGCCTCCGCGGGCGCCAGTGCGGCCTATCTGACCGTGGGCGAGCTGTTCCCGCTGGAGATCCGGGCGGTGGCGATCTCGCTCTTCTATGCCTTCGGCACCTTGCTGGGCGGGTTCGCCGCGCCATGGCTGTTCGGCGCCCTGATCGACACCGGCGAGCGGAGCCAGGTCTTCGCAGGTTATCTGCTGGGCGGAGGGCTGATGCTGCTGGCCGCAGGCGTCGAGCTCTGGCTCGGGGTCTCGGCCGAGCGGATGTCCCTGGAAGAGGTGGCTCCGCCGCTGTCCTTGGCGCCGGACCAGGGCGCATAGCGCCTAAGAGCGGCTTCGACGAGCAGGCCCTATCCGACGCCTGCGGGCTCTTAAATGCGATTGCGGCGGCGATCTATCGCGGCGCCGCGCCGCCGGCCGATCCAGGGGCCGCGGCGCCCGCGGGCGCGGCTGCGGCTGCGGTCGGGCCTGGAGCACCCAAGTTCCCGCTGGGCACCCGTGCGCCCCCGACGGCGGCGATGCCCCCGGCGCGCCCCGAATTCGTCGCGCCGAAGCCCGTGGGGCTCGGGCGGCCGGCGGCGGTCGACGCCATCCCCGCGCCGACCGTCGCCGCGCCCGCCGTTGCCGGCGCCCCGCGACCGCCGCTGACGCCAGGGCTCGCGGGCGTTGACCCGTTAGCATTGGCGGGCGGTGAAACCGCCGCGGTTTGCGCGATGTCGCCGGCTGCGCCGCCGCCGGCGCCGGTCGTCGCGGCGCCCATGGCCCCGCTGCCTGAGGGCGCGGTCGCCGGGCCGGCGTTGGCGCCCCCGACGCCGGGGCGTCCTGGCGTCATGGTCAAGGTCGTGGTGGTGGTTGTCTCTCCCTTTTTCGAGCAGCCCGCCATGAGCAGGCTGGAGGCGGCGAGCACGGCCCCGCAAGCGAGCAAGGTCACGCGGAGGGATTGCTGGGTCATTTCGGATCTCCTTTGATCGGGCGCTCAGCCAGCGCGCCGGACTGGCGCGCGGCGCCGTTCCGCCTTCACCGGGCTCCAGCCCTCGCGGGTGAGCACGAACGCATGCGGCGACCCGCGCCAGCCGTTGGCGACGGCTACGCCGCCGGCCCGCTGCAACAGCCGCCGCCCGCAAAGGCGCAGGCACAGGCCCATGACCGCCGGGTCGTGGTCGAAAAGGGGGGCGTGCAACGCCGCCATGAGGAGGTTGCGCTCGTCCGCAGTCAAGTCCTGGGGTTCGCTCATGTCGGCCTAACGCCGATCCGGCGTCTCTGTTGCCGGACAAGCGCCTCGGCGCGCAACGGGCCTTCACAAGCGCGTGCGCATGCGAAATGGTCGCCCCCCGAAATCGCCCCGCCAGGACATCTCATGAAGACCCGAGCCGCCGTTGCGTTCGAGGCCAAGCGCCCGCTGGAAATCGTCGAACTGGACCTCGAGGGTCCGCGCCCCGGCGAGGTGCTGGTGGAGATCAAGGCCACGGGGATCTGCCATACCGACGCCTACACCCTGGACGGGCTGGACTCTGAGGGCCTGTTCCCCTCGATCCTCGGCCATGAGGGCGCGGGCGTGGTGCTTGAGGTGGGCGCGGGCGTCACCAGCGTGAAGCCCGGCGACCATGTGATCCCGCTCTACACGCCCGAATGCCGGCAGTGCAAAAGCTGCCTGTCCCGCAAGACCAACCTCTGCACGGCGATCCGCGCGACGCAGGGCAAGGGGTTGATGCCCGACGGGACCAGCCGGTTTTCCTACAAGGGCGAGGCGGTTTTCCATTACATGGGCTGCTCGACCTTCTCGAACTGCACCGTGCTGCCGGAGATCGCGGTGGCGAAGATCCGCCCCGACGCGCCCTTCGACAAGGCCTGCTATATCGGCTGCGGCGTGACCACCGGGGTCGGCGCAGTGGTCAACACCGCCGGCGTCGAGCCCGGCGCGAGCGTGGTGGTCTTCGGCCTGGGCGGCATCGGCCTGAATGTCATTCAGGGCGCGAAGATGGTGGGCGCCGGCATGGTCGTCGGCGTCGACATCAACCCCGACCGCGAGGCCTGGGGCCGCCGGTTCGGCATGACCCACTTCGTCAATCCCAAGGAACTGGGCGGGGACGTGGTGACCCACCTGGTCCAGCTGACCGACGGCGGCGCGGACTATACCTTCGACTGCACCGGCAACACCGAGGTCATGCGCCAGGCGCTGGAGGCTTGCCATCGCGGCTGGGGCGAGAGCGTGATCATCGGCGTGGCCGAGGCCGGCAAGGAAATCTCCACCCGGCCCTTCCAGCTGGTCACCGGCCGCGTCTGGAAGGGCACGGCGTTCGGCGGCGCGCGCGGCCGCACCGACGTTCCGAAGATCGTCGACTGGTACATGGACGGCAAGATCGAGATCGATCCGATGATCACCCACACGATGCCGCTCGACCGGATCAACGAGGCTTTCGACCTGATGCATTCGGGGGAGAGCATCCGAAGCGTGATTATCTATTGAACGGCGCCGTCGTCGCGGTCAGCGCCAAGGCTCGGCATGGCGTCGACAAGACCAACCGCGAGGTCATCCGCCTGCTGGCTGGGCAAGGCGTCGAGGGTGACGCGCACTGCGGCGCCACGGTGAAGCACCGCAGCCGCTGGCGGCGCGACCCCACGCAGCCGAACGTCCGGCAGGTCCACCTGTTGCAGGCGGAACTGTTCCACGAACTCGCGGCCAAGGGGTTTGCGGTCACCCCGGGCCTCATGGGTGAGAACGTCACGACGCGCGGGATCGACCTGCTGAGCCTGCCGACGGGGGCGGTCCTGCGGCTGGGCGACGAGGCGCGGGTCGAGGTCACAGGCCTGCGCAACCCCTGCTACCAGCTCGACCAGCTGCAGCAAGGCCTGATGGCCGCCTGCCTCGACAAGCGGGGCGGCGAGCTGGTCCGCAAGGCCGGCGTCATGGGCGTGGTGCTGGCGGGCGGTGAGGTGAGGCCGGGCGACCGGATCGAGGTCGACCTGCCGTCGGGCGCTTTCCAACCGTTGAAGCCGGTTTAGCCGCGCCGCCGGGGCGGGCCTCGCGGGTCATCGGGGAGGTTCTCGCGTGTCAGGGGAATCCATTCGCCCGCAAGCGTAACGGTGGTTAACCATGTTGGCTTCCGGATGTCATAGGGGCGAGACGATGAGAATATTCCTTCTGACCTGTGCGGCGATGGCCGTCGCGACCGGCGTCAGCGCGGCGCCGGTGGTCTTCGATTTCTCGTCCCACCATAACAATCTCGGGCCGGACGAAACCTATATGGCTTCCGGCCTATCGATCGTCGCGCACGGTTATGACCAATCCAACCATGCGACGGATTTGTTCGGCAAGCACGCCGCCGGCGACGAAAAAGGCCTCGGTCTTGCCAATGATCCGTCCGGCGACGACGAGATCCACCTTGGCTACGGCTTCGTGGAGCTCGATCTTAACAATCTGAGGGGCAATGTGCTCGCGAATTCCCTGCAGTTTGGGACCAACAGCACGACGGACCACGAAGCTTGGGCGGTCTACGCCACCAACCACGAGGGCGGTATGACGAGTGGCGTCAACGTCACTTCTGGTCAAACCGAAGGTCTTCATTCGCTGAGCGGCCTGGACACCTACCGCTATTTCGATTTCTACGAGACCGCCGAAAAAGGTGGGGAGAATTTCCTGATCAGCAGCCTTTCGGCGACGTCGGCCGTTCCCGAGCCCGCCACCTGGGCGATGATGCTGCTGGGTTTTGGCGGCCTCGGCGCGAGCCTGCGCCGCCGTCGCGCCGCGGGGCCGGCGCTCGCCGCCTGACTCCAGACGAGCCCAAACGGTCCAAGGCCGTTCGTCGCGGAAGGCCCCGGCTCTGACCGGGGCCTCTTGCGTCGGGCGGCCAGGCGCCGTGGTGACCCGAGTGGAGCCCGGCCGCAACGCCTGCTAGAACCCGCCTCCCGGACGGGTGGCCGAGTGGTTTAAGGCAGCGGTCTTGAAAACCGCCGTGGGTGAAAGCCCACCGTGGGTTCGAATCCCACCCCGTCCGCCACTGCCCGTCAAACCGATGAACTGACCTCGTTGATCTGCGCCTTGGCTCTCGACGCCGGGACCACCGGAATCTCGTCGGCGGCCAGCGGCTGCATCCATGGCTTCCGGGCCATGGCCGCTTCGATGTAGGGCGCCAGCTCCGCGGCCTTCTTCGCCTCGCGTCCAGCGACCTGCGCCTTGAATTCGCCCATCACCTCGGCGGCGAAGAGTTCGAGGGACTGGCAGATGTGCTCATGTTTGTTGCGGCCGGCCTGCTGCAGGAAGATCACCTGGTCGACGCCGGCGTCCTGGAAGCCGGCGATGTGGTCGCGGATGTCGGCGGGCGTGCCGATGCCGTTGGCGTTGTGGGCGGCGGCCCTGGTGGCGGCGATGATCTCCTCGTCGCTCCGGGCGCGGGACCGCTGGAAATCCTCGAACAGGGTCGAGCGGCCAGGCAAGGCGTCATGGGCCACCAGCGCGTTCACCGCATAGCTGAAGAACTCGAAGCCCTCCTGGCCGCGCCGGATCGCCTCGGCCCGGTCGGGGTGGACGGAGAAGTTCGACACCATCGCCATGTTGGCGTTCACCGCGTGGCCGATGGGGACGCATTGATCCGACTTGATGATCCCATAGTAGATTTCCGCCCAGTCACGCGCCTCCTCGGGATCGACGAACGAGAAGGCCAGCGCGCCGACGCCGTTGGCGGCCGCCACCTTGATGGTGTCGCGGTTGGTGCAGGCCATCCACATGGGCGGATGCGGCTTCTGGATCGGCTTCGGCACCACGTTGCGGCAGGGGAAGGAAAAGCCGCGCCCCTGGAATCCCGGGTAGGGGTCCATGACCAGCATGTTGGCGATCTGCTCGGCCGCCTCCAGCGCCAGGGCGCGCTTTTCCTTGGCCGGGATGCCGAAGCCGCCGAGCTCCAGCCGGGTCGCGCCTTCGCCTATGCCGAAATCGAGCCGGCCATTCGAGATGATGTCCAGCGTCGCCAGGCCCTCTGCCGTGCGGGCCGGATGGTTGTAGTTGGGGATCACCTGGCGGATGCCGTGGCCGACGCGGATGGTCTTGGTGAGCGCCGCGCACGCCGCCAGGAACACCTCCGGCGCGGAGGAGTGGGAATATTCCTCCAGGAAATGGTGCTCGACCTCCCAGGCGTAGTCGTAGCCCAGCCGGTCGGCCAGGACGACCTGGTCCAGGGCCTGATGGAACAGGCGCGCCTCGTCGCCCTCGTTCCAGGGCTTCGGCAACTGGTGCTCGTAAAAGATCCCGAACCGCATCGCCTGAGGTCTCCGCCGCCTGGCCCCACATTCCGGCCCCCCAGCGGCGTTTGGCAAGACCCGGTTAACCCTGGCGAAAGCTTGAGCCGGCAAGCTCGATCCTCGGCAAGCGGCAGGAGCGGGGTTCGTCATGGATCGCAGACAGGTGGCGCGGACGGGCCGATGGGCCGCCCTTCTGCTGGCCGGCGCCGCGCTCGCCGGCTGCATGACGCCGCAATATTCGGTCCGGGCTCCGGGCTATGGACCCCAGGCCAAGGGCGCGCCCCCGCGGGCCGGCGGTTACAAGACCGGCGAGCCCTACCAGGTGGGCGGCATCTGGTACGTGCCGCATGAGCAGCCGAACTACGACCAGACCGGGATCGCTTCCTGGTACGGCGATGCCTTCAACATGAAGGCCACCGCCAACGGCGAGATCTTCGACATGAGCCAGTTCTCGGCGGCGCACACGACCTTGCCGTTGCCGTCCATGGTGGAGGTGACCAACCTCGACAACGGCCGCAAGCTGACGGTTCGGGTCAACGACCGCGGTCCCTTCGTGGACAATCGGATCATCGACCTCAGCCATGCCGCGGCGCGCGAACTGGGCTACGACCGCGCGGGCCTGGCCCATGTGCGGGTGCGCTATTTGGGCCCCGCGCCGCTGGGCGGGCCGGACGCCGGTGTGCGCTACGCCCGGGCGACCCCGCCGTCGTCGCCTTCCCTGATGCCGGCGGCCGCCCGGCGCCCGGCCGACGAGGAGATCTTCGACGAGGCCGCGCAGGCCGCTGCCGCGCCCAAGCCTTTGGTCGCGCCGCCGGAGCCGGTCGCGATGTCCACCCTGTCACCCTTGCCGGCCACGCCATCGTCGCGCGAGGTCGCCGCCCAGGATATGCCGGCGCCCGCGGCGCAGATCTACCGCATCCAGGCCGGCGCGTTCAGCGACCAGGACAATGCGCGCCGGGCGGTCACCCAGCTGGCGGTCGCCGGGACCGCGACCATCGAGCCTATGCAACGCGGCGGGACGACGCTCTACCGCGTGGTCCTGCCGGGGCCGGCGGACGAGGCGGAGGCCTTTGCGATGCGCGATCGCGTGGCCGGGATCGGCTTCACCGACGCCAGGGTGTTGCGCCCCTAGACTTTAGGCGCGAACCGGCCATTTTGCGCTCGTGTGGTGGGTCTGAAGTTCCCACCCGGCTTGCAGCAAGCGCCGATGGGAACTTCAGACCTGCAGACCACACGGGAAGCGTCGGCTTGCTGGTGTCCTTATCGATCCCGAAGTTCGCTCGGTATCTATGCTGACGCTGGCGAACTTCGGAATCGGGACACCAGTGGCGCAGGGTCGATTCATCACCTTCGAAGGCGGAGAGGGAGCGGGGAAATCCACCCAGCTCAAGCGCCTGGCGGCGCGCCTTCAGGCCGGCGGTCGCGAGGTGGTCGCCACGCGCGAACCCGGCGGTTCGCCGGGCGCCGAGGGGATCCGCGAACTGGTGCTGAACGGGGCTGCCGACCGCTGGAGCCCGGTCACCGAGACGCTTCTGATGTACGCCGCCCGGCGCGACCACGTGGAGCGGGTGATCCGCCCGGCGCTGGCCTGCGGCGCCTGGGTGGTCTGCGACCGCTTCGCCGATTCCACGCGGGCCTATCAGGGCGCGGCCGGCGGAACGGACCCGGCGCTGATCGCGGCGCTGGAAACCTACATCCTGGAAGACACGCGTCCCGACCTGACGCTGATCTTCGACCTGCCGGCGGCGGTGGGCCTGAAGCGGGCGCATGCGCGCGCGGGGGGAGCCGAGATGCGCTTCGAGTCGAAGGGCGAGGCGTTCCACGAACGCCTGCGCGCGGGCTTCCTGGCCATCGCCGCGGCGGAGCCCGCGCGCTGCGCGGTGGTCGACGCGACCGGGGCGCCGGGCGAGGTCGAGGCCAGGGTCTGGGCCGCGGTCGAGGGCCGGCTCGCCGTGCATGGCTGAGATCCGCCCCCCGCGGGAGGTCTTCGACCTCACCGGCCACGAGGCCGCCGAGGCGGCGTTCGAAGCCAGCCGGGCGCGCGGCCGGCTGCATCACGCCTGGCTGCTGACCGGGCCGGAGGGCGTCGGCAAGGCGACCTTCGCCTATCGCGCGGCGCGCCGCCTGCTGGGCGCGCCGGCGGAGCCCGCCTACGGGATTCTGGGCGCCAGCCCGGACCACCCGGTCAGCCGGCAGATCATCGCCCACGCGCACCCCGACCTGTTGGTGTTGGAGCGGCTGGGCGAGGACGGCAAGGCCCGCAAGGTGATCCCGGTGGATGAGGCGCGCGGGCTCTCCGAGTTCTTCTCCAAGTCGCCGGCCAGCGCGCCGCACCGGGTGGCGATCATCGACGCCGCCGACGACCTCAACGTCAACGCCGCCAACGCCATCCTCAAGACCCTGGAAGAGCCGCCGGCGCACGGCGTCCTGCTGATGGTCAGCCACGCGCCGGGCCGCCTGTTGCCGACCATCCGCTCACGCTGCCGCCGGCTCGCGTTCCCGCCCCTGCCGATCGAGGCCGCGGCGGCCTTCGTGCGAAATCGCGAAGACGTCGGCGCCGAGGACGCCCTGCGCCTGGCGACGATGGCCGGCGGCGCGCCCGGCCGCGCCTGGTCCCTGGCCGGCGGCGGCGCGCTCGCCATGGACGACGCGGCCCGCGCGATCATCGAGGGTCTGCCGCGCCTCGACGAGGCCACGGCGCTGTCCATCGCCGATCGGTTCCGCGGCGGGGAGGGCGCCGCCCAGTTCAACCTGCTGTTCGACCGCCTGGCCGAGCGGGTTCACGGCTTCGCCACCGATCGGGCCGGGCAGGGGATCGGCGGCCTCGACCGCTGGGCGCAGGCCTGGGAGACGCTGCAGCGCCTGCCGCGCGAGGTGGAGGCGCTGAACCTTGATCGCGCCGACGCGCTGTTCACGGCCCTGGGGGAGTTGCGCCAGGCCGCCCGGGCGGCCTAGACGAGCCCCCATGCTGATCGACAGCCACGTCAACCTGCACGCGCCGCAATTCGACGAGGACCGCGAGGCGGTGATTAGCCGCGCGCTGGCGTCGGGCGTCCGGCTGATGGTCAACATCTGCGACCGGGTTTCGAACTATGACGCGGTTCGCCGCGTGGCCGAGCATCCGGGCATCTGGTGCACGGTCGGGACCCATCCCCACGAGGCCAAGGAGGACCCGGACCTCGCGTGCGCGCGCCTGGTCGAGCTGGCGGCCGATCCACGGGTCGTGGGCATCGGCGAGACCGGCCTCGACTTCCACTACGATCTCAGTCCGCGCGACATTCAGGCTACGGTATTCCGCGCCCACGTGGCCGCGGCGCGCGAAACCGGCCTGCCGCTGGTGGTCCACACCCGCGAGGCGGACGGCGAGATGGCCGCCATCCTGGAGGCGGAGCATGCGCGCGGCGCCTTCCGTATCCTGATGCATTGCTACACCTCGGGCGCGGAGCTGGCGGCCCGGGCGGCGGCGCTGGGCGCCTGGTTCTCGGTTTCGGGCATCGCCACCTTCAAGGCCGCCGAGGACGTGCGCGCCGTGATCCGCGACATGCCCGGCGACCGGATCATCGTGGAGACCGATTGCCCCTACCTCGCGCCCGCGCCCTACCGCGGGCGGCGCAACGAGCCGGCGTTCCTGCCCCACATCCTGGCGAAGCTTGCCGAGATCCGCGGCTGGTCGCTGGACGAGGCCGAGACCAGGACCGAGGCCGCTTTCTTCGCCGTCTTCGATCGGATTCCCCGGCCGTGAGTATTGGGACCGTGAGCGGAACTCTGGGGTTCACCGTTCTCGGCTGTGGCTCGTCGGGCGGCGTGCCTCGGGCCGACGGCGACTGGGGCGCCTGCGACCCGGCGAACCCCAAGAACCAGCGCTCTCGCTGTTCCCTGCTCGTCCGGCGGATGGGGCAGGGCGCCGACCAGGAGACCACGGCGATCGTGGACACCTCGCCGGACCTGCGGCTACAGACCGCCCACGCCGGGGCCAGGCGGCTCGACGACATCCTGCTGACTCACGACCATGCGGATCAGGTGCACGGGATCGACGACGTGCGCGCCTTCTTCATTCGCCAGCGGGCCCGGATCGGCTGTCACATGGACGCCGCCACCGACGCCTCGATGATGCGACGCTTCGGCTATATCTTCGAGCCCGAGGGCGGCTATCCGGCGATCTGCGAGCGGCGGCCGATCCCGCCGCATGGCGTGCGCTGGCAGGTCGACGGACCGTCCGGCGCGATTCCCGTGGTCACCTTCGACCAGGACCACGGCGGCGTACGCTCGGTGGGCTATCGGTTCGGGGGCGTCGCCTACTCCAGCGACGTCGTTAACCTGGATGAACCGGCGTTCGAGGCGCTGGCGGGGCTGGACGTCTGGATCGTCGACGCGCTGCGCTACCGGCCGCATCCGACCCACGCCCACCTGGAGCGGACCCTGGAGTGGATCGCACGGCTGAAGCCGCGTCGGGCGATCCTCACCAACCTGCACATAGACCTGGACTACGAGACCCTGAAAGCCGAGCTGCCGCTCGGGGTCGAACCGGCCTTCGACGGGCTTCGGTTCGAACATCAATTGAGTGTAGATTAGACGTGAAACGCCAGATACTTAAGTTGGGTTTCCTCGCGTCAGGAAACGGCTCCAGCGCCCGCGCCATCGTTGCGGCGATCCGCGCCGGCGACCTGGCCGCCGAGCCCCGTCTCCTGGCGAGCAACAACCGGAGCGCCCCGGCCCTGGCGTTCGCCGCGGAGGCCGGACTTCCGACGGCCTGGATTCCCACGCAGGCCGATCCGGCCGGCGCGGACGCGAGGCTCGCCGCCGCCATGGCGACGCACGGCGTGGAGTTGATCGTGCTGTCGGGCTATCTGCGCCAACTCGGTCCGCAGACGCTGGAGCGCTACCAGGGCCGAATCCTCAATATCCACCCAGGGCCGCTGCCGGCGTTTGGCGGCCATGGGATGTACGGCCGGCGCGTCCATGAGGCGGTCATCGCCGCCGGGGTCGCCGAAAGTGGCATCTGCATTCATCTGGTCGACGAGGAATATGATCGCGGTCCGGTTGTCGCGCGCCGCGCCGTGCCCGTCGCCCACGGGGAAACGCCCGAGACGCTCCAGGGCCGCGTAACGGCCCTGGAGCCGGCCTTCTATGTGGAAACCCTGCGCCAGATCGCCGAGGGCGAGATTGCGCTCCCTTGAGGATGCCGCATAATTTCTGATAATCTTCCTTAGGCGAGAACCCGCGTGTAGCCGCCATTTAGTAATGTCGCACCCGTGCCAGTTAGAGATGGCACCCTCCCGCATTTTCGCGGGAGGCCCTCCAAGTGACGTTGCACATCATGAGTCGACCGCACGCGGTCCTTGGCCTTACTGGAGTTGACCCATTTGCCAGGGCGAGATCAAAGACAAATTTTGCGGTCAAGTTCCCCTCTCGCCTCGAGCGCTACTGAGCGCTAACGTCCATGAGCGTGGGCTCGACACTCGCCGGCGCCGGGGAAAATTTTATGTTCCGCCTAGTGATTTCGGCCGCAATCGCGGGCCTGCTGCTCGGTGCGAGCACGTCCGCGAGCGCACAGACCGCGCCCGAGGCGGGACACTATATCTTCGCATGGGCCGGCGATACGAAAGGTAAGGGCGAGGACTTCATCGCGGTAATCAATGGTGACCCCGCTTCGCCGGAATATGGCCAACTCGTCGCCTCGGGCGCCGCTGGCGTGCGGTCGCAGCAGGTTCACCACACGGAATACTGGATGCCCGAAGGCGGCAAGCTGTTCGCGAACGATCACGCGGCGGGCCGGACTGTGGTGATGGACCTGCGCGATCCGCTGCACCCGCACGCGAGCGCGAGCTTTGGCGACCTTGCTGGCTACAGCCACCCGCACTCGTTCCTGCGCCTGCCCAACGGCCACGTGCTCGCGAGCTTTCAGGTCGAGGGCCACATGGATCACGGCGCGGCAAGTGGCGACACCGCCATGCCCATGCATATGCCCATGTCCAACCTGGATTCTGGTCGAGGCGTCCACGGCGGCATTGTCGAGATTGACGACGAGGGACGCGTGATCCGCTCGGCCTCCACCGCCGACCCCGCGCGGCCGGACGACCTGCTGATGGCCTACAGCCTGCTACCGCTGCCGGACATCGACCGCGTGCTTGTGACCAACTCCTCGATGCGGGACGAGGACAAGTCCGGCCATACCTATCAGATCTTCCGACTATCGGACCTGAAGCGGCTGTCGACCAACAACCTCGATGCACCGCCGGGGAGCTATGGCGAGGTCAACCCGGAAGAGGCTCGGCGGGGGCCGGACGGCTCAGTCTTCGTTCAGACGACGGGTTGCGGGATCGAGCGGATCACCGGAATCGCTGGCGACCATCCGCGCTCGCGCCTCGTATACCAGTTCCCAGGCTCGTTTTGCGGTGTGCCGAGCCTTGTCTCGCATTTCCTGATCCAAACCGTGCGCCTCGGCCATGTCGTCGTAGTGCTAGATATCGCCAATCCCGAACACCCGGTCGAGGTGTCGCGCGTCACGCTGGATGGCGTGCTGTTCCCCCACTGGAGCGGATACGACGCCAAGACCCACCGGCTAGCGGTCACCGGCTATGGCGAGACCCGGCTGTTCATGCTGACCTTCGACCCCGCGACGGGCGCCATCGCCCTCGACAATGCCTTCCACGACAAGGACGGCCATCCCGGCTTCGACCTAAGCAACCGCGCGTGGCCCCACGGATGGACCGGCACAGCCCAGGCCCACGGTGTGGTGTTCTCTCGGTAGGTTGCGCACAGTCTGCGTCCCGAGTTGCGGCAAGGGGTGGATGAAGTCCGTCTTCCCCTCCCTCTTAGAACTCGGGAACGACCAAATTCCGCGCTGGATGTCCTACGTGCCTCGCACGCCTAACGGCGCACTCGGAAAACAAAGACGAAGCTGCCCGGCCCGTGCATCGGGCGGCGGTCGGGCTCTGCGCGATCTGAAGGCTTCGCGCCCGCCCGCCGCCCATCCCCAACCGACCTGCCCTGACATTTCTATCTGGCAGAACCCGCGACATTTCTATCCGGCGTAGACACCCGGGCGCCAGGACGGAAGGTGAAAAGGCCGCGTCGTCGGCCACGCCGGTCGCGGGGTCGATGGCTCCTGGCGGCAGGACGCCCGCCCCGTCCCGGGTGTCGGAAAAAACGAATCGGGACTGCCCGCCGACGCCATCGGGCGCGAATCGGCGCCGCGATCCGTTCCATTGCGCGCGCCCGCGGAACGCCTACCTTAGGCTTGAGGGCGAAAAACCGAGGAAAGACCATGCGGACCATTGCCGCCGCCGCCGCCGTCCTGCTGGCTAGCGCCACCGCCGCGCTCGCCGCGCCGGCTTCCGTCACCGTCAGCGTGAGCCCCGAGTTGCAGGCCAAGGCCGTCAAGACCTTGGGCGTCCGCGAGGTCGACGATCTCGCCGCCCAACTGCAGACGAGGGTCGCAAAGCAGCTCGCCCGACGCGGCGCCTATGACGGGGCGCGGGTCGAACTGGTGCTGGCCGACGCCCAACCCAACCGGCCGACCTTCAAGCAGATGGGCGACAGGCCCGGCCTGTCCTATCAAAGCTTCGGGGTTGGCGGCGCGAAGATCGAAGGCCGCGCGATCGGCCCGGGCGGCGCGGTCACCCCGATCCACTACAAATACTATGAGACGGACATCCGCCAATCGCGCCACGGCGGGACCTGGTCGGACGCCGAAGACGCCTTCCAGCGGTTCGCCTACGACCTGGGCCGCGGCGACGCCATCGCCAGCCGCTAAGCCGGTTCGCGCCATCTTGCGCTGCGCGGCGGGGCGCGGTCTGATCGGCGGGCGCCGCCATCAAGGACCGTCATGACCAGAGCCGCTCCGCCCGAAACCCTGCGGCCGACCGACCGGCTGCTGGCGATCATGGCGCGGCTGCGCGACCCGGTGGACGGCTGCCCCTGGGACCAGCAGCAGACCTTCGCCACCGTCGCGCCCTACACGGTCGAGGAAGCCTATGAGGTGGCCGACGCGATCCAGCGGGATGACCTGTCCGACCTCAAGGAGGAACTCGGGGACCTCCTGCTGCAGGTGGTGTTCCACGCCCGCATGGCGGAGGAACGCGGGGCTTTCGCCTTCGATGACGTGGCCGGCGCCATCAACGACAAGATGATCCGCCGCCATCCGCATGTTTTCGCAGAAGAAACCTATGCGTCCCTCGCCCATCAGAAGGAAGGCTGGGAGGCGCTGAAGGCGGCGGAACGCGCGGGGAAGCAGGGGGACGGCCGGGTCGCGTCCTTGCTCGACGACGTGCCGGTGAGCCTGCCCGCCCTCACCCGCGCCGTGAAGCTGTCGAAGCGCGCCGCTGGCGTCGGCTTCGTCTGGCCCACGGTGCAGGAGGTGATGGCCAAGCTGCACGAGGAGGTCGGCGAACTGGAGGTCGAGATCGCCGCCGGCGACCTGGAGAAGGCCCGCCAGGAGATGGGCGACGTACTGTTCGTGGTGGCCAACCTGGCGCGGACCCTGGAGGTCGATCCGGAGGACGCCCTGCGCTTCACCAACGCCAAGTTCGCGCGGCGCTTCCAGTACATCGAGAAGAGGCTTGGCGAGCGGGGCAAGACGCCGGAACAGTCGGATCTCGCCGAGATGGACGCGTTGTGGGACGAGGCCAAGGCGGCGGAAAAGGCCTGACTGCCCTCCCACGGCCCCGGGGAATGTCGGCAAAGGCGAAGCCGGCCGACAATGGCGGAACTGTTTCCCGCCGTTCGACCTCGACCCGCGACCTTCGCTCTTGGGCCACCTCCCGCTTATTGGGGGAAGCCCTAATGCTCGCGCACTTCGGCGCCCGGGAACTGCTGCTCGAACTGGCCGAGCGCCTGGGGCGACAGGCTCACCGCCAGGCGGACCGAGCCGTCCTTTCCGTCGTTGCGTTCCAGCACCCGGCCGTGGCGGTAGAGCCAGGCGATGGCGGCGCCCTCGCCCATCGGCGTGAAGACATTCACCGGCGGCGCTTCGTCCACCAGAGCGGCGATGGCGTCGAGCAGGGCCGCGCAGCCGTCGCCGGTGACCGCAGAGACCGGAATAGCCGGCGGATGGGCCCGGCGGGCGTCGCCCGTGACCGTCTCGCGGTCTTCGGCCGACAGCAGGTCGACCTTGTTCCAGACCTCCAGGATGCTGCGCTCGTCCATGTCCACGTCCAGCTTGCGCAGCACGGTGCGCACGTCGCCGGCCTGGGCGTTGGTCTCGGCGCTGGCGATGTCGCGGACGTGCAGCACGACGTCGGCCTCCTTGACCTCCTCCAGGGTGGCGCGGAAGGCCTCCACCAGTTCGTGCGGCAGGTCGGAGATGAAGCCCACCGTGTCGGACAGGATCGCTGGGCGGCCGTCCGGAAGCTTCAGCATGCGTAGCGTCGGGTCGAGGGTCGCGAACAGCATGTCCTCGGCGACCACCTCGGCCTTGGTCAGGCGGTTGAACAGCGTCGACTTGCCGGCGTTGGTGTAGCCGACCAGCGCCACGGTCGGGTAGGGATGGCGCTTGCGGGCCGACCGCTGCAGGGTGCGGGTGCGGCGAACCTCGTCCAGCTCCAGCTTCAGCTTGCGGATCTTGTCGGCGATCAGCCGGCGGTCGGTCTCGATCTGGGTCTCTCCGGGGCCGCCCATGACCCCGAAGCCGCCGCGCTGGCGCTCCAGGTGGGTCCAGGTGCGGACCAGGCGGGAGCGCTCATAGGACAGCCTTGCCAGCTCCACCTGCAGCCGCCCTTCCCGCGTGCGCGCGCGGCGGGCGAAGATTTCGAGGATCAGCCCGGTGCGGTCGATGACCTTGCAGTTCCAGGCCTTCTCGAGGTTGCGCTGCTGGACCGGCGTCAGCGCGTCGTCGACGACAGCGACCTCGGCCTCGGCGAGCTCGATGACGTGGCCGATTTCCTCCACCTTGCCCTTGCCGAACAGGGTGGCGGGCGTCAGCCGTCGAAGGCTCGCGACCAGGGTCTCGCGAACCTCCAGGTCCAGCGCCTGGGCCAGGCCCATCGCCTCCTCCAGGCGCGCGTCCGCAGCCCGGGACGCGCCGCGCCCTTCCCGGTCGGGATGGATGACCACGGCGCCCTGGACGGGCGCCTCACGATCTACGGGTTTTGAAGAACTCAATCGGCCTCGTCTTCGCCGGGCTCATAGAGCTGGACTGGCTGCGCCGGCATGATGGTGGAGATGGCGTGCTTGTAGACGAGCTGCGACTGCCCATCGCGACGCAGCAGCACGCAGAAGTTGTCGAACCAGCTGACCACGCCCTGCAGCTTCACGCCGTTGACCAGGAAGATAGTGAGCGGGGTCTTCGACTTGCGCACGCTGTTCAGGAAGGTGTCCTGCAGGTTCTGTTTCTTCTCGGTCATGGCTTCTCGCCCTTTTTGTTCTGGTCGGTCGGCCAAGGCGCCGGCCACACACGCAAGTTAGCTAGAACGTGTTTTGCGACATGCGCAATCGCAGACGCCGCTTCAGATGGCGGTCGCCTTCGCCTGCGCGATATAGAGACGCCGAAGCCTCGCCGCCACCGGGCCGGGGCTCCCCTCGCCCACCGGCCGGCCATCGACGGCGATCACTGGCAGCACCAGCGTGCCGGCGCCGGTGATAAAGGCTTCCCGCGCCGCCACCGCCTCGGCCGGGGTGAAGGGCCGCTCGTCGACCTCCAGGCCTTCACCGCGGATCAGCTCCAGGAGGGAGTTTCGGGTGACGCCGCGCAGGATGTTGGCGTTGGTGTCGCGGGTGCGCAGGCGCCCGTCGCCGTCCACGATCCAGGCGTTGGAGGACGCGCCCTCGGTGACGAAGCCCAGGTCGTCGACGAACCAGGCCTCGGCGGCGCCGGCCGCGCGGGCCTTCTGCTTGGCGAGCGCATTGGGCAGCAGGCCCACCGTCTTGATGTCGCAGCGGCCCCAACGGGTTTCCGGCGTGGTGACCACCGAGACGCCCTTGGCGGCGCGGGCCTCGGAAGCGATCCGATCCACGGCCCCCACCGTGATCACCACGGCCGGCCGCACCGGCGGGTTCGGAAAGGCGTGGTCGCGCCTGGCGACGCCGCGGCTGACCTGGAGGTAGAGCAGGCCCTCGCGGACCCGGTTGCGGCGCACCGCCTCCTTCAGCACCAGGGTCAGGGCGGCGCGGCTCATCGGCATGGCGATGGAGAGTTCGCTCAAGGATCGCTCCAGGCGCGCGAAATGGCCCTCCGGGTCGGCGAGCTTGCCGCCGAACAGCGCCCAGACCTCGTAGACCGCGTCGGCCAGCTGGTAGCCGCGATCCTCGATGTGGACCGTCGCCTCGCCGTGCGGGACGAAGCGGCCGTTGACGTAGGCGATGCGGCCCATCAGCCGACCTCTTCCTCCAGCGCGCGCGTGCCGGAAAGGCCCAGCGACTTCAGCTTGCGGTGCAGGGCCGAGCGCTCCATGCCGATGAAGGCGGCGGTGCGGGAGATGTTGCCGGAGAACCGCAGCATCTGGGCGTTCAGGTACTCGCGCTCGAACACTTCGCGGGCCTCGCGCAGCGGCAGCGCGATCATCCGCTCGGCGCCCAGGCTGGTGGCCTGGTCGGTGACCATCGCCTCCGCCGGCAGCATGTTGGCGGTGATGGGATCGGCCGGCGTGCCGGAGGCCAGGATCAGCATCCGCTCCACGTTGTTGCGCAGCTGACGCAGGTTGCCCGGCCATGCGCGGACCTGCAGCGTCGCCAGCGCATCGTCGGCCAGCCGGCGCCTGGGCATGCCTGTCGCGTCGCTGATCCGTTCGATGAAATATTCCACCAGCTCGGGGATGTCCTCTCGCCGCTCAGCCAAGCCGGGGACGTTGACCGGCACCACGTTCAGCCGGTGGAACAGGTCCTCGCGGAACCGCCCGGCGGCGATCTCCTCGCGCAGGTCGCGGGAGGTCGAGGAGACCACCCGCACGTCGACGTGAACGTCTGAGTCGCCGCCCACCCGGCGAAAGCTCTGGTCGACCAGAACGCGCAGGATGCGGCCTTGCGTCTCGCGCGGCATGTCGGCCACCTCGTCGAGATAGAGGGTCCCGGAGTGGGCGCGTTCGAAGACCCCGACCTTGGCGGTGCGGCCGTCGTCGCCTTCCTGGCCGAACAACTCGACGTCCATGCGCTCCGGGGTCATGCCGGCCGCGCTGATCGGCACGAATTCGTTGCGTGCGCGCCCCGAGGCGCCATGGATCAGGCGCGCCACCGTCTCCTTGCCCGAGCCGGGCGGCCCCGAGATCAGCACGCGGCTGTTGGCGGAGGCCAGCTTGACGATCATCTGCCGCAGTTGCTGGGCGGCCATCGACTTGCCGGTCATGCCTTCCGGAGTGATCGCCTGGGTGCGCAGGCGGCGGTTCTCGCGGCGCAGGTTGGCGGCCTCCAGGGCGCGCTCGACCAGCAGCAGCAAGCGGTCCGACTTGAACGGTTTTTCCAGGAACTCGTAGGCGCCTCGCTTGATGGCGCTGACCGCGGTTTCGATGTTGCCGTGCCCGGAAATCATGATCACCGGCAGGTCGCCGTCGAGACCTTTCACGAGATCCAGCAGCTCCAGGCCATCCATCCCGCCGCCGGACATCCAGATGTCGAGCACCAGCAGCGCCGGCTTGCGGGCCCGGATCGCCGCCAAGGCGGACTCCGAGTCGTTGGCCGTGCGCACGGCGTAGCCCTCGTCGGAGAGGATTCCCGCGACCAGCTCGCGGATGTCGGTCTCGTCGTCGACCACCAGAACGTCAGACGCCATCAGCTAGTCCTTCAAGCCGTAACCGTTGCGGATCTCGGCGCGGGCTTTAGCCGCGCCGAGGGAGGAAGCCGCAGGATGGCGAGCGCGCCCGAGCCCTCGCGGGCGTCGGTGAGCTCCAACTCGCCGCCGTGGTCTTCCAGGATGCGTTTGACGATGGCGAGACCGAGGCCGGTGCCCTTCTCGCGCGTCGTCACATAGGGTTCGGTCAGCCGGTCGCGGTCCTTGGCCGGCAAGCCGATGCCGTTGTCCTCGACCTCGAAGGCGACGCCGGCCTCGTCGGACACCAGCCGCGCGCGGATGTGGCCCTTGGCTGCGCCTTTCCGCCGCGCGCTGACCGCCTCGGCGGCGTTCTTGAGGATGTTGGTCAGCGCCTGGGCCAGCATCCGCTCGTCGGCCACCAGCCGCAGTTCGGGTATCGGCTCGTCCAGGTCCACGTCGATGTCGGGGCTGGCCACCTGTTGGGCGAAGACGGCCGCGCGGAGCAACTCGGAGGGTTCGAGTTCCGTAAACTTCGGGGCCGGCATGCGGGCGAAGGCGGAGAACTCGTCGATAAGCCGGGTTATGTCGCCGACCTGGCGCACGATGGTGTCGGTGCAGCGGTCGAAGGTCTCCAGCTCCGAGGGCGCGATGTCCTTGCGGTATTTCTTCCGCAGGCGGTCGGCCGAGAGCTGGATCGGGGTCAGCGGATTCTTGATCTCGTGGGCGATGCGGCGGGCCACGTCGCGCCAGGCGGCGTTGCGCTGGGCGGTGACCAGGCGGGTGATGTCGTCGAAGGTCAGCACCAGGCCGTCCTCGATGCGGCTCGCGCGCACCCTCAGACGGCGCGTCTCGCGGCCGCGGACCACGTCCACCTCCACCTCAGAGCTGCGCCCGGCCTGGGCGGCGACCGCGGCGATCTCCGGCGCGACCTGGCTGAGCTTGAGCCCACGGCCATGGTCCTGCGGCAGGCCCAGCAGCCGTTCCGCCTGCCGGTTGGCCGCGGAGATGCGGCCCCGGGAGTCGAGACCGATGACGCCGGCGCTGACTTCGGCGAGCACGGTCTCGATGAACTGCCGGCGCCGCTCGGCCTCTTCGTGCGCGACCCGGATCGCTTCCTGCTGCGCCTGAAGATCGTGCGTCATGCTGTTGAAAGCGCGCGACAGGACGGCGATCTCCTCGGGATCGTTCTCGGCGTCGACACGGGCGCTGAGATCGCCTCCCGCCACCTTGCCGGCGGCCTGCACCAGGCGGGCCACGGGACCGGAGATGGCGTTGGCGGCGCTGAGCCCGAGCCAGACGGCCCCGACCAGCAGCAACAGCGCAGTCTCTGCATAGCTGAGCGCGAAGATGTTCTGGATCTTCTTGCGGTTCTGGGCGGCGTCCCGATAGGCGACCAGGCTCGCCTCGGCCTCCACCAGATGGCTGACGATCCCCTTTTCCACCGGCCGGACGACGTAGAGATAGGCGTCGGGGTAGCTGCGCAGCCTGTAGACCGCGCGCATGACGTCGCCGCACTTGACGTTGCAGACCCAGATCGTGTCGCCCTGATCGGCCGCCCTGAAGCTGGATGCCGGCAGCAGGGTGAACGGCGGCGCGTCCTGGGACTCGGCCCGCGCCAGGATGCGACCGTCCCGATCGATCAGATAGGCGGCCAGGAAACTGTGCCGTTCGGCGAGCGCAGCGAGGAATTGATTGAAGGTGATCGGGCTCGCCTGCAGCGCGGGCGCGGCGCGGTTCAGGTCGCCGGCCATGATGGCGACGTGGTCCTGAATGTAGCGGCTCTGCTCGTCCACGTAGGAACGGGCGACGGTGGCGGAGTTTTCGACGACCGTCTGCACGCGCTGGCTGAACCAGTTGTCGACGCCGCGGGTCACCAGCACGCCGTAGAACAGGGCCACTACGATCGCCGGGGTCACGGCGGCTAGGGCGAACAGGGTGACGAAGCGGAGCTGCAATCTGGCGCCGGGGTCGCTGTCGCGCGCGTCGAGGAGCGCCCAGAACCGGCGGATGACCACCAGGGTCAGAGCCAGGATCAGGATCAGGTTGAAGCCCAGGACCGTGAGGATCAGCTGGCTGGCCGGCCCCAGCGGCCCCGTGGATGGCGGTGAGGCGGCGAGCAGGATGGCGAGGCCGGTGAGCACCGCGGCGATGCCGTAGCCGACGCCCAGCACCCCTCGCGACTGCATCGCGCGCCCAAGGCGCCCGGCGCCCGCGCCGGCGATCCACTGTCGAACATCCAAGGCCATTGTCGGCGAGCCTAAGGGACTGTGCCTCAAACTCAACAGTCTTGTTGCAAGGATGCGTCAGCGAGCCGCGATATGCCTATCGCCGGCCGCGCTGCATCTCGACCCCGAGGTCGGAGATCTTCTTGCGCAGGGTGTTGCGGTTGAGCCCCAGGATCTCGGCGGCCCGGACCTGGTTGCCGCGGGTGGCTAGGAGCGTCAGTTGGATCAGCGGACGCTCCACCTCCTCCAGCACCCGGTCGTAGAGCCCGGCGGGCGGCAGGCCGTCCGGCTGGTCGGCGAAATAGCTGGAGAGCTGGCGCTCGACGAGCTGGGCGAGCGTCGCCGGGCCCTCGTCGCCGGGCGCTGCCGGCTGCTGCTCGGCCAGTTCGCGCTCGACGATGCGGGCGGTGATCAGGTCCTCGCCGTAGAGCGCGCAGATCCGACGGACCAGGTTCTCCAGCTCGCGGACATTGCCCGGCCAGGAATGCTGCTTCAGCCGGTCCAGCGCGGCCGCGTCTACGGTCTTCGACGGCAGACCCTCGCGGTTGGCGCGCAGCAGGAAGGCGCGCGCCAGGTCCGGGATGTCGTCAGCCCGATCCCGCAGCGGCGGCAGGCGCAACGGCGCGACGTTCAGGCGGAAAAACAGATCCTCGCGGAACAGTCCCTGCTGGATGAGCCCGCGCAGGTCGCGGTTGGTAGCGGCGATGATCCGCGCATTCGGACGGCGATTGGTCTTGGGGTTCAGCGCCGGCTCCGAACCGTCGATCACCCGCAGCAGCCGCGTCTGGGCATCCAGCGGCATGTCGCCGATCTCGTCGAGGAACAGGGTGCCGCCGTCGGCGTCGATCAACTTGCCGCAGTCGCCGTCCTCCTTGCCGAACAGCTCCGCCTCTACGCGCTCGCGCGGCACGGCGGCGAGGTTGATGGTGACGAACTTGCCGTCGCGCCGGCGGCCCATGTCGTGCAGGGCGCGCGCGACCAACTCCTTGCCCGTTCCCGACTCGCCGGTGATCAGCACCGTAAGGTCGGCGCCCACCAATCGGGCGATGGTCCGGTAGACCTCCTGCATCGGGCCCGAGCGGCCGATCAGCGGCAGGCGATCGTCGCGGACGGCGCGGGCCTGGGCGCGGGCGGCGTCGGGGTCGGCGGGGCGCGACAGGGCCCGCTTGGCGCAGGCGGTCATGTCGTCCAGGTCGAAGGGCTTGGGGATGTAGTCGAAGGCCCCGACCTCGGCGGCGTTGACCGCGGTGATCAGATTGTTCTGCGCGCTCATAACGATGACCGGCAGCTTGGGGCGCTCCTTGCGGATGCGCGGCAACACGTCGAAGACGTTCTCGTCGGGCATGACCACGTCAGTGACGACGAGGTCCCCCTCGCCTTCGGACACCCATTTGAGCAGCGTGGCGGCATTGCCGGTGGCGCGGACCTGGTAGCCGAGGCGGCTGAAGGCCTGGGACAGCACCAGGCGGATCGAGGCGTCGTCGTCGGCGATCAGGATCTTCTTCGCGGCGGGGTTCATGCCGGAACCTCCTCTTCGGGGGCGACGGGCAGCAGCACCCGGAACACCGTCCGGCCCGGCTCGGACTCGAAATCCAGCAATCCGCCGTGCCCGGCCACCAGCTTGGCGACCAGCGCCAGCCCAAGGCCCGCGCCGTTGGCCTTCGACGTCACGAAGGGCTGGAACAGGTGCTCGCGCAAATGGTCCGGCACGCCTGGGCCATTGTCGATGATCCGGACCTCCAGCGGCGCGCCGCGCAAGACCTGACCCTCGGTGGCGCGCATCCGAACCCCATGGCGGTAGGCGGTATGGATACCGATCGCGCCGCGGCCGTCGCCGCGCGCGTGGGCGGCCTCGGCGGCGTTCTTCACCAGGTTCAGGAAGACCTGGATCAACTGGTCCTCATCGCCCAGCACTGGCGGCAAGGAGGGATCGTATTGCTCTTGCAAGGCGAGGCCGTCGGCCACGCCGTTTGCGGCCAGCGCGCGCACCCGGTCCAGCACCCGGTGAATGTTGAGCGGGACCAGCGATGGCAGGGCGTCGTCGGAGAAGGCCTCCATGCGATCGACCAGCCGGCGGACGCGATCGGTCTCGTCGACGATCAACTGGGCGAGCGGCGCGTCCTCGGCCTTGGCTCCCGATTTCAGGAGTTGCGCCGCGCCGCGGATGCCGGCCAGCGGGTTCTTGATCTCATGGGCCAGCATGCGGCCCAGGCCCACGATGGAACGCAGACCGCCGACCGCATCCGCCGCGCCCCGCTCGACGCCCAGGCCGGCCTTGAGGGTCAGGGTCAGCAGCACCGAGCCGTCATCCAGCGGAGCCGCCGCGCCGTCGGCTTCGAATGGCGGCAGGCCGAACAGAGTGATCTGCACGCCGCGCTCTCGGACCTTCGCCTGCTCCCTGATTGCCCGGTTGAGGAGCGAGACCAGGGCGGACCCAGGCGGCAAGGCGGCGCTGAAGCGTCCCCGCGCCAGGAGGCTCAGGCCGTGCCCGAACAGCGCCTCGGCAGCCTCGTTGACCGCCACCAATGCCCCCGCCCTGTCCACCACCATCGCGGGATCGGGTCCCAGCTCGAAGGCCGCGGCCTTCAGCGCCAGGACGTCGACGCCCAAGGATTGCGGGAGCGTGCGCCAACTCATGCCGCCAGCCGCCGTTCGGGGTAGGTCCACAGCGCCGTGAGGCCCTGCTCGACCTCGGCGGCGCTTTCCAGTCGACAGAGCACGCCGCGCGCCAGCCGCCGGTCCTCGGCGCTTGCCGGCCAGGGCGCCTGCTCCACATAGGAAGCCAGGTGCTTGCGGAAGATCTTCAGGCCCAGGCGGTCGCCGTAGAACCGCAGGGCGTCGCCAAAATGGTCAAGGGCGATGCCCAGCCGCTCCGGCGCTTGCGGCGCGGTGAAATCCCGACTGGTGAGCTCGGCTTCCAACTGCGCCGCGATCCACGGCCGGCCATAGACGCCGCGCCCCACCATGATCCCATCGGCGCCGGAGGCGGCCAGAGCAGCACGCGCCGTGTCACCATCGACGATGTCGCCATTGACGATCACCGGGATCGCCACCGCCGCCTTCACGTCGCGGACGGCGGACCAGTCCGCTGCGCCCTTGTAGAATTGGCAGCGGGTGCGCCCGTGGACGGTGACCGCGGCTGCGCCCAGGGCTTCGGCGCGGGCGGCGATCTGCGGCGCGTTCTTCGAAGCGTCGTCCCAGCCCAGGCGCATCTTGACCGTAACCGGGACGCTTACCGCACCTAGGGCCGCCGCGATCAGGCGTTCGGCCAGCTGGGGCTCACGCATCAGCGCCGAGCCGCACTGGGCGCCGGTGACCTCCCGGGCGGGGCAGCCGAAATTGAGATCGATAAGCTGGGCGCCGGCGGCCTGCGCCAGGCGGGCGCCTTCGGCGACATGCTCAGGATCGTGGCCGACCAGTTGCACGACCATCAGCGGCAGGCCCGCGCCGACCGCCGCGCGGCGCACCACGTCGGGACGGCCTTTGGAAAACTCTGCGCAGGCGACCATTTCGGTCGCCACATAGGCGGCGCCCAGGCGGCTCGCAGCGCGCCGGAACGGCAGGTCGGACACCCCGGTCATTGGGGCGATCCACACGCGGCCCCCGACTTCGAGGTCGCCAAGCTTCAGCGCGGTGCTCATTTTATAGCCACCCACATCGCTTTCTTTTTAGGCATATTGTGCGGTGCGGTAAAGCCCGGCCGAACTGGACAAGCGCCGCCGCACCCGTAAAGACGGGCCCATGAGCTTTTCTGCAGTGGTGGTGGCGGCGGGCGAGGGCCTGCGCGCCGGTCCGGGGGAACCCAAGGCGTGGCGCCTGTTGGGCGCGCGGCCGCTGGTCCGCTGGTCGGTGGAAGCGCTATTGTCGGCCGGCGCGCGCGAGGTGGTGGTGGTGGTGGCGCGGGACCGCTTGGCGGCCGTGGACGATGCCCTGCAGGGCCTGGCGGCCTGGCGCGCCGTCACCGGCGGCAAGACCCGCGCGGACTCGGTGCAGGCCGGCCTCGCGGCGCTCGCCTGTGGCCGCAACCAGCCGGTGCTGGTGCACGACGCCGCCCGACCGTTCGTGACCCGCGCCCATGTCGACCGACTGCTGGCCGCCCTGGAGGTCGCCGACGGCGCCGTGCCCGCCCTGCCCGTTCCCGACACTCTGAAGCGCGGCGAAGGGCTGATCGACGAGACGGTGAGCCGCGAGGGCCTGTGGCGCGCCCAGACCCCGCAGGCTTTCCGCTTTGGCCGGCTCAAGGCCGCCTATCGACGCTGGCCGGCCAACGAGGAGCCGACCGACGACGCCTCGGTGATGGAGCGCGCCGGCGGCCACGTCGCCATGGCGCACGGCGATCCGATGCTGATGAAGCTGACCTATCCGGAGGACTTCCTGATGGCCGAGCAACTGGCGGCGTCGCGGCGGATCGTGCGCACTGGTTTCGGGGTCGACGCCCACCGCTTCGGGCCGGGCGCGGCCATCGTGCTGGGCGGCATCCGCATCGAGCATGACCTGGGCCTGGTCGGCCATTCCGATGCGGACGCAGGGCTCCACGCGCTCACCGATGCAGTGCTGGGCGCTATCGCGGAGGGCGATATCGGCCTGCACTTCCCGCCGACCAGCCCGCAGTGGAAGGGCGCGTCGTCGGACCAGTTCCTTCTGCACGCCGTAAAGCTGGCCCAGGCCAAGGGCGCGCGGATCCTCAACGCCGACCTGACGCTGATCTGCGAACGGCCGAAGATCG
>JBIOED010000027.1:0-27181 GCA_044445675.1 Caulobacterales bacterium | reverse complement strand
CTGTACTTCTTTCCGCAGGCGAGCACCTTGTCGAGGGTGATGCCGGAACCCTTCTTGACGATCAGCACCGAGGTGTAGGTCTCGTCGCCGCCGGCCTGGATCACCCGGCCCAGCACCTCGGCGTCGGAGCGTTCGACCGCGTCCAGCGCCGGCAGGGCCGAAAGCCAGGCCATCTGCACCTGCTTGAAGCGCATGGCCTCGATCAGAGAGGTGTAGTTGGTGAGGAACTTGGGCGTCACCTTCACGCCGACCTGGGCCGACATCTCGTCCAGCAGCGGCTGCCACAGGGGTCCCATCGACGCCTGGTTCTCGGCCGGCAGGATGCCGAAGACGATCTCCTTCGTCTGGGTGGCCGGCGCGGGCTTTTGGCTGCAGGACGCAAGGCCGAGCGCGGCGGCGGCGGCCAGGCCCAGCGCGCTCAGGAGGCGGCGGCGGATCATTTGGGGGCTCCTTCCCAGAAGACGTCTTCGAATTCCGGACCGTAGATGTCGATGAGCTGCTTGGTTTCGAGGCCGCTGGCCGGGCCATCGTAGACGATCTTGCCGGCCTTCAAGGCCACCACCCGTTCGCAATAGCGCAGGGCGTAGTCCACCTGGTGCAGGGTGACGACGACGGTCAGGCCGTCCTGCGCGTTGAGGTCGCGCAGGCTCTCCATCACCTTGCGCGCGGCGACCGGGTCCAGCGAGGCCACGGGCTCGTCGGCGAGGATGATCTTGGCCTTCTGGACCAGGGCCCTGGCGATCGCCCCGCGCTGCTGCTGGCCGCCGGAAAGCGTGTTGGCCCGCTGGCCCGCGTAGTCGGCGACGCCGACCCGCGCGAGCGCCGCCATGGCCGCCGTCTTGGTCTCCTGCGGCCATAGCCCCAGGACGCCGCGCCAGCCCTCGATGCGGCCCAGCGAGCCCAGGGCCACATTGGTGAACAGGCTGATCCGCCCGACCAGGTTGAACTGCTGGGCGATGAAGCCGATGCGGGTGCGGGTCTTGCGCACCCCGCTGGTGATCTTGCCGTCCGCCTGCACCGGCCCGCCGAACGCCTCGATGACGCCGGCGCCCGGGTCGATGGTCTGCAGGCCCGAGATCGACCGCAGCAGGGTGGACTTGCCGGAGCCCGAGGGGCCGATCAGGGCGATCATCTCGCCCTTGCGGACGTCCAGCGACACCCCGTCCAGGGCGCGGCGCGCGCCGAAGGTCTTGGAGGCCTTGCGGATGGACAGGACCGCGTCGGACATGGACGGCTTGGGCTTCCCCGAAATCGAGCACGCGCAAGCCGAGCGCAACTGCCCATCCCTTGCCCCGGCTTCATGCCATGCCCGCCCGCGTGCGGTCCAGCGCGGCGAGGCGCGCGGGCGCGCGTGCAGGGAAGCCTTTACATCCCGGGACTATGCCCCTATGTGGCGCATTCCGGCGGACCCGATGTCCTGAAAAGCGCTGCTAACGCCGGATTGGGTTCAACTATCCGTTGGGGGTTACGTGAATTGCACACGTATCATACGCCCCTGGACCTGGTCCGTGATCGCTCACCGGAACGTCCCGTCGCCCTTGCGCGACCGGATGCGGTAGCGGCGGCGGCGCGCTGGTTCCAGGAAAATTTCAAGGGCGATGTGTTCTACGCCGTCAAGGCGAACCCGTCGCCGTGGGTCATTGAGACGCTCGCCGCCAACGGCGTGACGTCCTTCGACGTCGCCTCGATCCCGGAGATCGAGCTGGTCGCCGCCCACGCCGGCGCGAATGCGCGCCTCGCCTTCATGCACCCGGTGAAGAGCCGCAGCGCCATCGCCCGGGCCTACGCCGAGTTCGGCGTGACGACCTTCGCCTTCGACACTCACGAGGAGCTGGCCAAGATCCTCGAAGCCACCGGCGAGGCGCGCGACCTGACCCTGATGGTCCGCCTGGCGGTGAGCGCAGAGGGCGCGGCCTATTCCCTGTCCGGCAAGTTCGGCGTCGAGACCCATGAGGCCTCGGCCCTGCTGCTGGCCGCGCGCCGCGCGACGGAGGGCCGGCTGGGCGTCTCCTTCCACGTGGGCAGCCAGTGCATGCGCCCGACCGCCTTCCAGGCCGCCATGGCCCAGGCCAGCCGCGCCATCGTGCGCGCCGGCGTCATGGTCGACATCGTCGACGTGGGCGGCGGCTTCCCCAGCGTCTACCCGGGCATGGCGCCGCCCGACATGGAGTTCTACCTGGAGTCCATCGATCGCGGCTTCGCCGAGATGATGGTCCACGAGGACACCGAGTTGTGGTGCGAACCCGGCCGCGCCCTGGTGGCCGAGGCCTCCTCGATCCTCACCAAGGTCGAACTCAAGAAGGGCGACGCGCTCTACCTGAACGACGGCAGCTACGGCAGCCTGTTCGACGCGGCGCACGCTAAATGGCCCTTTCCGGTGAAGTTGTTCCGCGCCGCATCGGACCGGGGGGACGGCGAGGCGGCCATCGAGGTGGAGGGCCCCTTGAGGCCCTTTCGTTTCTACGGGCCGACCTGCGACAGCATCGACCATATGCCGGGTCCGTTCTGGCTGCCGGAGGACGTCCGCGAGGGCGACTATGTCGAGATCGGCATGCTGGGCGCCTATGGCGTGGCCATGAACACCCGGTTCAACGGCTTCGGCGACGCCGAGACCGTCGAGGTCCGGGATCCGCCCATGGCTTCGATGTTCGGCCTGGCCGGCCGTTCGATCCGCCTGCCGCGCGAGCAGCTGGACGAGCGCAAGGTCGTGGTCCGCTTCTCGCGGCCCAAGGGCGCGGCCGGCAAGAAGCGCCGCAAGCGGTAACAACCCGCAGGCGCGAGACGTTATAGGCGCGGCCGGTCGCTCCGTCCCGGTCGCGGCCTCACCCTGGACGGGCGATCACCTCTCAGAAGGGAACTTCCGAAGATGAACGCTGACGTTCAGAAATCGAACCGCAAGGCCGAGCTCTTGGCCAACACCGTCGAGCATGTGGCGATCGACCAGTACGACGCCCGCCCGGTGATCGACGCCATGCGCAAGATGAGCTTCACCAGCCGCGACACCGCGCGGGCCGCCGACATCTGGTCGATGAGCCTGGAGGACGCCGACTGCTCGACCTGGCTGACCCTGGCCGGTTCCACCTCGGCCGGTGGCTGCATGCACATCTACCGCGACATGCTGAAGTACGGGATGATCGACGTGGTGGTCGCCACCGGCGCCTCCATCGTCGACATGGATTTCTTCGAGGCCCTGGGGTTCAAGCACTACCAGGCCCAGGCGTCCGTCGACGACCGCGACCTGCGCGACCTCTACATCGACCGGATCTACGACACCTATATCGACGAGGAAGAGCTGCAGAACTGCGACGGGACGATCTACGCCCTGTGCGAAGCGCTGGAGCCGCGCCCCTATTCCAGCCGAGAATTCATCTGGGAGATGGGCAAGTGGCTGGCCGACGGGAATGCCAAGAAGCCCGGCAGCCTGGTGCAGACCGCCTATGAGGAGGGCGTGCCGATCTTCTGCCCGGCCTTCGTGGACTCCTCGGCGGGCTTTGGCCTGGTAAAGCACCAGGTGGAGCGGGTGAAGGCCGGCAAGCCCTACCTCACCATCGACGCCGTGGCCGATTTCCGCGAGCTCACCGACATCAAGGTCGCCGCCGGCGCCACCGGCCTGTTCATGGTCGGCGGCGGCGTGCCGAAGAACTTCGCGCAGGACACCGTGGTCTGCGCCGAGATCCTCGGCCACGAGGTCGCGATGCACAAATACGCCGTGCAGATCACCGTCGCCGACGTCCGCGACGGGGCCTGCTCGTCCTCGACGCTGAAGGAGGCCTGCTCCTGGGGCAAGGTCGACGTCACCTGGGAGCAGATGGTGTTCGCCGAGGCCACCACCGTGGTGCCCTTGATCGCCTCGGACGCCTGGCACCGGGGGTCGTGGAAGACCCGTACGAAGCGCCGCTGGGCGAAGCTGTTCGGGAAAGCGGTCTAGGCCGCGCGCGCCTCCCCGTCCACCAGAGGAAGGGGAGGTTTTTCGCTATTCGCAGAAGATGCGCACCCGGGCGTGGTCGTCGTCGACATCGACCGTGAGGTCGTTGAGTTGCTCCACCAGCTCGTCGAGGTTCTCGGGCTTCAACTGGTTGATGTCGAAGCTCATGCCCTTCTCGCGCATGGCCGCGTTGACCTTCTCGCGGGCCTCGGGCGGCACCAGGCCGGAGAGCCGCACCCCGGCGCGCAACAGCTGCATCGGCACCCGCACATTGACCTTGGCCGGTCGGCCGCTCCCTTGGTCGGCCTCCACCTGCACGCGCAGGAACTTCGGGCGCGGACGCAGGGTCACCCCGCCCGCGTCGGGCGCGGGCGGCGCCTTCTCCAGGGCGGCGATCAGGCGCTCCGCCTCATCGGCGGTGATCTTGCCTTCGGCCAGCATCTGCAGGATCGATCGGCGATCGTCGTTCATGGCTTGGTCTCCTAGAGAAGCCGAATATTGACCGAGACGCCCGGCGCCTCGATCTCGATCAATGTGCCGCTCATCGCGAACAGCAGCCCGCCCAGCCCGACGACCGTGGCGACCGGTCTGATGCGGCGCCGCGCGCCCGCCGCCCCGATCCCCGCCGCCCCGAGCAACGGGATCGCCAGGATCGCCAGGGGGGATAACAGCACCCAGAGCGCCGACAGCGGCAACCAGAGCCGAAGCCGGACCGACCGCCGGTGATCGGGTTCGGCCTGGACGGCGCGCCTCTCCGCCCGGGTCCTGAGGGCCTTCCTGATGCGCGCTCTGGTCTCGGGGTCGAGGCGGCGCGCGGCGCCGGACGGGGCGGGGAGAGCCTTCATCGGGCCGCCTCCAGTGCGACGACCGCTTCGTCGGCCGTGATCTCGCCGCAGGCCAGCCGCGCCAGGATGTCCGCGCGGCTCGGGCGATCCGGCTCCGCGTCGACCTCGATATCGACCAACCGCAGGGCTGACGCGATGCGGTTCAGCCGGGCCTTCACCGTCGGGTAGGAGACGCCGAACACCTGCTCCATCTCCTTGATCGAGCCGTGGCTGCGCACGAACGCCGCCACGAACACCTGGTCCTCGGCGGAGAGCCTCGCCAGCCGCGGCAGTTCGAACGCGCCCTCGATGGCGACGCCCTGTTCGGTCAACCGCACGCGCTCGACGACGATGGGCCGCCCGCGGGTCAACTCGCTCAACACCTGCCAGTCTTGAGTTTCCGTAATGTGCATGCGATGAGAATTTATTTTATCAATCTGAATGTCAAGATTTTTAATCCTGCGCCCTCGACTGGGCCGCAGGCTCGATGAAAGTGCGGTTGAAACCGTCGCCCAGCTCTGCAAAACCGGAAGCGGCGCCGCGGGGAGAGTTCGGATGGTCTGGAAGCTTGTGATGCTGGCGGCGGCCGCGCTCGCGACCCAGGGCGTGGCGCCGGCCCCCAGGCCCTTGCCGCCGCCGCCCCAGCCCTATCTCGGCGACGCCGCGCCGGACACCCTGAAGATCCTGCCGCCGGCGCCGGTGGCCGGCACGGCCCGCTACGAGGCCGACCGCAAGATGTTTCTCGGCACGCGGCGCCTGGAGGGCACGCCGCGTTGGGCGCTGGCCCGGAACGACGACAACGCCGCCGGCATCGTCAAGGACATGAGCTGCGCCCTGGGCGTCGAGCTGACGGCGCAGAACGCCCCCCGGCTGATGGCGATGATCCCGCGGATCGGCCGCGACTCCTCCCGCGCCACGAACCGGCCGAAGGACTTCTACCAACGCCGGCGGCCGTTCCTGATCGACCAGGGGCCGATCTGCCTCGACCGGAACGGCGGCATCGCCAGAAGTTTCGACTATCCGTCGGGCCACAACACCTTCAGCTGGGCCGTGGGCCTGGTGCTGGCCGAACTCGCGCCCGACCGGGCCACCGAGATTCTGGTGCGCGCCCGGGCGTTCGGCGAAAGCCGCCTGGTCTGCGGCGTGCACAACATGAGCGCGGTGGAGGCCGGCCGCACCAATGGCTCCATCGTGGTCGCCGCCCTGCATGGCTCAGCGGAATTCCGCAACGACCTGAAGGTCGCCCGCCAGGAGGTCGCCGCCGCCCGCCAGGCCGGCCCCGCGCCCGATCCGGCGATCTGCGCTAAGGAGGCCGAACTGCTGAAGAGCCCCTACTAAAGGGATTTTCGCGCCCAACTCGGGCATAGCCGTCGTGAACCGCCCAAGTTCGCGGCCCGCCACGAGGTGCAGATCGCCCAGGCCTGGCGCGCCGCCCGACTCATGTCCCTGACGCGATTGGAGACTTTCACCCTTGCGAGCGCGCCTATTTTCCCCATATCGGCTGGCGACGCCGGCTTCCGGGCGAGTAGACCTCGCACGCGACGCCTGGCGGAGACCTGATCGAACCGGGGGCGTTGCAAGACCGGGAGCGCTTCACCTGAAGGCTTCACCGCAGCGTCCGCCAACAAGGAGCGAGCTAGACTCTCAATGAGCAAGATTATCGGTATCGACCTCGGCACGACCAATTCGTGCGTCGCCATCATGGACGGCAAGACGCCGAAAGTGATCGAGAACGCCGAAGGCGCGCGCACCACGCCCTCAGTGGTCGCCTTCCTGGAAGACGGCGAGCGCCTGGTTGGCCAGCCCGCGCGGCGCCAGGGCGTCACCAATCCCACCAACACCCTGTTCGCCATCAAGCGCCTGATCGGCCGCCAGATGACCGACCCGATGGTGGAGAAAGACAAGGGCATGGTGCCCTACGAGATCGTCAAGGGCCCGAACGGCGACGCCTGGGTGCGCGCGCACGGCACGGACTATTCGCCCCAGCAGGTCTCGGCCTTCATCCTGCAGAAGATGAAGGAAGCCGCCGAGCAGCACCTCGGCGAGAAGGTCGAAAAGGCGGTGATCACCGTCCCGGCCTATTTCAACGACGCCCAGCGCCAGGCGACCAAGGACGCGGGCAAGATCGCGGGCCTGGAGGTCCTTCGGATCATCAACGAGCCCACGGCCGCGGCGCTCGCCTACGGCCTGGAAAAGAACGACGGCAAGAAGATCGCGGTCTACGACCTCGGCGGCGGCACCTTCGACGTCTCGATCCTGGAGATCGGCGACGGCGTCTTCGAGGTGAAATCCACGAACGGCGACACCTTCCTGGGCGGCGAGGACTTCGACCTGCGGATCGTCGACTACCTGGCCGACGAGTTCAAGAAGGAGCAGGGCGTCGACCTTCGCAAGGACAAGCTGGCCCTGCAGCGCCTGAAGGAAGAGGCCGAGAAGGCCAAGAAAGAGCTCTCCTTCACCACCCAGTACGAACTCAACCTGCCGTTCATTTCGATGAACGCCAGCGGGCCGCTGCATCTCAACATCAAGCTCTCCCGCGCCAAGCTGGAGGGTCTGGTCGAGGACCTGATCGCCAAGACCGTCGGCCCCTGCGAACAGGCGCTGAAGGACGCGGGCCTGAAGAAGTCCGATATCGACGAGGTGATCCTGGTCGGCGGCATGACCCGCATGCCCAAGGTCGTGGAGACCGTGAAGGCCTTCTTCGGCCGCGAGCCGCACACCGGCGTGAACCCCGACGAGGTGGTGGCCCTGGGCGCGGCGGTGCAGGCCGGCGTGCTGCAAGGCGACGTCAAGGACGTGCTGCTGCTGGACGTCACCCCGCTGACGCTGGGCATCGAGACCCTGGGCGGCGTCTTTACCCCGCTGATCGAGCGCAACACCACCATCCCGACCAAACGCTCGCAGACTTTCTCGACGGCCGACGACAACCAGTCGGCGGTGACCATCCGGGTGTTCCAGGGCGAACGGCCGATGGCGGCGGACAACAAGATGTTGGGCCAGTTCGACCTGGTCGGCCTGCCGCCGGCGCCGCGCGGCGTGCCGCAGGTGGAGGTGACCTTCGACATCGACGCCAACGGCATCGTCAACGTCTCGGCCCGCGACAAGGCTACCTCCAAGGAACAGTCGATCCGCATCCAGGCCAACGGCGGCCTCTCCGACGCGGACATCGACGCCATGGTCAAGGAAGCCGAGTCCAACAAGGCCGCGGACGAGAAGCGCAAGGCCGGGGTCGAGGCCAAGAACCAGGCCGACGCGGTCATCCACTCCACCGAAAAGGCGCTGGCCGAACACGGCGACAAGGTCTCCGAGGACGAAAAGGCCGCGATCGTCACCGCGCTGGACGACCTCAAGGCCAGCCGCGAGTCCGACGACGCCGAAGCCATCGCCGCCAAGACCCAGACGCTGATCCAGGCGTCGATGAAGCTCGGCGAGGCCATGTACAAGGCCCAGCAGGGCGCCGGTGAAGGTCCGGCGTCGGACGAGGACGCCGCCCATGCGCAGGGCGGCGCCGGCGGTGCTCCGGGGGGCGAAGATGTGGTCGACGCCGAGTTCGAGGAAGTCGACGGCGACGACCACAAGAAATCGGCGTGACAACCTGCCCCATGGTGGCTCTGAGCGTCATTTGCGATGAGTTCGCCACTGGGGACGTCGCCGCCGCTTCTGCGCGACTAGGGACCCCCGCCCGCTCGGTCCCCCCACACTCGATTTGGGGGCCTTGCAGCCGGGCGGGGGTTTTCCCACCTTCACAACAGCCACGCACCACCTTTACCTGTATCCCGGGCCTTACCTGTATCCCGGGCCTTACCTGTATCTCGGGCTCTCCCCATATTTCGGGCTACACCTGTATCTTGGGCGTCTGACGGTTTGATGCGCGATTATTACGAAATCCTCGGCCTGGAGCGCAGCTGCGACGCGGGCGCCCTGAAGATGTCGTTCCGCAAGCTGGCCATGGAGCATCACCCGGACCGCAACGGCGGGTGCGAGGACGCGGCAGGCCGCTTCAAGGAGATCAACGAGGCCTATTCGGTGCTCTCCGACCCGCAGAAGCGCGCCGCCTACGACCGCTTCGGCCACGCCGGCGTCCAGGGCGGCGGCGGGGCGCAATTCCACGACGTGGGCGACATCTTCAACGAGGTGTTCGGCGACGTCTTCGGCGACATGTTCGGCGGCCGCCGCGGCGGCGGCCAGCAACGCTCCGGCCCGGCCCGCGGCCAGGACCTGCGCTACGACCTGGAGATCACCCTGGAGCAGGCCTACGCCTCCTCCGAGGTCGAGATCACCGTACCGGCCGCGCTCACCTGCGAGACCTGCGAAGGCTCCGGCGCCAGGCCTGGCACCAGCCCGACCCCCTGCAACGCCTGCGGCGGCGCCGGACGGGTGCGCGCCACCCAGGGCTTCTTCTCGATCGAGCGCGCCTGCCCGCGCTGCGGCGGCTCCGGGCGCCTGGTCCTCGACCCGTGCGCCGACTGCCACGGCATGGGCCAGGTGCGCCGCAAGCGGACCCTGTCGGTGCGCATTCCGGCCGGCGTCGACGACGGCGCGCAGATCCGGCTGGCCGGCGAGGGCGACGGCGGCCTCCGCGGCGGCCCGCGCGGCGACCTCTACATCTTCCTCTCGGTGAAGCCTCACGAGCTGTTCGAGCGCGACGGCCTGGACCTGTTCTGCACGGTGCCCGTGCCGATGGCGGTGGCCGCGCTCGGCGGCGAGATCGATGCGCCCTGCCTGCTGGGCGGCGAGAACTGCGACGGCCAGTGCAAGCTTACCGTCAAGGTGCCGGAAGGCGCCCAGACCGGCAAGACGGTGCGCCTGAAGGGCCGCGGTATGCCGTCCCTGCGCTCCCGCGACCGCGGCGACCTGGTGGTCGAACTGTTCGTGGAGACCCCGGCCAAACTGACGCCCCGCCAGAAGGAGTTGCTGCGCGAATTCGCCGGCCTCTCCACCGACGCCCAGCACCCCAAGAACGCCAACTTCGCCGGCAAGGCCAAGACCTTCTGGGACAGCGTCAAGGGGTAGGCGAACCCGATCACTTCCCCTTTTGATCGTCATGGCCCGGACGCGATCTGGCCTTCGCGGGCGCCGCCGGCCGCCAACGGCGCGCCCGCGACGTTTGCCCGTTTGCGGCGGGCGGGCCTTTCGGCTAGAGGAAGCCTCCGCTGGAACGCACCCGTAGCTCAGCTGGATAGAGCGTTGCCCTCCGAAGGCAAAGGTCACACGTTCGAATCGTGTCGGGTGCGCCAGCGGTCTTCTTCAGCGCCGCGCCAAGGGACCCTGGTGATGCCGGCTTAGGCCTGAGGGCGTCCCGGCGATTCCTGGCCCTGCGCGATGGTCTTGCCCGCGCGGGTCAGCTGAAAGCTCCGCCCTTCACAGAGCCTCTGCGCCTGCGCCAGAGCCTGGGCGTCATCGCCGGCCAGGAACGACGCCAAGTCCCTCATCCGGCCGCCCTTGTCGGCCACCCGCAACCAATAGTCGTACATGCCAGCCGCCAGTCGGAGTTGTCCCCGAGGCCGAACGGTCGGCAGCCTCGCCTCGTTCCAGGGCCGAAGACAACACGCCCGGCCGCCCGGTTAGAACTGGACGTGGCCGGCCAGGCGCAGGTCGTAGATGTTGAGGCCGCCGCGGGCCTCGGCGCCGGTTTCCACCGCAAACCCGCCCGAGCCGTTCTCGCCGCGCAGCGACAGGTGGGCCACCGCGCCGGAGCCCGCGAGGTCGTCGGCGCGCAGGGTGAAGGGGTCGCCGCCGGCCGCGAAGCGCGCGGTGGTCACGCCGAGGTTTTCGGTGGCGATGGCCTTGTAGCCCAGGAGCGCCTCCGGCCCCCAGGAGTGGTCCGGGCCATAGAGCGCGCCCACCGCCACGCCGGCAAAGGCCGTGGCGCGGGAGCTGGTGCGCGAGGCCACGGCGAGGTCCATGCCATCGCCGCCGCCGCTTTCGGAATAGGCGCCTTCGACCAGGCGGATGTAGTCGACGCTCGCCTGCGGCCGCAGGTAGACGTTGCCGAAGCGGGCCTCGTAGCTGGCCATGGCGCGGGCGTTGAAGCCGAGCGTCGACCAGCGGCCGTTGGCCGTTCGCCCCACCGCCAGGCCGTCGCCGCCCAGCACCTCGATCACCCGGTCGCTGCTCACCCGGGCATAGTCGCCGGCCAGACGGGCGTTGGCGGAGAAGCCGCCCTTGCTCATGCGCCAGTAAACCCCGGCGTCCAGCAGCGTGGCGTGCAGGTTCTCCGCGGAGTCGACGTTGTCCGGATAGATCTGGTTGGTGCTGGCGCCGAAGGTGACGCCCAGGATGCCGAGCGGGGTGCGCGGAACCTCGTAGCCGCCGACCGCCCCCAGGCTCCAGCCCTTGTAGCCCGGGTCGTCAGGATGGCCGTTGGCGAACAGGCCGGCGTTGGTTTCCTGCAGCCAGAAGCCGCCGCCCAACGGGTCGCGCCGGTCGTCGATCGGCCGGCTGAAGCCGTCCACGCTGGCGGCCATGATGTTGAACAGGCTGCCCGAGTGGTTGGGCAGCAACTGGTTGTAGAGGTTGATCAGGCCGGTCCGGTTGTCCTGGATCAGCAGCGCGCCCTGCAGGCCCTTGTCGCGGCCGATATTGGCGATGATCGCCGGATAGGCGCCGGCGGTGGTCGCGGGCAGGCCGAGTTGCGCCGCGCTCTTCAGCGACAGGGTGGCGGAGACCGTGCCCGCCGCCGCGTCGGTCTGCAGGCTGGAATTGTAGAGGAACGGGACGGCGCCCAGGAGGCTGGAGTCGATGGCGCCGGCGTTGAGCTGGTTGGCGCGGATCAGGGTGTAGGTGACGCTGCCCTGCTGGACGGAGTTGAAGCGCACGCCGATCTTGGCGCCGCTGGCGATGGTGGCGGTTCCCGCCACGTCCAGGCTGGTGGCCAGCCCGACCGCCGGATCCGCCGTGACGATCAGCGACGAGCCCGCGCCCAGCGACAGGCTGGTGAGCTTGAGCTGGCTGGCGTTGTTGATCTGCAGCGTGCCGGTCCCGACCGTAAGGCCGACCGTCCCGCCGTCGGCCTTCAGCGCGCCCTTCACCGTGGCCCCGTTGTCGATCCTCAGGGTGTTGGCGCCGGCGCCTAGGTCGAGGTCGCCGTTCAGCGCGCCGGCCAGGATCTCCACGCGGTCGCCGCCCGAGCCCATCAGCACCGAGCCGGTGATGCCCGGCGTCAGGGTGGCGCCGGTGGGCTCGGATTGGATCAGATGGACGCCCGTGGTGTTGATCGACACGTCCAGCGCGACATTGGTCCCGCTGACCGGCTGGGTGATGTTGGTCAGCGTCCGGCCCGCGGCGATCACGCCGATGTTCTCGACCTCGGCCAGAGAGCCGGAACGGTCGACGATCGCGGCGGTGTTGGCCAGTTGGCCGGCGACGGTGGCGGTGATCGCGTTGGCGTTCTGCAGCACCGGGGTGTTGGCGCCGGCCTCGATGACGATGGCCCGGGCGGCGGCCCCTTGCGCGTCGGAGCTGAGCGCCGCGGCGATCTGGCCGTCGTTGCGCAGGACCGAGGCGCTGACCCCGCCGTTCAGGTGCAGGGCGGTGGCGTCGGCGGCGAAGCTCGTCGCCCCGACCGTGCCGCTGACGCGGACGCCGCCCGTGGTGTCGACCGGTCCGCCGCCGGCGACGCCCAGTTGCACGGCCGCCGCGGAGACCCCGTCGTAGGTCCCATTGCCGATCACATTGCCCTTGATTTCCAGGCCGAAGGCGTCGGCGCCCGCGCCGACGTTGCCCAAGGTGATGACCCCGGGGCGGTTCACCGCTCCCACGACCAGCGCCGGCGCCGACGCGATCGAGCTGATCGAGCCGGTGCTGCTGATCGCCGCGCCCGTGGCGTCGACGGCGGCGAAGTCCACCAGCACGCCCTTGGCGACGCTGCCGCCGACCGTGACGCTGGGGCCGCTTTGCAGCAGGTCGTCGTCCTTGAGCTCCTTCAGGAAGTTCGGGTCGGTGCTGCGGGTGGTGAAGCGGTATCCGCTGGTGGTCACCGTGCCGTTGATCAGCAGCTGGCCGCCTATGTCGCCGCCCAGGTTCGCCGCCTGTACGCCCGGCCCGGATCCGATGATCGTCCCACCCAGGGTCACGTTGCCGCTGACCGCTCCGGTGGTCCGGATGCCCGCACTGTTCATGCCCGTGACGTTGACCGTCCCGCCGGTGTTGATCTGGCCGATCAGGCCGGTCTCCAGGGAGATCCCGTAGGAATTGTCGCCCTTGACGGTGATGCCGCTGCCCAGCGAGCCGTTGACGATGTCGCCGGTGAAGTCGCCGGGCCCGATGACCCGAATGCCGTAGCGGTTGGTCCCCTTGGCGAAGGGGCCGTGCGCGATGCCGTTGCTGTCGGTCGCCGGCGTGAAGGTCTCGCTGGCCTCGATGGAGCCGTTGTTGGTGATCGCGCCGGTGTGGCCCCCGGTCGCCAGCACGCCGGTCACATTGTCGATGTTCTGGAACTGGATGACGCCGCCGTTGGTCAGCGAGTTGTTGCTGTCGATGGTCACCGCCGTCCCGGACGCCGGCTTGATCGCGCCGCCGGGATTTATGGTGATGTTGCCCGCCTTCGAGGTCGCCAGCGGCGTGGTCGTCTCGCTGCTGATCGTCGTCTGGGCCAGCGCCGGGGCCGCCCAGATCAGCGCCGAGAGGCTGACCATCGGCGCGCCGAGCCGCAGCGCCCGCGCAAGAGCTCCCCGCCGCCGGGAGGCCCGGGGGGCGTCCTGGGCGGCTTTCCGGGGAACCTCCGGCGAAAAATACCCAGTCATCTCGTTAGACCCCTCACGACGGACCGATCGATTGAGCAGGATTGTGTCCAGCGAATGACTTTGAAGCATCGATTTCATTGCTGTCCCCAACCGGCGCGTCCGGCGCGTGTCCGTATCTTGTCGAAGCCCGTTAAGCTCGGCCACGCGTCGGTCCCCGGAATTTGCAACGGCCCCGCCGCCACGGACTCGAACGGCCGCGAGGGCGGGAAACCTCAAGCGAGGCTTAGAGGCAAATATCTTCGACTCCAACAGCTTACGACGCCGGCAAGACACAAGGGCTCTTGAAGCTGTTCCCGCGGCAACAGCTGGCGGCCGACGGCCGTCCGTCGCTCGCCGGCGCGCAGCATAGAATGTGGCGGCGCCGTTGTCGCGGCGCCACAATGGTGCGGAAGGTGAGGCCATGAACACCCAAGCCAGCGTCCTCCCCGCCCGTCACATCCTGGTGGTCGACGACGACTCCCAGCTTCGCGAGCAGGTGGTCGGTTATCTGCGCGAGCACGGCTACCAGCTGCACGCCGCCGGCGACGCGGCCAGCATGGAGCGGGCCCTGGCCGCGGCGCCCATCGACCTGATCGTGCTCGACGTGATGCTGCCGGGCGAGGACGGCCTGTCGATCTGCCGCCGGCTGACGGAATCCGGCGGCCCGGCCATCGTCATGGTCAGCGCCATGGGCGACGAGGTGGACCGCGTGCTGGGGCTGGAGCTGGGCGCCGACGACTACCTGCCCAAGCCCTGCAGCCCGCGCGAGCTGCTGGCCCGGGTGCGGGCGGTGTTCCGCCGGCTGGACGAGGTGCGCGGCGGCGCGCCCCGGCGCGGCAAGACCTACCACTTCCAGGGCTTCGTGGTGGATACCCTGCGCCGCCAGCTGCGGGCGCCGAACGGCACCACCATCCTGCTCACCGGCGGGGAGTTCTCGCTGCTCAGCGTCTTCCTGGAGAACCCCCAGCGGATCCTGTCGCGCGACCAGCTTTTGGAACAGGCCCGCGGCGCGCAGACCGAGGTGTTCGACCGGGCCGTCGACGTGCAGATCAGCCGCCTGCGCCGCAAGCTGCACGCCTGCGTCGAGGGCGAAATCATCAAGACCTACCGAGGCGCCGGCTACCTGTTCGACGCCAAGGTGACGCGCGCGTGACCGAGGCGGCCCGGCCTGTCGGCGGACGCCGTCCGTGGCCACGGGCGCCGATCAGCCTGCAGCTCGTGACGCTGCTGCTGGCCAGCCTGCTGGTCGCCGAGGCGATCAGCTTCGGCATCATCCTGCTGATCCCGCCGCCCCGGCCGCCGGTCTACCGGGTGGCGGAGGTGGCCGCCGCGATCCGCGGCGCCCCGGTGAAGGCCCGCTTTGGGCGGCCGTTGATCCGCACCACGGCGAAGACTTTGCCCGCCGAACTGGTGTCCCCGCACCGCGAGCACCATCGCACCCTGGCGGCCCTGGCCCGGGCGCTCGGCGAGCCCGAGGCCCGCGTTCGCCTGGAAGCGCAGAACGCCTCGCCGATCTGGCGCCTGCGCCGCGCATTCACCGGGGAGCCGCCGCCGCGGGGCCCCGACCGGGGCGGCCCGATGGGGGCCTCGCCCTTCGAACTGGACCGCAGCGCGCCGGCCGCCTCCGCGGCGGCGTCGCCGGTATCGCCCCCGACCTTCGATTCGCCCGGCGCGCGCCGGCGCGTCGCCGGCGGCCCCGAGTTGCCGATCTTCGGCGACTTCACAGCCGCCCTGCAACAGGGCGACGGGAGCTGGACAGTGGTCCGCTCGACGCCCGACGCCTTCCCCTCGGCCTGGCAGATGCAGGCCTCGGGTTGGCTGCTGGCGGGCTTCCTGCTGGTGGCCTCGGCCGGCTACCTGTTCTCCCGCCGCATCTCCGCGCCGCTGCGCCGCTTCGCCGAGGCCGCCGAGACCCTGGGCCGCGACCCGCACGCGCCGCAGATGACCCTGAAAGGCCCCGCCGAGGTGGGGGCCGCCGCCCACGCCTTCAACGAGATGCAGGCCCGGCTGAAGCGCTACATCAACGACCGTACGGCGATGGTCGGCGCCATCTCCCACGACCTGCGCACCCCTTTGGCCCGCATCCGCTTCAAGCTGGAGGCCGCGCCGCCCAGGGTGAGGGCCGCCGTGCTCTCCGACGTCGAGCAGATGGAGCAGATGATCGGCGGGGTGCTGGCGTTCATCCGCGACGAGGGCGCGCCACGTCGCCGCGAGAAGCTCGACCTGCTGTCGCTGATCGAATGCGTCGCCGACGACGCCGCCATGGTGGGCGGCCAGGTGGAGATCGTCGACGGCGCGCCGGTCACCGTCGACGGCGATCCCGTCGCCTTGCAGCGGCTGTTCTCCAACCTGGTGGACAATGCGCTGAAATATGGCGGCGGCGCGCGGATCAACGTGCGGCTCGAAGGCGGCGCGGCGGTGGTGGAGATCGCCGATCCGGGGCCCGGCCTGTCGCCCGACGAACTCGGGCGGGTGTTCCAGCCGTTCTACCGCACCGACGCCTCGCGCAATCTCGACAACGGCGGCGTCGGGCTGGGCCTGCCCATCGCCCGCTCCACGGCCCGTGCGCACGGCGGCGACGTGGAGCTGATGTCCCGGCCTGGCCGCACGACGGCGATCGTCACCCTGCCCGCCGCAGCCTGAGGCGCGCGGGTGGGCGGCGTCAGCCGGGGCTGCGACCGCTCACCGGGTGATCCGGATAGGCCAGTTGCTCGCGGGCCATCCAAGCCTCGGTGACGTAGTTGAGGATCAGCGACTTGCGCACCACCGGGATCGGCCGGGGCTCGAAGCCATGCCAGGTCCGGTCGGACGGCACGAAGGCCAGCGCCCCGCCCGGCTCGAACGGCGCGCGGTGCGACCAGGTCTCGGCGTCCGCGTAGACGTCGGTGCCGAGGTCCGGCTGACCCGCGGGACCCAGGTAGTAGAGCAGGGTGAACTTCTTGACGCCGAGGTCGGTGTGCGGCTGCAGCCAGAAGCCGTCGGTGTCCTGGGCGTATTCGATCCGCAGGCAGCAGCCGTCCAGCCGCGCGCCGGTGACCTCTTCGACCAGGGCGACGGTGTCGGGGTGCTGGAAGGCGTCGGCCAGGCTGCGGCAGGCGGCGTGCTGGGCGATGGCGTCGGCGTCGATGTAGCGGCGGGTGTTGTTATGGATCTCGCGCGAGCCGGATAGGCCGTCCAGCGGCGGGGCGGCGAACGGCAGCGCGTCCATCGCCGCGGCTATCGGCGCGGGCAGCACGTCGCTCAGCAGCCAGTGCCGGTAGGGTGCGTCCTGCACGGCGGCGGCCAGCAGGCTGCGCGCGAAACTGGCGCCGCAAGCTTCGCGACCGGACGGATTCGCGGATGAGGAGTCGTCAGAGGGATCGAGCAAGGCCAGTGGACTTCCGTGCATTGATCTGGCCGCCTCGGCCTGAAGCGGCGTTCGGGGGACTCACCGCAGGATGACGCCGCAGACGGATACACGCCTCAGCCCGCCAAACACAAGGCGCCGCCTGGCCGCAGCCTCGGCGGACTACCCTGCTGGTCGGCCGCCGGCGCTCGCCAACTTCATCCTAGCGCCAAACCCCCGGCGAGACCTCGTCCGGGCAGCCCTGGATCCAGACGTCGCGACGCGGGCCGGAGACCAGGAAGGCGCTGTAGCGCTGGTTGCGGGTCAGGCCGCCGGCGCGCGTCAGCTCGCCCGCCGGCTCGACCTTGGTGAAGCAGCGCAGGATGTTGTCTCGGATCAGGCGCCGCGACAGATCGACGATCAACCCGGGGCGGCTGAAGTCCGGCCTTCCGGGGTCGTCCGCCCAATAGCGGTCGCGGTCCACGACCTGCAGCAGGGGCGCGGCGGTGCGGTGCTCGTCGTCCAGCTGGGAAAAGACCCCATAGCTCTGCGTCCCGACCCAGGCGGCGCCCGTCGCCACCCGCCGCTGCTCGACGTCGCGGGCGAACTGCGGCCAGCCGCGCAGGGGCAAGGTGGGGTCGAGGCCGCCGAGAAAGTTCGGGGACGGCAGCGCCATCACAGCGAAGGCCGTGGCGGCAGCGACGTAGCCCACGGCCGGCGCCAGCGCGCGCAGGGCCCGCGCGCGGCGGGTCGTGCCGAAGCGCCCGGCCGCCACCGCCGCGCAGATCGCCAGCGCCCCGAACAGCGGCACCGGCCAGTGGCCCTGCACCCGGTCGTGCAGGCTGTGCAGCAGCAGGTAGGCGGCGAACGGCGCCGAGGTGGCGACCGGCAGCACCAACTGGACCTGCGGGGCCTGCGCGCGCTCGCGCCAGCCCTGGCGGGCGCCGAGCGCGGCGAACACTGCCATCAGCGGCGTGAACAGCAGGATCTGAACGCCGATGAAATCGCCGACGTGGGCCAGGGCAAGGCCGTGCGGCGCGACCCGGCCGAACTGCTTGGCGAAGGTGATCCAATGGTGCTGGGCGTTCCAGGCGACGTTCGGCGCGAAGACCAAGGCCGCGATGGCGACGGCGCTCCAGGGACCGGGCTTCTTCAGCTCATCGCGGCCGCCAGGGATCAGCAGGAGCCAGAGCAGCACGCCGGGGGCGAGGAACAGGCCGGAGTATTTCGACATCACCGCCAGGCCCGCCGCGCCGCCGGCCGCCAGCCACCAGGCCGCCCGCCGGCTGGCCCAGAACCTGGCGAGCGTCCACAGGGTCAGCGTCCAGAACAGGCTCGCCGGGGTGTCGGGGATCGCCAGCATGCCGCCCAGGCAGACGGTCAGGGTGGCGTTGTACCAGAGCGCCGCGCGAAAGGCGGTGCGCGGCCCGGCGCCCAGGCGCGCCGCCAGGTCGCCGATCAGCCAGGTGGTCAGCCCGCTGGCCAGCACCGCGACCAGCCGCACGCCCAGCGGCGTGTCGCCGAAGGCCGTCACGCCGGCCCGGATCCACCAGGCGGTCATCGGCGGATGGTCGAGGTAGCCCAGCTGCAGGTGCTGCGCCCACAGGCGGTAATAGGCCTCGTCCTCGGTGAGATGGATGCTTCCCGCGGCCACCAGGCGCAGGGCGGTGAGCCCCAGCGCCAGCAGCAGGACGCTGCGGCCTGGCCCCCATGCGGCCGATCTGGACCCGACCGCCGTCACCAGACCGCGAGCGAGGTGGTGACGTAGTTCCAGGCCGCGCCCACGGCGGCCCCGGCCACCACGCCCGCCCAGCGGTGCGGCACGAACTGGAAGACCAGGCTCGCCACCGCCACATTGGCGGCCAGGCCGATGGCGCACAGCAGGCAGAACCGCAGGTAGCCGGTGAACAGGGCCAGGCCGCGCTTGCGCTTGTCGCGATAGGTCACCGCGTTGTTGATCAGGTAGTTGGAGCTCATCGCCACCACCGCCCCGATCGCCTGGGCGGGCAGAAAGCGCAGCGACGAGAGGGCATAGACCACCGCGACATTGACCAGCACGCCGCTCAGGCCCACCAGCCCGAAGAGCAGCGCGCGGGGCGAGAGCACGTCTCTGCTGAGCTTACTGGCCAAGAGGCTGAGGTAGTGGGCGACGACGCGCCCGTCCAGCTTGCTTTCGCCTGCGTGGCGCTCGCGGAACACATAGGGCAGCTCGAGCACGCGCGGCGGCGGATCGAGCACGCTGGCCAGGTCGAACAGCACCTTGAAGCCGTCGGTGGAGAGCCGGGGCGCCGCCCGCTCGACGAAGCCGCGGCGGATCATGAAGAAGCCGCTCATCGGGTCGGAGAGGTCGAGCTTCAGCACTTTGCGGCCGAGCCAGGTGGCGAAACGGCTGCCGTGCGCGCGGGTCTGGGTGAAGCCGCCGCTCGCCGCGCCCCGCGTGGTCTCAATGTAGCGGCTGCCCACCACGAGGTCCGCCCGGTCGTCCTGCAGGGCGCGCAGCATCTGCGGCAGCAGGGTCTCGTCGTGCTGCAGGTCGCCGTCGATCACCGCGACGAACGGCGCGGCGCTGGCCATGGCCCCTTCGATCACCGCCCCGGCCAGGCCCCGCCGGCCGATGCGGTGCAGGCAGATCACGCGCGGATCCACCGCGGCGACGGCCTTGACCGCAGCCGCCGTGCCGTCGGGGCTGTCGTCGTCCACGAAGATCGCCTGCCAGACCACGCCCTCCAGGGCGGCCTCCAGCTTGGCCAGCAAGGGACGCACGTTGGGCGCTTCCTTGAACGTCGGGATGACGACGCCGAGCTCCAGGCGCGCAGCGCCGGCGTGGGCCGGGGTCGGCGCGCGGGCGCGCGGGCGCTGTTGGTGACGCAGAGAAGCCCCGGACGGTGCGCGCATCCGCCCTCATAGCCGCCGCGCCGCAGCGTGGGAACCGCCTGCCGCCGCACACCGGGTCGCACTCAAGCGCCATTGGCGCCGCTCGCGAGCCTCCAGCATCTATTGGCGAGGCTGCTGCGATCCGCGAGGCACGCCATTTTTGGAGGCGTCGATCGGCGACGCCATCATCCTGCGCCGTCGCCCGGGTTGGCGGCGCGCAGGGCCTGAATCAGGCTGCCGCTGTAGGCGGCCGAGCCCACGTGGGTCAGGCGCGGCTCGGCGTCGGCCCAGATCTCGCCGCCCAGGTCGCGCCAGCGCCGGCAGAAGGCGTAGTCCTCCGAAAGGTACTGGCCCGTCTCCGGCTCGATCATGGTCTCGAACACCATGGACGCCTCCTCGCCCTGGCCGCCCAGCATGTCGCCCATCCTGGCGGTCAGTTCGGGGTGGGCGTCGACGATCCGCTGCATCGCTGCCCGCGCGATCAGCAGGAAGCCGGTGCCGGCGTAGGCGACCTTGGCAATGCCCTGGTTGATCTCCACCGAATGGTCCGGCGTCGGGATGAAGCGGACCACGAACCCCAGGGAGGCGGCCTGCAGGTCCGCCGCGCCGGCCTGGGCCGCGGCGCGCGCCTTTTCCCAGTCGATGAACTTGAGCGGGCAGACGCCGGCGATCACCGGCTTGTCGGCCGCCAGCAGGCGAAAGAGGCTGTCGGGCCCAAAGCCGATGTCGGCGTCGCAGAACAGCACGTGGGTCGCTTGCGGATGCTTCAGGAAGCGGGTCGCCAGGCGGCTGCGCGCGCGGGTGATCAGCGCGTCGCCGCCCATCAGCTCCACGTGCAGGCCGATCCCGCGTTCGCGGCAGGCCGCCTGAAGGGCCAGCACCGACTGCATGTACACCTGGTTGACCACTCCGCCGTAGCAGGGCGTGGCCAGGTAGACGAACGGCGCGGCGGCGGACGGCATGGTCTCTCCGGAGGCTTAGGCCGGTTGTGGGTCACCGAGGAAGGCTTCCACAAGGTCATCGTAGAGGTCGAAACGCTTATAGGCGCGCAATTCCGGCGTCGCCGAACGCCACGCCTGGGCGAAGGCCGCCCGGCGCGCGGGATCCTCGGCGAGGCTGCCCAGCGGCGCCAGCCACACCCGAATGGTGAACAGCGCTCCGCCGGTCGCAGGCAGGCGGCGCAGGGTCTGGCGCTCGACCCGCAGGTGCAGGGCGCGGGGGGCCGCCGTCGGGTCGATCTCACCGATCCTCGCGCGGATCGGCGCGGCCGCCGGCGTGTGCAGGGCGTCGCAGTTGAGCACCGTCCAGTTGCGCCGCTCCAGCACCAGCTCCGGGCGCAGGCCCTCGAAGATCCGCTGCACGCGCGTCAGAAACCGCTCGGCGAAGCCGGTCACCGGGCCATGCAGCTCCGCCAGGCTGCGCCCCACCACCGCCTCGGCGGTGAAGAAGCTGCCGGCGCAGAGCGACAGGGCGGTCAGCCGCCACTGGCCGTCGCGCTTCTCCATCAGGCAAAGGTCGTCGGGGACCCGCCGGGCGGCGGCGTAGAGCGGCGGCAGGCTCGGCGCAGGCGGCGCTGGCCCAAGCGCCGCCTCCACCAGGGCCAGCGCCTCGGCCTGCGCGGCCCGCGAGCCGGCGGTCTCCGCCCAGACCAGGCCGCGGTGCGCCGCCATCAGCGCGTCCTTGCGCGCCGCGGGATCGGCCTCGCCGCCCTCCAGCCAGTCGGCCGGCGCGATGGGCCGCAGGCCGATCTGGAAATCGGCGGCCTCTTCCCAGGGGCGATGGCGCAGGCTCACCGCACCCAGCCCGCGCCGCGCATCGACCCCCAGGCCAGATAGGCCGCGGCGATGCCGACGCAGTCGGCCGCCAGGTCGGCCCAGTTGCCGTCGCGGCCCAGGCCCATGTTGGCCTGCAGCACCTCCACCGTCGCGCCGAACGCGAAGGCGAAAACCCCGATCGCCCAGCGCCGCCGGGTGGACAGCAAGAGGCCCGCGCCGGTCAGCACCGCCCAGGCGCCGGCGTGCTCGGCCTTGTCCCAGACCAAGCTCACCCCCGGCACCTCTCGCTCCGGCGCGAGCGTCATGTAGAGCAGGACGCAGCAGGCTGCGGCGTAGAGCGCCAGGCGCAGGCGGCGGGGCAGGCGGTCCGGGCTCAAACGCAGGCGGCGCATCGACCCTTACTTGCACGTCCGCGCCCGCCTCTCTAGCGTCCGCCGCCTTGAGGCGATGCGGAGTTTCGGGAAGATGGCGGCCAAGGTGGAGATCGAGGCGGTGATCTGGGATTTCGGCGGGGTGTTCACCACCTCGCCGTTCGAGGCCTTCAACCGCTACGAGGCGCGGATGGGCCTGCCCAGGGACCTGATCCGCCGGGTCAACGCCACCAATCCCGACACCAACGCCTGGGCGCTGTTCGAGCGCAACGAGGTGGACGCCGAAGGCTTCGACCGCCTGTTCCTGGCGGAGTCCGCCGCGCTCGGCCACCCGGTTCCCGGACGCGAGGTGCTGCCGCAGCTCTCGGGAGCCCTTCGCCCGCGGATGGTCGCGGCTCTGAAGGCCTGCAAGCGCCACTTCAAAGTGGGCTGCATCACCAACAACGTGGTCTCGATGCACAGCCCCGGACAGGACGAGGGCCAGCGCGCCGCCGGCGCGATGGCTGAGGTGATGCCGCTGTTCGATGCGATCATCGAAAGCTCCAAGGCCGGCGTCCGCAAACCCGACCCGAAGATCTACCGGATGATGTGCGATCTGCTGGCCGTGGCCCCCGCCGCTTGCGTCTACCTCGACGACCTGGGCGTCAACTGCAAGCCGGCCGCGGCGCTCGGCATGACGGCGATCAAGGTCGTGGACGTGGACCAGACGCTGGCGGACCTGGCGCGGGCGACGGGGCTGACGTTCGAGGCGGAGGGCGTGGCATGAGCCGACCGAAGAAGATCCCCCTCGCCTCGGCGCTGGAACGCCTGCCGGTCTGGGCCGCGGCGCCCGGCGAACGGGACGCGATCCGCCGGCAGGTGGTGTTCGGCGACTTCAGCCGCGCCTTCGGCTTCATGAGCCGCGTCGCCATGCAAGCCGAGAAGCTCGACCACCATCCCGAGTGGAGCAACGTCTACTCCAAGGTGGACATCCTGCTCACCACTCACGACGCCGGCGGGGTCACGGAGCTGGACGTCGAGATGGCCAAGTTCATCGACGCTGCGGCTCTGCAGTGTGGGGCCGTCGATGCCACCCCGCCCAGGCGCCGGCCGAACCTCCCGCCTGGCTTGGCGGAGCGCATCCGCAAGAGGCCGCCGAAGAAATAGCCGCCTCGCCCAAAACAACAATCCCCGCAGGGATGAGGTTCGATAGCGCCAACGGGCAGGCTGTGGCTTAAATCTCATGCCGGCCAATCTGCCTTTGGGCCTGAGCAACTCAAGGACGCGCCCATGGCGCGCCACGAAGCGGGCGGCCAAAGAGCCGCTCCTTGACTTGCCCAGGCCCAAAGGCTCGCATCATCCATGAGATCTATGGCCGGGAGGGCGTCTGAAGACGCCGCCGGCGACACCAGAACCACCTTACGGGAGCTACCACATGCCAGGACGGGTCGCGGGCAAGAAGGCCTTCATCACCGGCGGCGCCCAGGGACTGGGCGCGGCCATGGCGCGCAAGCTGGCGGCCGAAGGAGCCAAGGTCTCGGTGGCCGACGTCAACCTGGAGGGCGCCCAGGCAGTCGCCGCCGAGCTGAACGCCGCGCACGGCGAGGGCACCGCCTTCGCCTTTCCCCTGGACGTCACCAAGGAGGAGCAATGGGTCTTCGCCCTGGAGGAGGCCGACGAGGCGATGGGCGGCATCTCGGTGCTGGTCAACAACGCCGGCATCAGCCGCGGCGGCGACATCGAAAGCCTCAGCCTCGAGGACTGGAAGACGGTGATGAGCGTCAACGTGGATTCCGTGTTCCTCGGATCGAAGCATGCGCTGAAGTATATGCGCGCCCATCAGCCGGGCTCGATCGTCAACATCTCCTCGATCGCCGGCCTGATCGCGGCGCACAATTCGCCCAGCTACAACGCCTCCAAGGCCGCGGTCTGGCTGTTGTCCAAGGGCATCGCCCTGCACTGCGCCAAGCAGGGGCTGGATATCCGCTCAAACTCCATCCACCCCACCTACATCGACACGCCGATCCTCGATCCGCTGCGCCAGCGGTTCGGCAAGGCCGAGGCCGAGGCCAAGCTCGGCCGCCAGGTGCCGCTCGGCCACATCGGCGAGCCCGACGACATCGCCAACGCCTGCCTCTACCTGGCCTCCGACGAGAGCAAGTTCATGACCGGCGCCGAGCTGAAGCTCGATGGCGGCATCTCGGCGATGTGATCAGTTCGCCACGACCGCGCCGAGCAGCAGGCGCGCGCCCGGGCGCTTGAGGATCAGGTCGGTCTGGCGCTGCAGCGCCTGGGCGATGAAGTCGGCGTTGGGTTCGGACCCCGACGGCAGGCCCGCGGCGTAGATCTCGACCACCTGCACATAGGCCGCCCGCAGCCGCGGCCGCGACAGCTCGGCGTATTCCCGCAGCTTGGCGTCGTCGATCTCCAGGCCGCAATCCACCGTCAGCACGCCTCGCCGGCCGCCGGCCTTGTTGGTGGTGCCGATCAGGGTGTCGATCTGCACGTAGTTGGCGCCGCCGGCTTTTTTCTTCTTCTCCTCGGCCGCGCGCGCGGCGCCGGGCAGGGCCGCGGCCAGGGCGATCAGGGGCAGCAGGTCGCGGCGTCGCATGCCCTTCAGTTATCGCGATCATGGTTAGCGGTCTCTTTACGCGCGGCTGCGACAAGGCGGTGCACACGCAAAGATTCGCGGCATCCGGAGCGCGCCTTGGGCCGATTTGCGCCGACCAGTCTCGACCTCGACGGCAAGGTCATCCTCGTCACCGGCGGCACCGGCTCGTTCGGGCGCAGGTTCGTGGAGACGGTGCTGGCGCAGGCCAACCCGCGCAAGCTGATCGTCTATTCGCGCGACGAGCTGAAGCAGAGCGAGATGCAGGCCGACCTCGCCGAGCGGATGACGCCCAGGCAGATGGCCACCCTGCGCTTCTTCCTGGGCGACGTGCGCGACCGCGAACGCCTGATCCTGGCCAGCCGCGGCGTCGACATTATCATCCACGCCGCCGCCCTGAAGCAGGTGCCGGCCGCCGAGTACAACCCCTCGGAGTGCATCCACACCAACGTGCTGGGCGCGGAGAACGTGGTCTGGGCCTGCCTGACCAACCGCATCAGGCAGGTGGTGGCGCTGTCCACCGACAAGGCCTGCAATCCGATCAACCTCTATGGCGCGACCAAGCTGGCGTCGGACAAGACCTTCGTGGCGGCCAACAACCTGGCCGGCGACATCGGCACGCGGTTCTCGGTGGTGCGCTACGGCAATGTGGTGGGCTCGCGCGGCTCCGTGGCGCCGCTCTTCCAGCGGCTGATCGCCAAGGGCGCCGCGGAGATCCCGATCACCGACCCGCGGATGACACGCTTCTGGATCACCCTCAACGAGGGCGTCGAGTTCGTGCTCTCCTCGCTCGACGTGATGCGCGGCGGCGAGATCTTCGTGCCGAAAATCCCCTCCATGAAGATGACCGACCTGGCCCACGCCATGGCGCCCGGCCTGCCGATCAAGCTCGTCGGCATCCGCCCGGGGGAAAAGCTGCACGAGATGATGATCTCGGTCGACGACGCACGTAGCACGGTGGACCTGGGCGACCGCTATGCGATCGAGCCGGCCTTCGTGGAATACACCCGCGAGCCCCTGGCCGGCGCCCGCCTGCCCGAAGGCTTCAGCTACGCCAGCGACACCAACGACGACTGGCTGAGCGGCGACGGCCTCCTGGCCCTGCTGGAGGACTCCAGCCCCCGCCGCCGCCGCCGCGCGCAGGATTAGGATGGAACGCGCCCCGCCGGCCGGACACGTCCTTCTCCCCCTGTGGGAGAAGGTGGCCTGCGAAGCAGGTCGGATGAGGGGTCTCGCCGATATTACCATGGGAAATCAACAGCTTAATCCGATGGGTCCCGTCGACCCCTCATCCGGCCCCTTCGGGGCCACCTTCTCCCACAGGGGGAGAAGGATGAGCGAGGAGGCTCTTCACAAGCCTCCGAACGTCGGCGCCTAGCATGGCCGAACCGATCCTGCCCTACGGCCGCCAGACCATCGAGGACGACGACATCGCCGCGGTGGTGGAGGCGCTGAAGGCCGACTTCCTGACCACCGGCCCGACGGTGGAGGCCTTCGAGACCGCCTTCGCCGAGACGGTCGGCGCGCGCCACGCGGTGGCCTGCGCCAACGGCACCGCGGCCCTGCACCTGGCCATGCTGGCCCTGCAGGTGCAGCCGGGCGAGGCGGTCGTGGCGCCCGCGATCACCTTCCTGGCCACCGCCAACTGCGCCCGCTACGTCGGCGCCGAGGTGGTGTTCGCCGACGTCGACCCCTCAAGCGGCCTGATGACGCCGGACACCCTCGCCGAAGCCTTGACGCGGGTCGGCGCGCGCCGGCTGCGCGCCGTCCTGCCGGTGCACCTGCGCGGCGACGCGGCCGACCTGCCCGGCCTCGCGGCGCTGGCCGCCGACTCCGGCGCGGTGCTGGTGGAGGACGCGCCCCATGCGCTCGGCACGACCATGGCCTTCGGCAATGTCGCCGAGCGGGTGGGCGACGCGCGCCATTCGGCCATGGCCACCTTCTCGTTCCACCCGGTGAAGACCATCGCCACCGGCGAAGGCGGCATGGTCACCACCAACGACCCGGCCCTCGCCGAGCGCCTGCGCACCCTGCGCAGCCACGGCATGGTCCGCCCGCCGGGCGCCGACCCCTGGTGGTACGAGATGGCCGAGCCCGGCTTCAACTATCGCCTGCCCGACATCCTCTGCGCGCTCGGCCTCTCGCAATTGAAGAAGCTCCCGAGGTTCGCCGCAAGGCGCCGCGCGCTGGCCCAGGCCTATGAAACCGCGCTGGCGCCCCTCGCGCCGGTCGTCCGCATCGCCCAGAGCCCGGCCTGGAGCGACCCGGTCCTCCACCTGATGTGCGTGCTGATCGACTTCGAAGCCGCCGGCCTCTCCCGCCGCCAGGTCGTGGAGCGCTTGCGCGCGCGTGGCGTCGGGACCCAGGTCCACTACATCCCCGTCCACCGCCAGCCCTACTACGCGGAGCGCTACGGCCCCCTCGACCTGCCCGGCGCCGAGGCCTGGTACGAGAAGTGCCTGTCGCTGCCGCTCTATCCGGGGATGGCGGATGCGGACGTGAGGCGGGTGGTCGCGGCGGTGCGGGACGTGCTGGGGGGTTGAGGCGGGCGCGGTCGTCCAAAGGCCGTCCGTGTCCAGGTTACGCCATTGGCGATGTTGACAGCCTGGATCGATCCGGTCTCCACGGTCACAAGCGTGGTAAGCCCCGCCGCTCCGGCCAGGTCGATCGTTTCCTCCGCGCTGACCGGGTGCGTGATGCGGCCTGACGCGGCGGGGCCATGTCGCAGCGAGATCGCGAGCACGCCGTCGTCGGCCAGCAGTCCGGCCAAGAGTGGG
>JBIOED010000026.1:0-27196 GCA_044445675.1 Caulobacterales bacterium | reverse complement strand
GTGCGCGGCGGCGTCTTGCTGCGGATGCGCTGCGCGAGGGACGATGCGGCTCTTCCCGAGCGCCGATCTGTGGTCCACACTGGAACAGACGATGAACGCGAATCAGCCCCTCCGCATCCTGGGCCTCGACCCGGGGCTTCGCCGCACCGGCTGGGGCGTGGTGGCGGTGGACGGCGCGCGGCTGACGCACGTGGCCCATGGGGTGATCGCGCCGAAGGACAACTTGGCCTTCGCCGAGCGGCTGCTGATCCTGTTCGAGGCGATCGCGGAGGTCATCGACCTGCACGCTCCGCACGAGGCGGCGGTGGAGGAGACCTTCATGAACACCAACCCCCAGTCGGCTCTGAAGCTCGGCCATGCGCGCGCCTGCTGCCTGATCGCGCCGGCGCGGGCGGGGCTTTCGGTCGCCGAATACGCCGCCACGGTGGTCAAGAAGGCCGTGGTCGGCACCGGGGCGGCCGACAAGGCCCAGGTCGGCTTCATGATCCGCCGCTTGCTGCCCACCGCCGGCGCGGCCAGCGCCGACGCGGCCGACGCCCTGGCGGTCGCCATCGCCCACGCGCACGCGCGCCGGGCGCGGAGCTATCTCGGGGCGGCTTAGCGCACGCTCATCGCCGAACAGCCGCCGTCGCAGAAGCCCCACCCGCGCGCAGGGTCGGCCTGTCGAGGTCGAGCTGGCCGACGGGGATCACCTCCAGGTCCGGCTGCTCGGCCTTCAGCGCGGCGGCGAACAGCTTGGCGTCGCCGGCGACGATCACGCTGGCCTTGGCCGGGTCCAGGACGCGGGCCGAAAAGGCCTGCACCTGGGCCGGCGTCACCGCATCGACGCGCGCCGTATAGCGGGTGATCTCGTCCAGCGGCACGCCGTAGAGCGCCAGGGCGCCGAGGATGTCCGCCAGGCCGGTGGTGGTCTCCAGCCGGCGGCCATAGCTGCCCACCAGGTTCGACTTGCGTGCGTTCAGCTCGTCGACGGTGGCCGGCGCCGCGCCCAGCGACGTCATCTGCTGGCGGATGAGGTCCAGCACCTGCGGCGCGGTCTCGTTCTTCGTCTGGGCCGCGGCGCGGAACGAGCCGGTCGAGCGGTTGGCGCTGAGGTTCGACGACGCGCCGTAGGAAAGACCCCGCTTGACCCGGATCTCCAGGTTCAGCCGCGAGGAATAGCCGCCGCCCAGCAGGGTGTTGGCGACGATGCCCGGATAGTAATCGGGGTCGCTGCGGGGAATCGCGGCCTTGGCGAGGTTCACCGCCGCCTGTCCGGCGCCCGGCAGGTCGATGACGATTGCCCGCGGCCGGGCTTGCGGCGCGATGACCGGAATGGCCGGCATCGGCGTGGCGGGCCTGACCCAGCCGCCGAACGCCCTTTGCGCGAGGGCGAAGCCCTGCTCGGCGGTGATGTCGCCCGTGAGCACCAGGATGGCGTTGTCCGGCCGGAACCAGGTCGCGTGCAAGGCCGCCAGGTCGGCGGGCTTCAGCCGGGCGATGGAGGCGGGCGTGCCGGTCGCCACATGACCGAACGGCGTGCCGGCGAACACCACCGGAGCGGCCGCGAAGGCCGAGACCTGGCCGGGCTCCTGGTAGGCCACGCGCAGGCCGTCGAGGGTCTGCGCCCGCTGGCGCTCCAGTTCTTCGGCCGCGAAGGCCGGGTTGCGGGCGACGTCGGCCATGATCGCCATGCCGGCGTCGAGCTTGTCCGGCATGACGTTCAGCGTCACCGAGGACGCCTCCAGGCTGGCGCCGGATTCCAGGATGGCGCCAAGGGCCTCGGTCTGGCGGGCGATGTCGCGGGCCGAGCGGGTCCGGGTGCCTTCTGTCAGCATGCTGGCGGTCATGCCCGCCGCGCCGGCCAGGCCCTTGGGGTCCGCCCAACCGCCGGTCTTCAGGGTCAGGTCGGCGGTGACCAGCGGCAGGTCCGAGGACCGCGCCACGATCACCCGCAGGCCGTTGGCTAAGGTGCGTTCCGCCGGCTTCGGCAGCACGGGCGCCACGGGAGAGCCCACCGGCGGGGGCGCCTCGCGCTGGCCTACGGGCGCCAGCTTATAGACCGGGCCGTCGTAGGCGGTGGCGGTCAAGTCGGGCTTGGCCGGCGCCGGCGGCGCCTCGCCCTTCGGACGCTCGCTCTCGGGGCGATAGCGGATGGTCATCCGGGTCTGCGGGTCGAGGTATTTCTTCGCCACCCGCTGCACGTCGGCGGCGGTCACGGCCTGCAGGTCGGCGAGCTCGGTGTTGGCCTTGGCGGCGTCGCCGTCGATGCGCAGGGCGTAGCCCAGGGCGAAGCCGCGGCCGTCGATGGTCTCGCGCTCGCGCAGCTTGCCGGCGATCAGCTCGTTCTTGGCCTCGTCCAGCTCAGCCGCCGAGGGCGGCGCGTCGCGCAGGCGCTGGACCTGGGCCAGCAGGGCCGCTTCGCCCTCGGCGAGGGAGTGTCCGGAGGCCATGATGGCGCCCACCATGAAATTGCCGGGCTGGGCCGGCAGGTCGGCGTTGGAAAATATCTGAGCGGCGATCTGCTGCTCATAGACCAGGCTGTCGTAGAGCCGGGACGACTTGCCGCCCGACAGGATCGCGTCGAGCATCTTCAGCGCCGGTGCGTCGGGGTCGGAGGCCTTGGGGCCGAGCCAGGTGATCGCCAGCGCCGGCAGCGGCACGTTCGGCCCATAGCCGTCGAAGACGCCGGGATGGGTACGCGGCGGCTCGACGGCGGTCACCCGCTTGATCGGGGCGGCCGGGTGCTTCAGCGGCGCCAGGTACTTGTCGATCCAGCCGTTCAGCTGGGCCTCGTCGAAGTTGCCGACCACGATCAGGGCGGCGTTGTCCGGGCGATAGTAGCTGGCGTGGAAGGCCAGGACGTCGCTGATCGAGGCGGCGTCCAGGTCCTCGATCGAGCCGATCCCGGGGCGATGATAGGGGTGGGTCGTATAGGTCGCTTCCGGCACATACAGGCTGAACAGCCGACCGTAGGGCGAAGCCAGCACGCGCTGGCGCAGCTCCTCCTTCACCACGTCGCGCTCGGACTTGAAGTTGGCCTCGTCGATGACGAGCGAGCCCATCCGCTCGCTCTCGGCCCAGATCAGCCGCTGCAGGTGATTGGCGGGCACGACCTCGTAGTAGTTGGTGAAGTCGTCGTAGGTGGATGCGTTGTTCAACCCGCCCACGTCCTCGGTCAGCCGGTCGAAGCTCTCGGCCGGCAGGTCTTTGGTGGCCTTGAACATCATGTGTTCGAAGAGGTGGGCGAAGCCGGAGCGGCCCGATGGGTCGTCCTTCGAGCCCACGCCGTACCAGACCTGCACGGTGACGTTCGGGGTGGTCCGATCGAGCGAGGTGTAGACCTGCAGGCCGTTGGCCAGGGTCCGCTCATGGTAAGGGATCGGCGGCACGTGGCTCGGCGGAATGACCGTCGGCGGCGCGCCCAGCGCCGCGGACAGGGTGGCGCCGGCAAGGGCAAGCGCGAGGCCGACGGCCCGGACGGTGCGGAGCATGGAGGTTCCCTTGGTCGTTCGGCCAGACCCTTAGCATCGGCCGGGCGCGATGGAAGCTTACGTCCTTGTCATGAGCCTGCACGGCGCCTCAAGGTCGGCGGATCGGGCGCGGGGGCGCCGCTGCGCCGGAGCCACGCATGACCGCGGACGCCAAGACCACAGCGCCGGCGCCGCCCAAGAAGCGCTCGGCCCTGGAAGTGCTGGCCGCGCTTCGCCAGCGCAAGGTCGCGGTGATGTTCGCGCTGGGCTTTTCGTCGGGCCTGCCGTTCCTGCTCAGCGGCAACACCTTCGGCTACTGGCTGCGTGACGGCGGCACGAGCCTGAAGGCCATCGGGTTCCTGTCCTGGGTGGGGCTGGCCTACACCTTCAAGGTGCTCTGGGCGCCGATCGTCGACCGGGTCGACGTGCCCCTGCTGGGCCGGCTCGGCCGCCGTCGCGGCTGGATGGCGCTGTCGCAGATCCTGGTCGCCGCCGGGCTCGCCGGCATGGCGATTGTCGGAACCGCGGGCGGGCTGACGGCCGTCGCCGCCTTCGCCCTGGTCACCGCCTTCGCCTCGGCCACCCAGGACATCGTTATCGACGCCTGGCGCATCGAGGTCTCGGACGGGGCGGAGGAGATGGGCCTGCTCTCCTCCGCGGCGCAGCTCGGCTACCGCATCGCGCTGCTGGTCGCCGACGCCCTGATCATATCGCTGGCCGGCCACCTGGGCTGGGCGAACTCCTATTGGGTCATGGCGCTGTGCATGGCGGTAGGCCTGGGCGCGACCTGGTTCGCCACGGAATCGCGCCGGGCGGACGCAGTGCTGGACGGCAAGGACCCGCTCTGGACCCCGCGGGGCTTCTTCGACGCCGTGGTCGGCCCGTTCGTGGCCTTCTTCGCCGAGCACAAGCAGGTGGGCGTGCTGATGCTGCTGGCGGTGGCGCTCTACCGCCTGCCGGACTTCGTCATGGGGCCGATGTACAACCCCTACTACCACGACCTGGGCCTGGCGAAGGACACGGTGGCGGCGGTGCGGGGCTCGGTGGGCCTGGTGGCGGCCTTCGTCGGCATCGCCGCGGGGGGGCTCAGCGCCGTGCGCCTGGGCCTGTTTCCGAGCCTGATCATCGGAGCGGTGTTGCAGGGCTTCGGCACCGGCGCCTTCGCCCTGCTCAGCGTCTCCAGCAACATCGGCGTGTTCGGCGCGGTGATGGCCGGCGACAACTTCGCCCAGGCCTACGCCGGCGTGGCGCTGGTCGCCTACATGTCGAGCCTGACCGGCCTGGGCTACACCGCCACCCAATACGCCCTGCTCTCCTCGGCCTACGCCCTGCTCGGCAAGTTCCTGAAGGGCTTCTCCGGGGTCGTCGTCGAAGGCCTGACCCCGTCGCACGGCCTGCTGGGGGCCTACGCCACGGCCTTCGTGGGCGCCGGCCTGATCACCGTGCCGGCGTTGATCCTGTTCGTGATCCTGGCGCGGTTGAAGGCCAGGGCGCAGGCGGCCGCGCGCAAGGTCGCGCCGGCCTAGGTCGTGTGCTCACGGGTGATCGCGACGACGGCCGCGGCGGCTCAAGCTATTCTGAAGAGCCTGGATGGAGATTTGCAGCATGGCGACGTTCGTGTTCGGATTGAACCAGTCCCTGGACGGCTATGTCGACCACCAGGAATTTGCGCCGGGTCCCTCGCTCTTTCGTCACTTCACCGAGCAGGTGCGCGACCTGGCCGGCAGCGTCTACGGTCGCCGCATGTACGAGGTGATGCGTTATTGGGACGAGGACCGGACTGAGTGGGACGCGGCGGAACGCGACTTCGCGGCGGCGTGGCGGAGCCAGCCGAAGTGGGTCGTGTCGCGCTCGTTGAAGTCCGTCGGCCCCAACGCCACACTTGTCGCGGAGGACTTCGAGGCGGTTATGCGCGGGCTGAAGGCTCGGGTCGTTGGAGAGATTGAAGTTGGCGGACCAGACCTGGCGCGAAGCTTAACCGACCTTGGTCTTATTGATGAGTATCGACTCTACTTCCGCCCCGTCGTGCTTGGTCGCGGCAAGCCATTCTTCGCCGGCCCCAGGCCGCCGCTCCGCCTCGCGGCCAGCGATCTAATCGGCGAGGACTCGATCAGGTTGACCTACGTTCCTGCCTAATCCCGCAACTCGCCGACGGATTTGGCTGACGCGTCAGGTCCGCAGCGGGATCGCAAGTGGACATCGTCTCTTGGGCCGAGCGGGTCAGATTACGAGAACACACCTTAGGTCGTCAGGCAGACCACTTGGGCCACCCGCAGGTTGCGCCGCAGGTCGTCGGCGACGCGGCCGTAGTTGTCGGCGCTGATCGGCGCGCCCGGCAGCTCGGCGAGCCGGTGGCCGCTGGCGGCCAGGCTGCGGGCGGTGGTCTCCGGGGCGGTGGTGTAGATCCGCCCGCGCCGCGGCGCCTCGGCGATGGTGACGCCCACGACCCGGCCCTGGGCGTCGAGCGCCGGCGCGCCGGAGAGGCCGCCGAGCGTGCCCTTCAGGCCGTCCGTGCGGCCCGTCTCGGCCCACACCAGCACCGGCTCGGTGCGCGCGCCGCGCCCCTGCACCACCAGGTTCTCCCGGCCCAGCAGGCGCGAGCTGGCCTCGCCCGGGCGGCCTTGCGGGAAGCCCATGTGGAAGGCCCGCTCGCCGCGCCGCAGGCGCTGGGTGAGCCCCAGCGGCAGGGGCGGCGCGCCGCCGTCGGTGGTGAGGACCGCGGTTTCCGCCGCCGGATCGATCCAGACGCTGGCGGCCACGCCCTTGCCTGGCGCCACCACGATGGCGGCGCGCGCGCAGCCTTCGACCACGTGACGCGCGGTCACCCAGACGCCGGACGCGGCCACGGAGAAGGCGGTGCCGGCCCCGGCCTGCGTCTTGTCGGCCACCTCGACGACCACGGCGGGGTCGAAGGGGGACGCCGGCCCCAGGGCCGCGCCTTCGGCCGCCGGCGGGGGCGGCGGCGCGGCGGGCGCGTCGGCGCGCTCCTGGCGGCCGACCGCGGCCAGCAGCAGGGCGGCCACGATGGCGGCGTAGATCAGCCAGTCGGGCAGCCTCGGGAAATGCATGAGCCGCCGGCGCCCTCGATCAGCCGGAGACGGCGGCGGCGAGGATCAGGGCGGTGGCGATCTTGGCGCCCACCAGCATGGCCGCGGCGGCCATCTCGTCGTCCTGGATTCGCCGCGGCAGGCCATGCAGCACCAGGTCGACCAGCCGGAAGATCAGCAGCTGCACCACGGTGATCGCCACGCCCCACAACGCCAGCTCGACCAGGGTCGTGGAGGCCTTCAGCGAGACAGCCAGGGGGATCGCAAGCCCCACCAGCATCCCGCCGAGCGACACCGCCGCGGCGGTGTTGCCGTCGCGGATAAGGCTGATTTCCCTGTGCGGCGTCAGCATGACGTAGAGCGCCGCGGCGGCGAACAGGATCGCCACCGTGACGCCCGCGTGCAGCAGGGTCACCGGAAAGCCGGAGGCGAAGGCCTGAATCTCCGGCGACTGGAGGGGGATGGTCATGGGAGGGTGCTCTCGCGTCAGAGCGTCTTGGATAGCACGGCGCCCCTCTCCAACAACGACCGTCATGGCCCGGCTTGTCCGGGCCATCCATAGTCGCCGTGTCGAATGGCGCGCGCCGGCGCCTCTGCGCCCAATCTCGATTCGCGGAGTTCATGGGTCCCCCGGACAAGCCGGGGGATGACGAGCTGATTTATTGAGAGACCGCGTCCGCCGCCTTGCGCCGCACGCTCGCGCGGACCTTCTCGCTCTCGCTCTTCAGCTGGCCGCAGGCGGCGAGGATGTCGCGGCCGCGCGGCGTGCGGATCGGGGAGGCGTAGCCGCCGCGATTGAGGATCGCGGCGAAGGCCTCGATGGTCCCCCAGTCGGAGCATTCGTAGGGGCTGCCGGGCCAGGGGTTGAACGGGATCAGGTTGATCTTCGCCGGGATGCCCTTCAACAGCTGGACCAGGGCCTTGGCCTCGGCCGGACTGTCGTTGACCCCCTTCAGCATGACGTATTCGAACGTCACCCGCTTGGCGTTGGACAGGCCCGGGAAGGCGCGGATGCCGGCCATCAGTTCGGCCAGCGGGTACTTCCTGTTCAGCGGCACCAGCTGTTCGCGCAAGGCGTCGTTGGTGGCGTGCAGCGAGATCGCCAGCATGGCCTGGGTCCGCTCGCCCAGCGCCTGCAGCTCGGGGACCACGCCGGAGGTCGAGACGGTGATCCGCCGCCTGGAGATCGCGATGCCTTCGTTGTCGGCGATGATGTCGATGGCCGCGGCGACGCCGTCCAGGTTGTAGAGCGGCTCACCCATGCCCATGAACACCACGTTGGAGAGCCGGCGGTCTTCCTTGGGGCTGGGCCATTCGCCGAGGTCGTCGCGCGCCACCTGCACCTGGGCGACGATCTCGGCGGCGCTCAGGTTGCGGACCAGGGCCTGGGTGCCGGTGTGGCAGAAGGTGCAGTTCAGCGTGCAACCGACCTGGCTCGACACGCAGAGCGCGCCGGCCCGGCCGACGTCGGGGATGTAGACGGTCTCGACCTCGATGCCTGGCGCCGTGCGGATCAGCCACTTGCGCGTGCCGTCCTTCGAGACCTGCCGCTCGACGATCTCCGGCCGGGCGACCGTGAAGGCCTCGGCGAGGCTCGTCCGCATCTCCTTGGCCACATCGGTCATCGCCGCGAAGTCGGTGACGCCGTAGTGGTGGATCCAGCGCCAGAGCTGGCTGGCGCGCATCCTGGCCTTCTCCGGCCGCACGACCTCGGCCGCGATCAGGGCCTCGGCGAGCTCAGCCCGCGTGAGCCCCGAAAGGTTCGGCCTTGCAGCGTTGCGCGGCATGGCCGGCGCACGCGAAAGATCGAGGGTCACGCCCAAGGGATACATGTCCTGTCTGGAAGTTCCGGAATATAGGCGACGCGGCGCGTCCGGCCAAATCTCTGCATCGCCGCAGCGACGCAGCTTGACCTTGGCGGCGGCTCGACGCCCTAGGATGCCGCCATGCGAATCGCCGTCCTGACGCTTGCGCTCATCGCCCTGGCCTCCGCGGCGCACGCCCAGGACGCACGCGATTTCTGCGCCCAGCGTCCCGGCAAGGCGACGCCGCCCTGCATCCTCGACGCCGGCCGCCTGCAGATCGAGACCGGCCTCGCGGACGCGGTCTTCCAACATGGCGACGGCGCGCACGACGACACCTATACGCTGGGCGCCACCGAACTTCGGCTGGGCGTTAGCCGGCGCGTGGAGCTGGAAGCCGCCTGGGCGCCGGTGGTGATCGACCAGACCCGTGGCCGCCCACGCCGGACCGGAACCGGCGACGCCAGCCTCGCGGTCCTGGCCGCCCTGACCGACCCCGACAAGATGGGTGTCGCTGTTTCGGCCGCGGCTTTCGTCACCCTGCCCACCGCGACGCACGGCCTGGGGGCCGGCGGCTTCACCGGCGGCGCACGCCTGCCGATCGCCATTCCGCTCAACGACGGCTTTTCCCTGGGTCTGACGCCGGAGGTTGATGTGTTGCGCGATGCGGCGGGCGGCGGGACCCACGCGGCCTGGGTCGGGGTGGCCAGCCTGGGTCGCAGCTTTGGACCGGTGACGCTGGGCGCCGAGCTGTGGGGCCAGGTCGAAGACGACCCCGCCGGAACCGTCCGCCGCGCCAGCGCCGACCTGACATCGGCCCTGATGATCGGCAAGAACCTGCAGCTCGACGCCGGCGCCAACTTCGGCCTCAGCCGCCAGACCCCGGACGCCGAGGTCTATGTCGGCATTTCGCGCCGCTTCTGAGCGCGACTTTCAAACGCGTGTTAGGTTTCCGCCTTCCGCCCCGGGAGCCGCTGGGCTAGCGTCCCGGCGGACTTCGAAGGCCACCACCGGGAGACGGACATGAAGGCGCTGTTGAGCAAGGCCGCGGGCGGGCCCGAGACCCTGGTGCTGGAAGACGTGCCCTCGCCGCAGGCCAAGCCCGGCCACGCGGTGGTGTCGGTCAAGGCGGTGGGCGTCAACTTCCCCGACGTGCTGATGATCGAGGACAAGTACCAGTTCAAGCCGGAGCGCCCCTTCGCGCCGGGCGGCGAGCTTTCCGGCGTGGTCAAGGCCGTGGGCGACGGCGTCACCAACGTGAAGCCCGGCGACCGGGTGCTGGCCAACACCGGCTGGGGCGCCATGGCCGAGGAGGTCCTGCTGCCGGCCTCGCGCCTGTGGAAAATCCCCGACGCCATGCCGCACGATGTGGCCGCGGCCTTCATCCTGACCTACGGCACCTCCTACCACGCGCTGAAGGACCGGGGCCATCTGAAGGCCGGCGAGACCCTGCTGGTGCTGGGCGCGGCGGGCGGCGTCGGGCTGTCGGCGGTGGAGCTCGGCAAGGCCATGGGCGCGCGGGTGATCGCCGCCTGCTCCACCCAGGAGAAGGTCGATCTGGCCATCGCCCACGGCGCCGATTCCGGCCTGGTCTACGGCCGGGGGCCTTTCGACAAGGACGGCCAGCGGGCGCTGGGCGGCCTCTTCAAGGAAGCCTGCGGCCCGAACGGCGCCGACGTGATCTATGACGCGGTGGGCGGCGACTATGCCGAGCCGGCCCTGCGGTCCATCGCCTGGGAAGGCCGCTACCTGGTGATCGGCTTTGCGGCCGGCGACATCCCGCGCATTCCGCTGAACCTCGCCCTGCTGAAGGGCTGCGACATCGTGGGCGTGTTCTGGGGGACCTGGACCCAGAAGAACCCCGCCCTGTTCGCCGCGAGCATCGACGAACTGCTGGCGCTCTACGCCGCGGGCAAGATCAAGCCGCACGTCTCCGAACGCTTCCCGCTGGCCAAGGGCGCCGACGCCATCGCCCACCTGGGCAGCCGCCAGGCCATGGGCAAGGTGGTGATCACGGTGGACTGAGGGGCTTTGGGACAAGCCCGGCCAGCGGGGCCGGTGGCTGACATCGGGTGTGAACGCCGGCATTCTTCAGAATGCTGGATAGGCCAGAGCCGTAGCAAACTGGCCCACATGGACTTAAGGCGCAGGCCCTTCGCGCCAGCTCGAGGTTCGGGATTTAACGATCTTCCCGCAGCCGCTCCACCGCGGCTCGCGCCGCCGCGCGGTGGCGGGGCTTCAGGTGCTTGCCGACGATCGACAGCATGGCGAGGAACACCGCGGCGTCATCGGTGTAGCCGATGCCGGCGATCACGTCGGGGATCGCGTCGAACGGCATGACGAAATAGGCCAGCGCCGCCCACATCATCCCCTTGGCGACCAGCGGGGTCTCCTCGTCGCGGGCGCAGAACCAGATCGCCAGCGCCTCCGAGGCGAAGGGCACGTGGGCGGCGACCTTGCGCATCTTCGGCCAGAAGCCGCGCACCACCTTCTGCTCGTTCAACCGCATGACGTGGGGGACCAGCGCGCGGCTGGGGTCCAGCGGCCCTTTGGGGTCGAAACCGGCGTTGACGTGAGGTGACGCTTTTTCGCGGGCGCTCATCGGGCTAAAGCCTCGGCTGACTTTGCATCAGATAACGAGATCGGGAGCGCCACGTCCATGCAACTCAATTCCTCCGTCGCCGCGGTCGTCACCGGCGGCGCATCGGGCCTCGGCGAAGCCACGGTCCGCAAGCTCGCCGAGCACGGCGTCAAGGTCGCCATCTTCGACATGAACGAAGAGAAGGGCGAGGCGGTGGCCAAGGAGGTCGGCGGCGTTTTCTGCAAGTGCAATGTCACCTCGGAGGAGGAGGTCGACGCAGCCTTCGCCAAGGCCCGCGCCGCCCATGGCCAGGAGCGGGTGCTGGTCTGCTGCGCGGGCACCGGCAACGCCATCAAGACCGCCAGCCGCGACAAGCAGACCGGCGAGGCCAAGCACTTCCCGCTCGACGCCTTCAACCTGATCATCCAGATCAACCTCGTCGGCACCTTCCGCTGTGTCGCCAAGTCCGCGAAGGGCATGCTGGGCCTGGAGCCGATGGCGGACGGCGAGCGCGGCGCGATCGTCAACACCGCCTCGGTGGCGGCCGTCGACGGCCAGATGGGCCAGGCGGCCTATTCAGCGTCGAAGGGCGGCGTGGTCGGCATGACCCTGCCCATCGCCCGCGACCTGGCCGGCGACGGCATCCGGGTGAACACCATCCTGCCCGGCATCTTCAACACCCCGCTCATGCAGTTCGCCCCGCCGCAGGTGAAGGACGCGCTTTCGGCCTCCGTGCCGTTCCCCAAGCGCCTGGGCAATGCGCCGGAGTACGCCTCCCTGGCGCTGGAGATGATCACCAACGGCTACTTCAACGGCGAGCACGTCCGCCTGGACGGCGCGATCCGCATGGCGCCGCGCTAGCCTGGCGCGCAAAGCTTTCGGCGATTTGGGGGAGCCGTTGGCAAAACGGCTCCCGTCGCGGCGAAAACAGGGGTAGGGATCGCCCGAATTGACGGCGGCCCGCCCGGCGCGGACAGTCGGTCCGCGCGCCATGCGAAAGCCCTGAATGCCCACCCCCACCGAGCCGCCCACTGTCGCCCGCAACGCGCTGGTCATCCTGGCGGTCATCGCGGGCGGGGCGACGCTCTATTTCCTGGCGAGCATCCTCACCCCGCTGGCGCTGGCCATGTTCCTGGCGGTGATGATCGACGGCTTCGCGCGCGTCCTGGAGCATCGCCTGGCCGGGGTGTCGCGCCGCGCCGCCCTGCCGCTGGCCCTGCTGCTGTGCTTCGTTCTGTTCGGCGGCACGGCGGTCTTCGTGGCGATGAACGGCGCCGGCTTCGTCACCCAGCTGGTGGCCTACGGCCCGAAGCTGGACAGCATCATCTTTCAGGTCGCGAGCCTGCTCCACGTCAAGGACCCGCCGACCCTGGTCGGCATCATCCGCGGGCTCGACGCCACCAAATACCTCGGCCTGGTCGCCCGCGCGGTGCAGGATTTCGCCTCGACCGCGCTCTTCGTCGTGGTCTACCTCGCCTTCATCATTGCCTCGCGCCGTGGCTGGGAGCGAAAGGCCATCGGCCTGTTCCCGATTCGCGAGGAGCGGCAGGAGGCGGTGGTCGCCTTCCTGCGCATCCGCGACGGCGTCGAGCAGTACCTGTTCGTCCAGACCATCACCGGACTGATGGTGGCGGTGCTGTCCTGGATCGCCATGGCGGCGGTCGGCCTGCATGACAGCGTGTTCTGGGCCTTCCTGATCTTCCTGGCGGTCTACATCCCGGTGGCCGGCGGGGTGTTCGCCGGCGTCGCCCCGCCGATCTTCGCCCTGGTGCAGTTCGACGGCTATGGGCGGGCGATAATCCTGTTCGTGGCGCTGCAGCTGGTCGGCATGATCATCGGCAACGTGGTCTATCCGCGGATGCAGGGCCGCAGCCTGAACATCGACCCGGTGATGATCCTGCTCTCACTGGCGTTCTGGAGCGCCATCTGGGGATTGACCGGCGCCTTTCTTTCGACCCCGCTGACGGTCATGGCCATGGTCATCCTGGCGCAGTTCGACGGCAGCCGCTGGATCGCGGTGATCCTCTCGGCCGACGGCGATCCGCAGCAGCTGAAGAACAAACGGCCGGACGAACCGCCCGATGAAAAATTTCCACCGCCCGTCAAGGCCACGCTCGCCAAGCTTGGCCGCGGGCGTGACAAGCCATCCTGATTCACCAAACCTAGTTCCAGGGGACTTCAACTTGCGATTTCGGTTCCTATCTAAGGGTGGCCCCGGGCGCACGCCGTCCGGCGGCTGTGTCCGCACCCCCCCAAGCACGCGGACGCAGCGAGCGCAAAGCGTTCTGCCGGCCCCCCACGGCGGAACCAAACGGCGCCGGACACTCTCCTCCGGCGCCGTCCTCGCTCTCGGCGCCATCCTATGAGCCGCCCCGCGCCCCAGTCCCTTGCCAAGGCGGTCCTCACCGCCCTCAAGGGCGACCCGGCGATCGCCTGCGCCAAGGGCTTCGCCGCCCAGGCTTGCGCCGACGCGGCGCCCGACGAACTGCCCGAACTGACGGGCGCCGAGATCGCCGAGAACCTCGCCGACTTCTGGCGGTTCGGCGAGCGGCGGCGCGGCCGCGCGCCGACTATCCGCATCGCCCCGGTGATCGGCGGCAAGGCCGCCGGCCTCGACCGCCTGGAGATCGTGCAGGACGACGCGCCGTTCCTGGTCGATTCGATCATGGGCGAGATCGCCGAGCAGGGCCTGTCGGTGCGCGCGCTCTTCCATCCCATCGTCGAGGTGCGGCGCGACCGCGCGGGGATCCGCGGCGGGACCGGCCTCGTGCGCCGTGAATCCATGATCCAGGTGATCCTCGACCCCGTCGGCGCGGATCGTGAAGCGGCCCTGGTCGCCGGCGTCGCCGAGACTCTGAAGGACGTGCGCGCCGCGGTGGACGATTTCCCCGCCATGCTCGAGCTCATGGGCAAGACCCTGGCAGAGCTGAAGCTGCACGGCGGCCGCGCCAGCGCCGAGGAGCTGGCCTTCGTCGGCTGGCTGCAGGCCGAGGAGTTCGTCTTCCTGGGGGCGCGCGTCTACGAATACCCGCGCCTGAAGAACGGCGACTATGCCGCCGAGGAGCCGCTCTACCAGGCCAAGGACGGCCTGGGCGTGTTGCGCGACCCGTCGCGCACCGTGCTGCGCCGCGCCAACGAGCCGGCGATCCTGCTGGGCAAGGTCAAGGACCGCCTGCTCACCGACCCGGCGCTGACCGTCGCCAAGTCGAACGTGCGCTCCAGGGTCCACCGGCGCGGCTACATGGACTACGTCGGCATCAAGCGCTACGGCGCCGACGACCGGCCGGTGGGCGAGGTCCGCTTCGTCGGCCTGTTCACCGCCGAGGCCTACGACCGCCCGGCCAGCGCCGTGCCGCTGATCCGGGAAAAGGTGGCCAATGTCCTGGCCCGCGCCGAAATGCCGGTCGGCAGCCACAACGAAAAACGCCTGAAAACCATCGTCGAGAACCATCCGCGCGACGAGCTTTTCCAGATGACCGAGGACGAGCTATTGCAGCTCGCGCTGGGCATCCTGCATCTCTACGACCGGCCGCGCGTGCGGCTGTTCGAACGCCGAGACCCCTTCGACCGCTTCGCCTCGCTGCTGCTGTTCCTGCCCCGGGACCACTACGATTCCGACCTCGCCCAGCGGGCCGGCGCGATCCTGGCGCAGGCCTACCGCGGCCGGGTGTCGGCGGCCTACCCCAGCTTCTCGGACGCCCCGCTGGCGCGGGTGCACTACATCATCGGCTTCACGCCCGGCGACCACGACCAGCCCGACCTGAGGGGGCTGGAAGCCGCCATCACCGAGGCGGCCCGCACCTGGGAAGACCGCTTCGAGGCCGCCGTCCGCGCGCCCGGCCGCGCGCCGGAGGACGTGGCCGACCTCCTGGCCCGCTATCGCGACGCCTTTCCGGCCGGCTACCGCGACCGCTTCGACCCGGCGGAAGCGCTGGCCGATCTGGCGGTGGTCGACGGGATGGCGCCGGGCCAGTCGGTCTGCGTGCGCGCCTACCGGGCGGCCAGCGATTCCAACCTGCAGTTCCGCTTCAAGCTCTACCGTCCGGACGCGCCGGCGCCGCTCTCCGACGTCCTGCCGATCCTCGAGAACATGGGGCTGAAGGCGCTGGCGGAAGCCGGCTTCCCGATCTCCCGGCCGGGTCAGCCCGTGGTCTGGGTGCACGACTTCGAGATCGAGGATCCGCACGGCGCGAAGCTGGTGTTCGCCGACCTCAAGGCCGCGTTCGAGGACGCCGTGGTGGCCGTCTGGACCGGCCGCACGGAGAACGACGGCTTCAACCGCCTGGTGTTGGAGCTCTCGATCCCCTGGCGCGATGCGGCCCTGATCCGCGCCTTCGCCCGGCATCGCCAGCAGTCCGGCCTCGATCCCAGCCAGCGGGTGCAGGAAGAGGCGCTGTCGGCGCATCCGGACGTGACGCGCCTGGTCCTCGAACTCTTCCGGACCAAGTTCGACCCGGCCGCGAAGGCCGGCCTCGACAAGCGGCGCACCCAGGCCGACGCGGTGATGGCCAAGATCGTCGAGGCCGTGCAGGGCGTCGAGAGCCTCGACGAGGACCGCGTCCTGCGCCGGATCGCGCTGTTGGTGCAGGCCATGCAGCGGACCAACTTCTACCAGCCCGGCGACGACGGTCAGCCCAAGCCCTACATCTCCTTCAAGGTGGCCAGCGGCGAGCTCGCCGATCTGCCGGCGCCGAAGCCCTACCGCGAGATCTTTGTCTGGGGCGTCAATGTCGAGGGCGTGCATCTGCGCTTCGGACCCGTGGCGCGCGGCGGCCTGCGCTGGAGCGACCGGCGAGACGACTTCCGCACCGAGGTGCTGGGGCTGGTGAAGGCCCAGCAGGTCAAGAACGCGGTGATCGTGCCGGTCGGCTCCAAAGGCGGTTTCTACCCCAAGCAGCTGCCGAAGGGCGGCAGCCGCGCGGAGGTGCAGGCCGAGGGGATCGGCGCCTACAAGCCCTTCCTGCGCGGCCTGCTCGATATCACCGACAATCTGTCGCCCGATGGAAAGGTCATCCCGCCCGAGTACGTCGTCGCCTTCGACGGCGACGACCCCTATCTGGTGGTGGCCGCCGACAAGGGCACGGCGACCTTCTCCGACATCGCCAACGGCATGGCCGAGGCCTACGGCTTCTGGCTGGGCGACGCCTTCGCATCGGGCGGGTCGGCCGGCTATGACCACAAGGCCATGGGCATCACCGCCCGCGGCGCCTGGGAGGCGGTGAAGCGCCATTTCCGGGAGCTCGGCAAGGACATCCAGACCGAACCCTTCACGGTCGTCGGCTGCGGAGACATGTCCGGCGACGTGTTCGGCAACGGCATGCTGCTCTCGAAGGAGATCCGGCTGCTGGCCGCCTTCGACCACCGCCACATCTTCCTCGACCCGGACCCGGACCCGGCGACGTCCTGGACCGAGCGCGCGCGCATGTTCGCCCTGCCGACCTCGTCCTGGGACGACTATGACCGCAAGCTGATCTCCAAGGGCGGCGGCGTCTTCGCCCGCACCCTGAAATCGATCCCGCTGTCGGGGCCGGCGAAGGCCATGCTGGGCGTCACCGCCGACGCCATGGCGCCCACCGACCTGATCAACGCCATCCTGAAGGCGCAGGCCGAGTTGCTCTATCTCGGCGGCATCGGCACCTATGTGAAGGCCACGCGCGAGGCCAACGCCGACGTCGGCGACAAGGCCAACGACGCGGTGCGGATCAACGGCGCGCAACTGCGGGTCAAGGTGGTGGGCGAGGGCGCGAACCTCGGCCTTACCCAGGCCGGCCGGATCGAATACGCCCAGGTCGGCGCAGGAGGGGCTGGCGGCCGCATCGACACCGACGCCATCGACAACTCGGCCGGCGTCGACACCTCCGATCACGAGGTGAACATCAAGATCCTCACCGGCATGCTGGAGCGCACCGGCGAGCTCACCCGCAAGCGCCGCGACACCCTGCTGCAATCGATGACCGGCGACGTGGCGAGCCATGTGCTGGCGCACAACTACGACCAGACGCTGGCGCTTTCGCTGATGGAGATGGACGCGGCGGGCGAACTGCAGCCCTACGCCCAGTTCATGACCGACCTGGAGGCCGCGGGCCGCCTCGACCGCCTGGTGGAGGGCCTGCCCGACGCGGCCGGAATCGCCGAGCGGGCGCAGGCCGGCCGGGGCCTGACGCGGCCGGAACTCGCCGTGCTGCTGGCCTACGGCAAGCTGGAGCTGAAGCGCGAGATCGTCGCCACCGACGCGCCCGACGACCCGTTCTTCGAGCGCCTGCTGGAGGCCTATTTCCCCAAACCGATGCGCAAGTGGGACGAGGCCATGCGCCGCCACCGCCTGCGGCGCGACATCATCGCCACCGTGGTCGCCAACGATGTGATCAACCGCTGCGGGCCCAGCTTCCCCACCCGGCTGATGCCGGCCGCGGGCGCCGACGCCCAGGCCTTCACCGCCGGCTACGAGGCGGCCAAGGCGGTGCTGGCCATCCCGCCCCTGTGGGATTCCGTGGCGGCGCTGGACGGCAAGGTGTCGGCGGCGGGCCAGATGGCGCTGTTTCGGCGTCTCAGCGCGGCGTTGCGCGGCGCCACCTTCTGGCTCACCCGGCGCGCGGCGCGCGACAAGCTCGGCGTCGACGCCCTGGTGAAGGCCTATGGGCCCAGCTTCCAGGACCTGCTCAAGCTGATGCCGGGCATTCTGTCGCCGATCGAGCAGGCCTCGGTGGAGGCCCGGGTGCGCCAGCTCACCGACGCCGGCGCGCCCGCCGACAAGGCGCGGGCCGTGGCGGTGCTGCAGCCGATGACCATCGCCGGCGACCTGGTGGACCTGGCGGAGGCCTCCAGCTGGCCGCTGGCCAGCGTCGCACGCCTCTACCACGCGGTCGGCGAGGCCTTCAGCTTCGACCGGGTGCGCGAGGCGGCGGGCGCCTATGCGGTGGGCGACAACTTCGAGCGCACGGCGCTGCGCCGGCTGATCGAAGACCTGCTCACCCAGCAATCGGACCTGACGCGCAGCATCATGGCCTTCGCCGGCGGAGCCGAGGCGGGCGAGGACGCCGGCCACGCGCGCCTCGCCGCCTCGTCCTGGTCGGCCTTGCGCCACGACAAGGTCGAGGCCGCCCGCCGCACCGTCGACGACATCGAGGCCTCCGGCGGCGCCTGGACCTTCGCCAAGCTCACCATCGCCAACGCCGCCTTGAGGTAACTGGCGGCGGAAGGCGGGAAGCGACGGCGGTAGAGCCTTCCCGCCCTTGGCCGGGAGGGAAAGCTCAGTGCCTGAACACCCGCACGCCGGTGAACACCATGGCGAGGCCGCGTTCGTCGGCCGCGTCGATGACCTTCTGGTCGCCGATCGAGCCGCCGGGCTGGATCACCGCCGTGCAGCCGGCGTCGGCCGCCTGGATCAGGCCGTCCGGGAAGGGGAAGAACGCCTCCGACGCGCAGGCCGATCCCGTCAGGTCCAGGCCGAAGTCGGCGGCGCGCAGGGCGGCGATCCGCGCCGAGTCCTTGCGGTTCATCTGGCCCGCGCCGACCCCCAGGGTCTGGCCCGCCCTGGCGTAGACGATGGCGTTCGACTTCACGTGCTTGGCGACGGTGAAGGCGAACAGCATGTCGCGGACCTCCGCCGCGGTAGGCGCGCGCTTGGTGACGACCTTGAGGTCGGCGGGCGTGAGGCGGGCGTCGTCGCGGCTCTGCACCAGAAAGCCGCCGGCCACGGATTTGAAGGTCAGGCCGGGCGCCAGCGGGTCCGGCAGGCCGCCGGTGGTCAGCAGGCGCACATTCTTCTTCCGGCGGAACATCTCGACGGCGTCCGCGTCGGCGTCCGGCGCGATCACCACCTCGGTCAGTAGCTTCAGGATCTCTTCCGCGGTCGCTGCATCGAGCCTCTGGTTCAGCGCGATGATGCCGCCGAACGCGCTGGTCGGATCGCAGGCCAGAGCCCGCCCATAGGCCTCGACCATGGTCGCGCCGGTGGCGACGCCGCAGGGGTTGGCGTGCTTGATGATCGCGCAGGCCGGACCGTCCGCCGGGTCGAACTCGGCGATCAGTTCATAGGCGGCGTCGGTGTCGTTGATGTTGTTGTAGCTGAGCTCCTTGCCCTGCAGCTGCGTCGCCGTGGCCACGCCCGCCCGCGGGTCGGGGAAGCGATAGAAGGCGGCTGTCTGATGCGGGTTCTCGCCGTAGCGCATGGTCTGCGCCAACTCGCCCGCGAAGGCGCGCCGCGTCGGCGCCGTCTCGCCCAGCGCGTCGGCGAACCAGGCGCTGATCGCCGCGTCGTAGGCCGCGGTGCGGGCGTAGGCCTTGGCGGCCAGACGCTTGCGTAGCTCCAGGCTCGTCGTCCCGTCGGCCTCGAGTTCGGCCAGCACCGCCCGCAGATCGGCGATTTCGGTGCAGACGGCGACGTAGCCGTGGTTCTTGGCCGCCGAGCGGATCATCGCTGGGCCGCCGATGTCGATGTTCTCCACCGCCGTGGCGTAGTCGGCGCCCGAGGCCACGGTCGATTCGAAGGGGTAGAGGTTCACATAGACGAGGTCGATGCCGCCGATGGCGTGGTCGGCCATGGCTCGGGCGTGCTCCGGCGCGTCGCGCACCCCCAGCAGGCCGCCGTGCACGACGGGATGCAGCGTCTTCACCCGGCCGTCCATCATCTCCGGAAAGCCGGTGAGCTCTGCGATGTCCCTCACCGGCAGGCCGGCGTCGGCGATCGTCTTGCGCGTGCCGCCGGTGGAGACCAGTTCGACGCCGAGCGCCGCCAGCCCGCGGGCGGCCTCGACCAGGCCGGTCTTGTCGGAGACGGAGATCAGCGCCCGTTTCAGGGACGCGCGGTCGGGGGCGGTCGGGAAATCGGGAGCGGCGGGCACGGCATCCTCCTGGCGTCAGGTAAAATGCCCAGGCGAGCGGCGTCGGATATGGTTTCGCGCTCCCCGGTGGTCGTCCACCTTAGTTCGCCAGTCACGCGGAATGGATGCGGCTTAGGCCGAGGACCCCATGGCGTCAACTTGGCTCTGGCTCGCTTGTGGCTCAGAGCGGTCATGCGCCGCAGAGGACAGCTTCCAGCGCACCTTCGCCCCAGCGTCCAGGCGCGCCCGGCCTCGCAGCACGATCTGCTGGCCGTGGCGGGTGACCCCGTCCTGGTGATGCGTGGAGGGCTCCAGCGCGACCTCCAGCGCATCGTGGCGCAGCCACCAGCCGGTCTCCTCGCCCTCCGCCTTCAGCAACACGCTCGTCCGGTCGCGCGCGATCAGGGCGCTGACCTGCGGATGCAGGTGGAAGCGCACGACGAAGGGGACGAACCGCCGGCCCTGGGCGCCACCCGTGGGCGCCAGCGGGACCAGCCGGTCCTCGCCGCGCAGCTCGTCCGCCGCGATGTCCAGGTAGAGCCGCCGCTCATGGCGCAGGCTGAAACGCCGCGCCCAGCCGTCGTGCGCCAGTTCGAGCCACAGGGCGCCGGGCGCCTCATGGCGGCGCGTTTCCACGACCTCATAGGCCTCGCGCAGCCTTGGCCCCAGGACGCGCGCCGCGAAGCCGCCCAGCGGCGCGCCGCAGGCGGCCTCGCCGACCGAGGCGGTGGAGGCCGCGTCCACCAGGCGCAGCGCCTGCGTCGCGGCCGCGCCCGGCGACCAGCCAGACCCCACGATCAGCCGCTTGCCGCCGGCCAGCACCTCGATGGCCAGCGGCTGGCCACAGGCGGCCTCGCTCCAGGCGCCGGCGGCGGGAGCGGCGGCGTCGGCGAGGACCTGCAGCGAGCGGGCCTCCAGGCGCTGGTAGCCGTTGCGCGCCGCCGGAACCGCGCGCTCGCCGGCCTCGTCCTGAGCCCGCGCGGCGGCGACATAGGCAGGCGACAGCGCCTCGCCGCCCTGGAACGCCGCCAGCCGCCCGTCCGCCAGGGTGAAGAACCGCACCGCCGCGGCCAGCCGGTCGAGGGCGCGCGCCATTTCGTCGGGCGCAGCGATGCCCCGCTGCAACAAGGCTTCGTCGAGCGTCGAAAGATCGAAGTAGAGCTCCAGGGCCGCCTGCGGGCTGCGGCTGGCGTGTCCGCCGTCCGGCGCCGCCGCCTGCGGGAGGACGTTCTGCAGGCGGGTCAGGGCGCGGTCCAGCAGCCGTTCGCCTGCCGGCCCGCCCAGCGCCGATCCGGCCACGGCCGCCGCTGCCGCGCGCTCCGCCGCGCGCGCCGGGCCGTCGTCCACGCCCAGCAGGAACCGCGCCTGGCGGGCGAGGTCGGCGGCGATCTGCTCCGCCTCGGCCGCGGAGGCCGGCGCGGACAGCGCGCGGATCGCGCAGGCCAGGTTGAACACCCGCCGCTCCAGGATCGCCGGCTCCCACGAAAAGCCGTTCCATCGGCCGAACAGCCGCCGCCAGGCCAGGGTCAGCCGCAGCGCTTCCCAGGCGCCGGGCTCACCGTGCGTGGTCAGGTCGCCCAGCCAGCCGAAGCCGTGCAGGGCCGCGGCGAACCGCCGGCTGGGGCTGGCGCGGTCCCAGGGATCGCCGCGCGGGCCGATGGTCAGGGTCTCGCCGGCGAGCACGAAGCCGCCGGCCAGGAGACGCCGCCCGGCCTCGGGATCGGCGGGCCGCAGGTCCCTCGGGTCAGCGGCCAGGCCGGCGGGCCGCGGGTGGGCCAGCAGCAGGTGGTTGATCGGCGAGCCGCGCCACTCCAGGCCGGCCCGCCGCCTCACGGCCTCGGCGGCGGCCAGCAACGGGTAGCCTCCGGGCATGCGGTGGAGCGCCGGGGCGGCCATCGGCTTGCGCGCCCCGCCGTTCAGACGCCGCGCAGGGCGGCGATATTGCCGGCGTAGGCGGGCGGGCCGCCTCGGAACACCGCCGTGCCGGCCACCAGGGCGGTGGCGCCGGCCTCGACGCAGAGCTTCGCGGTTTGCGGCGTCACCCCGCCATCGACCTCCAGATGGATCTCCCGGCCCGAGGCGTCGATCATCGCGCGCAGGGCGGCGATCTTGGCGAGCTGCGAGGTCATGAAGCTCTGGCCGCCGAATCCGGGGTTGATCGACATCACCAGGATCAGGTCGACGTCATCGATCATCCAGCGGATCGCCGACGGGTCGGTCGAGGGGTTGAACACCACGCCGGCCTTCGCCCCCAGCTCGCGGATGCGCTTCAGCGTCCGGTTCAGGTGCGGCCCGGCCTCGGGATGGACGCTGATCATGTCGGCCCCCGCCGCGCGGAACGCCTCAAGGTAGGGGTCGGCCGGCGCGATCATCAGATGCACGTCCATCGGGATCGCCACATGCGGACGCAGCGCCTTCACCACCTCCGGCCCGATGGTGATGTTGGGCACGAAATGGCCGTCCATGACGTCGACATGCAGCCAGTCGGCTCCGGCCGCCTCGACCGCCCGCGCCTCCTCGCCCAGCCGCGCGAAGTCGGCCGCCAGGATGGAGGGCGCGATGAGGGGAGCGGTGCGGGCCATGGCGTCCGCATAACGCGATGCGGCGGTTCGGGCCAGAGGCGGCGCGTCAGGCCTTGCGGAACCGCGCCACGTAGAAGCCGTCCAGGCCGCCCTCGATGTGGTGCGGCAGGATGCGGAGCGCGCCGTCGGGCCGGACGCTGGCTGCCGGCGCCCCGCCTTCGCCCGCCATGATCGGATCGAGCGACATCCCCGGCGTGCGCCCCAGGAACGCCGCGACCTGGCCCTCGCCCTCCTCCGGCTCCAGCGAGCAGACGCAATAGACCAGGCGGCCTCCCGATTTCGTGCGGCGCGCGGCGGCGTCCAACAGTTTCGACTGCACGGCCGCGAGGCCCGCCACGTCACTGGGTTTTGCGGCCCACAGGACGTCCGGGTGGCGCCGGAAGGTTCCGGTCGCCGAGCAGGGGGCGTCGAGCAGCACCGCTTCAAACGTCCGCCGGTCCGGCCAGGTCGCCGCATCGGCGGCCACGACCTCGGCGGAGAGGCCCGTGCGGGCGAGGTTCTCGGCCACCCTCTTGAGCCTTGGCGCGGACCGGTCGACGGCTGTGACCTGGCCTCCCGCGGCGGCCAGCTGCAGGGTCTTGCCCCCGGGCGCGGCGCACATGTCGAGGGCCGACTGACCCGGCTGCACCCCCAGCAGGCGCGCGGGGATCGCCGCGGCGGCGTCCTGCACCCACCAGCCGCCCTCCGCGAAACCCGGCCAGGTGGCCAGATCGCCACGCCTGGCCGTGCGCAGGCCGCCGCCGGCCAGGATGACGGCTTCGAGGTCGGCCGCCAGGGCTTCGGCCTCTGTCGGGTCCTTCAGTGACAGGTCGGTGGCCGGCTCCTGCGCGATCGCCGCGGCGATGGCGCGCGCCGCGTCCGCCCCGAAGGCCGCGCGCCAGCGGGCGTAGAGCCAGCTCGGCGCCAGCAGCTCCGGGTCGTCCAGTTGCGGCGGTTCGCGGACCAGGCCGCGCAGCACCGCGTTCACCAGGCCCTTGAACATCTGCAGGCCCTTGTCCTGGGCCACCAGGTCCACGGAGGTGGTCACCGCCGCGTGGGCCGGGGTCTGGAGCACGAACGCCTGGGCCACGCCCAGCCTGAGAATCTGCACCACCTTGTCCGGCGGCGCCTTCTTCACCTTGGCCTGCAGGGCCGCATCGATCGGGCCGAGATGGCGCAGGGTCGCCATCACCAGCGCGCGCGCGAACGCGCGGTCGCGGCTGTCGAGGGCGGCCAGCGCCGGGTGGCTCAATCCCTCGTCCATGCCGGCGCGGCCACCGAGCGCGGCGGTCAGGAGATCGAGGGCGGCGGCGCGGGCCGGCAGGCCGGCGGCGTCGTTGGGCGGGTTCTGGGGCGCGCTATCGGTCACGCGGCGCGGCGTGCCCGTTCAGGCCCGCCGGCGCAAGTCCGATCAGACGCTCTGCGCCTCTCGCCACGTGGAGAGCACGACGAAAAGGAAGGTCAGCATGCCCAGGATCGCCAGGACCGAACCGGCGATAACGCCGGACTCCGCCTGGGGTTTGCCGCCCAGCAGCGCGGTGAGGAAGGGCACCATCACCAGCACCGCGGCGGTCGAGAGGGCGAAATTCAGCCATCCCAGGCGGCCGCCCTTGCCGGTGAGCGCGTAGAAGGTCCCCATCAGCGCCAGGCTCGCCCAGCCCACGAGGTTCAGGTGGGCGTGGGCCGGCGCCATGGTGAAATCCTGTTTGGAGCCCATGTAGGCGCCCCAGACCATTCCGGCCGTCACACACAGCGTAGCGGCGCTGAAAAACGCGAGTGGAAGTCGCTTCATCCTAGCCTCCCCCGAGGGTGATTCGCGCGCGAATGAGAACAGCGTTTGGGGAACTTGGCAACACTGGCGGTAGCCGCGAGGCGCGCCTAGATTGCAGGCATGGCCGACCTGCCCCCCAACGCCGCGCCCGACAAGCCGCTGACCCCGGCCGCCCGGCGCGCGCTGGAAGAAGCGCTGGCCCGCCGGGCGGATGCCGACGCCGCGGCGCTACGGGGCGCCGAGCAGGGCGGCCCCAGGGGCCTGGAGCCCACGCGCTTCGGGGACTGGGAACGCAAGGGCATCGCCGTCGATTTCTGACCCTAACCCGCCTGAGCCATCTCGCCAGCGACCCGCAGGGCCGCTGCGCGGGGGTCGTTCGCCGCGGTGATCGGACGGCCGCAGACGATGTGCGAGGCGCCGGCCTGGAGCGCGTCGCGCGGGGTCGCGGCGCGGGCTTGATCGTTCCTGGCCGACCAGTCCGGGCGCACGCCCGGCGTCACCACCAGGAAGTCGCGCCCGCCGAGCGCGCGGGCCAATGCGGCCTCATGCGGACTGGCGACCACCCCGTCGCAGCCCGTGGCGATGGCCTGGTGGATGCGCCGCTCGACGAGCGCGCGGGCCTTGTCCGCATAGCCCATCTCCGTCAGGTCCTCGTCGGTCAGGCTGGTCAGCACCGTCACGGCCAGCACCTTCAGCGCCGAGGCGCCGCGCCCACGCACGGCGGCCGCCATCACCTGGGGTTCGCCATGCACCGTGATGAAATCGCAGCCCGACTGGGCGATGGCGGCGGCGGCGCGCTGCACCGTCGTGGGAATGTCGTGCAGTTTCCAGTCGAGGAACACCCGCTTGCCCTGGCCCTTCAGTTCGCGGGCCAGCGCCATGCCGTCGGTGGCGAACAGCTCCAGGCCCACCTTGTAGAAGCTGACCGCCTCGCCGAGCGCGGCCACCAGGGCGCCGGCCTCGGCGACGGTGGGCACGTCCAGCGGCACGATCAGGCGGGGATCGGCGGCAAGGGCAGGTTGCGCGAAGGCGGCGGCGGCCATGGCTGAGGCTCCGGACATGAGGGCGCCAGCCGAGAGTTCGGCGCGCGCGGCGATTTGGGCTAAGACCGTGGGATGATCCATTGGGACTTCGCGGTCAACTTCTTCGTGGCGCTGTTCGCCCTGCTCGACCCGATCGGGAACGTGCCGGTGTTCGCCGCCTCCACGGCAGGCGCCAGCAGCCGCGACCGGACGCAGATCGCGCTGGTGATCTCGCTGTTCGTCTTCGGCTTCCTGACCTTCTTCTATTTCACGGGCCTGGGCCTGCTGACCTTCTTCGGCATCTCGCTGCCGGCCTTCCGCATCGCCGGCGGCGTGATCCTGTTCGTGCTCGGCCTGAAGATGGTCAACGACGATTTCACCGCCAGCTTCGCCGACGCCGCCGAGGCCAGCGCCGACGACACGCGCACCTATGTCCGCCGGCATATCGAGCGGATGATCGTGCCGTTCGCCATGCCGCTGCTGATCGGGCCGGGCGCGATCTCGACGGTGATCATCTACGCCAGCCAGGCGCGGCAGGCGGGCCTGCCGGGTGCCGCGCTGGGCATCGGCGCGATCCTGGCGGTCTCCATCGCCACCCTGTTGTCGTTCCTCGCCACGCCCTTGATCGGCAAGCTGCTGGGCAAGATCGGCCTGTCGATCATCGTGCGCGTGCTGGGTCTGATCCTCTGCGCCATGGCCGTGCAATTCCTGCTGGCCGGGGTCGCGGATTCCACCCACGGCCTGATCCGCCCCGAAGCCGCCGCGCCCTACGCGAAATAGGCGTCTCGTTCCCTCCTCCTCTCGGCTCCGCCGGGGCAGGGGGGAGCGGTTCACACCTTACGGAAGCGAGGCCCCTGCGAGGCCATCAGCGCCAGCGCCCAGTCGTCGGGAATCAGCTTGGTCAGGGCGGCGATCGCCTTGTTCGGCGCGCCCGGGACGCAGATCGGGCGGTTGGCCTCCACGGCCTCATAGCCGGCGGCGGCCACCTCGTCGGCGCCCAGCCAGAGCCACGGCGGCGTCGACTGGGTGATCTGCGCCCGGGTGCCGGCGACGTCGTGGAACTCCGAATAGGTAAAGCCCGGGCAAAGCGCGCTCACATGCACCCCGGCGCCTTGCGTCTCCAGGTGCAGGCTCTGCGAGAACCGCACCAGGAAAGCTTTCACCGCGCCGTAGAGCGTGTGGCCCGCCGCGCCGGGGACCAGGCCGGCCAGCGACGAGACGTTGACGATCCGGCCGAACCGGCGGTCCAACATCCCCGGCAGCACCCGGTGCGCCAGCTCGGCGGGCGCGGTCATCATCACCTGGATCACTGCGCGCTGGTCCTCCCAGCGGGTGTCGGCGAACGCGCCCGGCAGGCCGTAGCCGGCGTTGTTGACCAGGGCGTCCACCGTGCGGCCGTGGGCGCTCAGAAAGTCGAGGATCTGGCTGGGCGCTCCGGGGTCGGCCAGGTCGGCGGCGACGCTCAGGGCCTCGACGCCGTAGCGCAGCGAGATTTCATCTCCGAGCCTCTCCAGCCGCTCGGCGCGCCGGGCGGTCAGCGCCACGTCATAGCCATGGCTGGCCATGATGCGGGCGAAGGCCGCGCCGATGCCGGACGACGCGCCGGTCACCAACGCCAGTCTGCGATCCATGCGGCCCTCCGAGTCGTCGCCGCAAGCCTAGGCTCGGGCGGCGGCCTTTCAAGCAAAAGCGGCGCCTTGCGCCCCTATGTTGCGGTGCAGCATTGAACGGGAGCCGGAATGGGTGTATCGCGCCGGCCGCGAGACGGCATGGGGCCGCAAAAGGGGACGCCGTTTCCGTTCCCGGAGATATTGATGGCTGATACGGCCGGCGGCGCCCCCGAGGCGTCCGAGGAGTCGCATCGCTCCGCACGCAAGGACAGTTTCTGGGCCCTGGCTCTCGGGTCCATGGGCGTGGTGTTCGGCGACATCGGCACGAGCCCGCTCTACGCCATGCGTGAAGCGCTGCGGCACTCCCGCGCCTCGGTCTCGCCGGAGCTGGCGGTGCTGGGCGTCGTCTCGCTGGTCATCTGGGCGCTGATCCTCATCGTCACCATCAAGTACGTCGTCTTCCTGATGCGGGCGGACAACAAGGGCGAGGGCGGCACCCTGGCGCTCATGGCGCTGGCGCAGCGCTTC
>JBIOED010000025.1:0-27427 GCA_044445675.1 Caulobacterales bacterium | reverse complement strand
TGGCGGCGTTTGGCGGACGCGCGGGCGCGCAGGGCTGCGCCCACACCGAAGACCCCCACCATCAGCATGGCCCAGGTCGAGGGTTCCGGGACGGCGGTCACCGGTGGGACCGCCGGTGGGGCCGCCTGTCGGGCCGCCGGTCGGCCCGCCGGTCACGCCGCCCGTAGGCCCTCCGATCGTTCCGCCCGAGGGGCCTCCGCCGATCGTTCCGCCGCCACCCCCGCCACCGGTGACCGCCGTCCCGGAACCCTCGACCTGGGCCATGCTGATGTTGGGGGTCTTCGGTGTGGGCGCAGCCCTGCGCGCCCGCGCGTCCGCCAAACGCCGCCAGGAACTGGCCGCCGATTAGGGCGCGGCTACATATCTCGGTAACCGTATAAATATACCGATCAGTAATGCTAACATAAAGTAACGCGAATACATCGCGCTCTACTTAATAAATCTGACACCGCGCTGCGCATAACTTCCCCTGGACTCCAATTCCAGGGACCGGGGTATGCGTACTCTGCTCGGCCAAATCGCCTCCGCCATCGCCGTTGCGCTCGCGCTCGCCACCATCGCGCCGGGCGTGGCCAGAGCCAGCCAGGCCGACGAGGCGATCCTCAGCGAGATCAACTTCGCCCGCGCCAATCCCCAGGCCTATGCCCAGCGCCTGCTGCTGCAGCCGGTCTCGGACTGGGAACGCGCGCTCGGTGCGGGCGAGGCCTCCGACGATCCCTCGGCCCGCGAAGAGGCCATCGCCTTCCTGATGCGCCAGCCCCCCCTGCCGGCGCTGCGGATGGACGACAAGCTGGCCGCCGCGGCGCTGGAGCACGTCGACGACCAGGGGCCGATGGGCGCGATCGGTCATGACGGCCCGGCGGGGGAGCGTTTCGACGACCGCATCCGCCGCCATGGCGTCCAGGCGCAGATCGAGGCCGAGAACATCGCCTACGGCCCGGCCCGGCCCAGCGACGTGGTCCGCGAGCTGATCATCGACAGCGGGGTGCCGAGCCGCGGCCACCGCCGCAACATCTTCCATGAGGACCTGGATTCCGCCGGCGTCAGCTGCGGCCCCCACCGGGACTATGGCGCCATGTGCGTCATCGACTTCGCCGGCGGCGGCCTGGCGGCCGCAGGCTGGCGCCAGGCGCGCTTCGATGCGCCCCCGGCGGCCGCGCCGATGGCCGTCTCCCCCGCCGAATGGGTCCTGACCCGAGGCCGCTAGGGGCTCGACCGCCGTCGTTGTCCAGGCGCCTAGGCCGCCACGATCTCGTCCCGCGCCAGGACCGCGGTCACCGCCATGTCGGCGGTGACGTTGCCCACCGTGCGGAAGATGTCGGGCACCACCTCCACGGCGATCAGGATCGGCAACAGGTCGAGCGGCACGCCCAGCGTCAGGCAGATCGGCGCGATCGAGGTGAAGAACGACACCTGCCCGGGCAGGCCTACCGAGGCCATGCTGGTCGCCACCGCCACCAGGGTCGCGCCCAGGTACTGCATCGCGCCGGGGTGGGCGCCGTAGACCTGGGCCACGAACAGCGCCACGCCGAAGTTGGCCGCTGGCCCGGTGATCCGGAACACCGACACCGCCAGCGGCAGGACGAGGCCGCTCACCCGGTCCGGCGCGCCCAGTTCGTCGCGCGTGCGCTCGATCATCGCCGGCAGGCAGGCGAGCGACGACTGGGTGGCGAAGGCGGTCACCTGCACCGGCGCCACGGCCCTGATCCAGCGGCCCAGCGGCACCCGGGCGACCAGCACGGCCACCGCATAGGCCACCAGGGTCATGCCGACATTGCCCAGCACGATCGCCGTCACATAGTGGGCGATGACGCCGGCGGCCCCGACGCCGGCCCGCAGGCCGACCCCCAGCGCCAGGGCGAAGACGCCCACCGGCGCGGCCCACAGCACCCAGCGCACGATGGTCACCATCACCTCGCCCAGGCTCTCGAAGAAGCCGGTGAAGGCCTGCCTCCGCGCCTGCGGCAGGCGCGTCACCGCGAAGCCGAAGAAGCTCGCGAACACCACCAGCGGCAGGATCGCGTCCTCCGCCGCCGCCTTCAGCGCGTTGGCCGGCGCCAGGCCGGTGACGAAGTCGACGAAGCTCGGCGCGGCCCTGGCCACCTGCGGCGCCGCCGTCGCGCCCGCGCGCAGCGCCACGGCGCCCGCGCCCTCGACCGGCCACAGGGCGTAGAAGCCCTGCGCGAAGACCAGGGCGAACACCGCGGCCAGCGCCATCAGGCCCACGAACCAGGCCAGCGCCTTGCCCGCCAGCCGCCCGGTCGCCGCGGCGTCCGCGACGCCGGCGATCCCGGTCACCAGCACCGCGAAGATCAACGGCACGACGGTCATCCGCAGGGCGTTGAGCCACAGCCCGCCCACCGCTTCCACCAGGGTGATCACCTGCCGGGCGCCGGCGTTCCCGAACGCCGCCGCGGCCGCGCCCAGCGCCAGCCCGGCGACCAGGGCGACCAGCACCCGCAGGCTCAATGATCGCAACATCCGCGCCCCCGCCCGTTCAAGCCGCGACCCTAGGGCCGCCAGGGGCGGAACGGAAGGCGACGAGGCTCGTTCGTTGGGGTCCAGACCGGAGACACCTCATGCTGCTCGATCCTCCCGCCAACCCGATCCCCTATCGTCCCGACCTCGAGACCCCCGATCCGGATGAAGGCAAGATCGGCGAGGGCCTGCGCGAACAGATCATGAAGATCGCCGAAACCACCTACCGCGACGGCGGCCACGCCATGCGCGGCGTCCATGCCAAGAGCCACGGCCTGTTGAACGCCGAGCTGACCGTCGAGCCGGACCTGCCCGCGGTGCTGCGCCAGGGCATGTTCGCCGCCGCCGGCCGCTATCCGGTGATCATGCGCTTCTCCACCGCGCCGGGGGACATCCTGCCCGACAGCGTGACCGCGCCGCGCGGCCTGGCGCTCAAGGTGTTCGGGGTGGTCGGCGAGCGGCTGCCCGGCGCCGACGGACAGACCCAGGACTTCGTGCTGGTCAACGGCAAGACGTTTTCGGCGCCCAACGGCAAGATGTTCCTCGCCAACCTTAAGATGCTCGCCGCCACCACCGACAAGGTCGAGGGCCTGAAGAAGGTGATCTCCGCGGCCATGCGCGGCGCCGAGCACCTGGTGGAGGCCGCCGGTGGCCAGAGCGCCACCCTGGTCAGCCTGGGCGGCCACGCGGAGACCCAGATCCTCGGCGACTCCTTCTTCAGCCAGGTCCCGATCCGCTTCGGCGACTACGTGGCCAAGGTCGGCGTGGTCCCCGTCTCACCGGGACTCACCGCGCTCACCGACCAGCCCCTGAAGCTCGACGGCCACCCCACCGGCCTGCGCGACAGCGTCGTCGACTACTTCGCCGACCACGGCGGCGAGTGGGAGCTGCGCGTCCAGCTCTGCACCGACCTCGACGACATGCCGATCGAGAACGCCGCAAAGCTTTGGCCGGAAGACCGGAGCCCCTACGTCACCGTGGCCCGGATCACCGCCCAGCCGCAGCAGGGCTGGAGCGAGGCCCGCGCCGAGGTGGGCGACGACGAGCTCTCCTTCAGCCCCTGGCACGGCCTGGCGGCGCACCGTCCGCTGGGCTCGATCATGCGGCTACGCAAGGCGGTCTACGAGGCCTCGGCCGGCTTCCGCCGCGAGCACAACCACCTGCCCGGCGAGGAGCCGCGCAGCTTCTCCCCCCTCGCTGACGGCTGAGAACCGCCGTAAGGCTGAGGCCGCACGACGCGGAGGGACGATCATGGCCGGCCTGAAGGACAAGCGCGGCTTCATCGACCGGGAGCGTCTGGACCTCTCCGAGCGCAAGGCTGTCGAATACTGGATGAAGCGCTGGGGCGTGACCAAGGACCAGCTCACCGCCGCCCACCGCAAGGTCGGGCGCCTGACCAAGGACATCGCCGCCGAGCTCGGGAAGAAGCGCTGATCGGTTCCGTTCGCGCCACGCGCGGGAGGCAGGGATCGAACCTTGGCCTTGGGCGTTATCTAAGTTCATCCACGAGGAGATCCGATGGCGCGTCTGCGTAAACAGCTTCCCGCTCATCTGGGCGCCGGCGAGGTCCGCTTCCGCGGGTTCTCAGGCCCGGTCGACTATGAGGTTCTGGGCGAGCCCTCGACGCTGCGCCTCGGCCCGTTGCGCCTGCGCGGCTCGCTCACCGCCACGCCGGAGGTCGCCGCCGAGGCGTTCCGCGCCGGCGAGGCCGAGCTCAAGCTGGAAGACGGCGCCACGTTCCGGATCACCTTGCTGGGCCATTCCGCCGGTTCGCAAACCGCCTATTTCGAGATGCGCGTCTAGGACGCAGGTGACCCTCAACCCAGGGGCGTGGATTTCTGGCTCGCGGGCGGCGGGATCGGCGGGGCGGCGCGCGGCAGGGTGAAGATCAGCCGCTCACCGTCCCAGAGCTCCGCGCGCACCGCGTCGGCGTGTTCCGCGAGCAGGTGCGCGGCCAGGTCGATCGCCCGGCCTCGCGACGTCTCCGGCAACACCTCGAAATGCGGCACGCCGCCGGTCAGTCGATGGATATAGCAGAAATAGGACATCGCGGGTCTCGAACGGCCGGCGCCCGACCGCTCGGGCTAGGCGGCGGCCATGGCAGAGATTGCACCCATTGCGGCGCGGCGCGAAAGTTAATTTCTGGACTCTGCGAGTAAATGTTGCGTGTGTTCCTGGGCGAACGGAGTCTTGCCCTAGGCGCGCGCCTGATAGCGCATGGCCAGCGAATAGCTGGCTTCGACTTCATTGGCCTCGCGCAGGCGCTCGGCGACATCGGCCAGGGCTTCGATCTGGTCGCCGAAGCGCGCGAGTTCGACGCCGTCGCGCCGGACGATCCACTCGCCGCTACTCTCGATCACTTCGAAGTTCATGCAAGTCCCGCCTGTTCGCAACCGCAGCGATAGGGCGCCCGGCGTTAACGCGCCAACCGCGCCCGCCGCCCGATCCCTGCGCTCCGTTGTCGCACGTCAGGGTTGTCGAACGAGGTTCGGCAGGTCGCAGACGCTGAACCGCGCGCCCAGCCGCGCCTTCGCCGCCGACGCGCGGGCCTGGAACGTCGGGCCGCGGGGGTTCGCCACCTCCAGGCGCGGCCGCTCCGCCGCGGGCAGATCGGCGGCCAGGCGCACGCGAAGCATCCGGTCGGGATCGGCCGGCGGCTCGCCCACCGCGATCGCGCGGACCACGTCCAGCCCCTGCACCACGCGCCCCCAGACCGCATAGTCGTGGTCGAGCCGTCGGGCAGGCGCCCGCATGAAGAAGATCTCGCTGTTGGCAGTGTCGATCCCCGCCTGCCGACCCATGCCGGCCACGCCGTCGCAATAGGCGCCCCAGACCCGCGGGCGACGGTCGCCGCCCAGCCGCTGCTCCGCCGGCGAAGCCCCGGCCACTGGAACCGAGCCCACGAAACCCTCGATCCCGTCGCTGCGGCTGACCACCACGGTCAGCGGCGCCTCCGCCGGCAGCCGCACGCTGAACTCGGCCGGCAGGTCCGGATAGGCCGAGGTCCCGCCGTCGCGGTTGTTCGGATTGCCGGTCTGGTCGACGAAGCCTTCGATCACCCTGTGGAACTTGAGGCCGTCGTAGACGCCTTCGCGCGCCAGCCCCTTCACCCGCGCCACCGCCAGGGGCGCCAGCGTCGGGGCCATCTCCACCACGATCCGTCCCCTGGTGGTTTCGATCACCAGGGTCTGAGCGGGATCCAGCGGCCGCCAGTCGGGCTCCGCCCGCGCCGCGCCCACCATCACCCCCGCCGCCGCCAACGCCGCCAATCCAGCCCACCGCATGTTCAGCTCCCCGTCGCCCAAACCGCAGTGTCATCCCGGTTTTCGCGCAGCGAAAGACCTGCGCCCATAAACGCCGACGGTAGGAGGGTCTCCACAGCGTTTCGTGTCTATGGGCCCCTGACACCGGTTGCGCCGATTCCGGGATGACATGCTGGAAGGCGAACGCCGCGACTGCCTCCAAACCGGAAACAATCTTCTGCTCAGGGCGCCCTTTCCGCCACGAACCGGAAGCTTATCTTGCCTCTCGAAGCGGCGGCGCCCTCAAGTCTGGAGCAGGCGGCGCCCGGAGGAAGATCATGATCGAGAAACGTCCCTTCGCGGGCCTCGGCGGCGCCGACCACGGCTGGCTGAAGGCCAAGCACCACTTCTCCTTCGCCAGCTACTACGATCCCAGCCGCATGGGCTGGGGGAGCCTGCGCGTCTGGAACGACGACGAGATCGCCGCGCAGTCCGGCTTCCCGCCGCACCCGCACGCCGACATGGAGATCATCACCTACGTCCGCGAAGGCGCCATCACCCACAAGGATTCCATGGGCAACGAGGGCCGCACCGGCGCCGGCGATGTGCAGGTGATGAGCGCCGGCACGGGCATCCGCCACGCCGAGTACAACCTGGAGAGCGACGCCACCCGCCTCTTCCAGATCTGGATCGAGCCCGACCGCGCCGGCGGCCCACCCGCCTGGGGGGCCAAACCCTTCCCCAAGGGCGACCGCGCCGGTCGGTTCGTCACCCTGGCCTCCGGCCTGCCCGGCGACGAGGACGCCCTGCCGATCCGCGCCCAGGCCCGGGTGGCCGGCGCGACGATAAAGGCCGGCGAGGCCACCGACTACATCCTCGACCCCAGCCGCCACGTCTATCTGGTGGCCTCGACCGGCGCGGTGGAGGTCAACGGTGTCCGGCTCGACGCTCGCGACGGCGCCGCTATCACCGGCGAAGCTAGCCTGCGCGTCACCGCGCTGCAGGACGCCGAGGTGGTGCTGGTCGACGCGGCGTAGCGCCTCACAGTTCCTCCCCCCGCGGTGCGGGCTACCGGATTCACACATCGCCGAACGGCCGAAGGTTTCCTTCTCCCCTTGTGGGAGAAGGTGGCCTGCGAAGCAGGTCGGATGTGGGGTCACGCCGAGATTGCCACAGTAGGTCAACGGCTTAACCCGACAGATCCCATCGACCCCTCATCCGACCCCTTCGGGGCCACCTTCTCCCACAAGGGGAGAAGGATGACCGAGGCGTCTCGTCATAAGTATATGATAAGACAGCAATTATAGAAATGTGTGAACGCGGTAGCGATGCGGGGGAGGCACTTAGGTCCCTCCAGCACTTGATGCCCTCGGGCGCTTGACCCATAGGTCAAGGCCAACCATTCGGGGGGTGAATCGATGCCGGGATTGATGTTGGCCTTGGCCCTGGCGGCTTCGCCGGCGCCGCCCGCCCAGGTCCACGAATACCGCGACGTGACCATCTCGCCGAAGGGCGAGCGGATCGCCGCGGTGGAATCCGACGCCCCCCTGCAGTCCGAGGCCGAGGCGCACCCGGTCGTGGTGGTGCGGCGCCGCGCCGACGGCCGGATCGTCGGCCGCTACGACCCCTGCGCCACCTGCTTCTATTCCGGCGCCGCCTGGTCGCCGGACGGCGCGGCGCTGGTCTTCGTCTCCAGCGACCGCAAGGCCAGGACCGCCACCTTGCAGGTGGTCCGCGACGGCAAGGCCGCGGCGGCCCTGACCTTCGCCGGCCTGCTCGACACCCCCCGCTGGTCGCCGGACGGCGCGACGCTGGCGGTGCTGGCCACCGAGCGCCCCCGCAAGCAGACCGGCGCCACCCAGGCCGGCGCGGCCTTGGTGGGCGAGATCGGCAGCGCCACCGACGAGCAGCGCGTGGCCATCCTGCCCGCGCCGATTTCCGGCCAACAGGGCGGCCCGCTGAAGTTCCTCTCGCCCGCCGACACCTTTGTCTACGAGTACGACTGGACTCCGGACGGCAAGGGCTTCGCCGTCACCGAGGCCAAGGGCGACGGCGACAACAATTGGTGGATCGCCAGGCTCGCCGCCGTGGGCGTCGATGGCTCGTTCCGCGAGATCGCCGCCCCGCCCGTGCAGATGAAGTTTCCCCGCGTCTCGCCGGACGGCCGGACGGTGGCCTTCGTCGGCGGCCTGCACTCCGACTTCGGCCCGACCGGCGGCGACCTGTGGACCGTCCCCTTCGCCGGTGGAACCGCGGTCGATCGGACGCCGGACTACAAGGGCAGCCTCTCCTCGCTGATCTGGCGCGGCAAGGCCCTGTTCGCCACCGCCATCGTCGGCGACCGCAACGCCGTCCTCACCGTCGATCCGAGGACCGGCGCGACCCGCACCCTTCTCAGCGCCCGGCAGACCTTCTCCGCCGGCGACGGCCACGTCTCGATCAGTCGCGACGGCAAGCTGCTCGCCGGCGTACGCGAGGACTTCACCACCCCGCCCCAGATGATGGCCGGCCCGCTGGCCGCGCCCAGGACCATCACCCACGACAACGACGCGCTCACCCCGCAGGTGACCGCCCGGTCGATCACCTGGAAGAACGAAGGCTTCGACGTGCAGGGCTGGCTGACCGGCCCTGTGGGCGTCCAGCCGGGCAAGACCTATCCGATGATCGTGCTGGTGCACGGCGGCCCGAGCTCGGCGGTACAGCCCACCTACATGTGGAAGGGCACGACCAACGACCTCGTGCAGCACGGCTTCTTCGTCTTCCAGCCGAATCCGCGGGGTTCGTTCGGGCAGGGCGAGGCCTTCACCCGCGCCAACGTCAAGGACTTCGGCGGCGGCGACCTGCGCGACATCCTGGCCGGCGTCGACGCGGTGGAGAAGGTCGCCCCCGTCGACGACAAGCGCCTGGGCGTCTACGGCCATTCGTACGGCGGCTACATGACCATGTGGACCGTCACCCACTCGCAGCGCTTCAAGGCCGCGGTGGCCGGCGCCGGCATCGCCGACTGGGTCAGCTATTACGGCGAGAACGGCATCAATCAGTGGATGGTCCCGTTCTTCGGCACGACCGCCTACAAGGACCCGGCGGCCTACGACAAGTTCTCGCCGATCCGCTACATCGAGGCCGCCAGGACCCCGACCTTCATCTACGTCGGCGAGCGCGACGTGGAATGCCCCGCCGACCAGTCGTTGCAGTTCCACGCCGGCCTCGACGCCATGGGCGTGGCCAACAGCCTGGTGATCTACGCCGGCGAGGGCCACGGCATCCGCGAGGCCGAGCACAAGGAAGACCTCAAGCGCCGCATCCTCGGCTGGTTCGACCACTATCTCGGCCAGCCGTAGTCGCCGTTTCGAGCGGCCGGGGCCGACGCCCGCGCCGGTCCTCAGGCCGGCTGCGGCGCGAATTCCAGGATCTGGCGGATCTCGCAGGTCCCGTCGCCGGCCACCTTCAGGAACCGCTTGCAGTAATCGATCGCCTCTTCCTTCGAGGCGGCGTTCAGGAAGGCGAAGCCGCCGGCCCGCACGGTCTCCTCGCTCACCGTGAACGCGCCGTCCTTCAGCTGCAGCCGGGCGCATTGCGCGCGCGGCGTCAGCGGCTCAGTGGAGATCAGGCTGCCCTCGGCGGTGCTCTCCTCGATCAGCCGCATCATCGCGGCCATGTGGTCCGGCGTCGGCGCGCCGCCCTCTTCGCCGCTCTCGGGCCGGTAGATCGTCAGATAGCGCATGGGTCTTCTCCTGGGGGGTTGCTCACCCAGGACGAACGGGCTCCGGCCAATCCGACAAGGTGCGCGCGTTACTCCCGCGCCAGGGCATAGCGCAGCCCCCGGCCGCCGAACGTCAGCGCCACCGCGGCGACCAGCAGGCTGCGACTGAGGTGGATCGCCCAGCCCTCCACCGCCAGCTCCACCGCCAAGAGCGCGCAGAGCCCCGCCGCAATGACCCCCGTCCAGTGAAGGAAGCGTCCCAGGGCGCCGGCGGTCCCCACCTCGCGACGCTTCACGCTCGGCCAGATGAAGTTGGGCAAGACGCGTCTCCGCGGGCTGGCCGGATGCGGCCTCGCCTTGCTCTCGCAGGATCGTGGCCTGAATCGGGCGGTTCTGTTTCAGCTTGGCCGGAGAACCGTTTCGTGATCCGCCGGGGTTTTCGCGACCGAAACGGCTCAGTGCATTCGCGGCGGTTCGACGACGGTCTCGTCCCATTCGCCCACGTCGTCCTGGATCAGCACGTGCCGCGGCTCACGGTCGAGTACGGCGAAGTCGCCGGCGGCCTTCAGGGCCTCGTCCTTGGTGGCGAACTCGCCGAGCTCGCCCTCGGCTTCGTCCACCAGCAGCCAGCGCCCGTCGAACGCCACAACGCTGAGATCGAACATCGCGCTCTCCTGCCCCAGGATCGCCTTATTTCACCGAACCCCGGACCCTTGAGGATGTCCGATGGTCGCAGCCCCATAGAGTCGCACGCAACCTCTCACCCGAAGGTTAAGGGGCCGGTTTGCCGCCGCGCGCGGCCTCCTCGCGCCGCAGCCGCGCCACCTTGCGCGAGAACGCCTCGCCGTAGAGGCGGTAGCAGGCCATCACCACCTCAAGTCCGGGCGGAAACGACCGCGCCAGCTTTTCCATCCCCGGCGCGACGTCGGTGCGCCAGATCAGCCGGCCCTCATCAGCCGGGCAGGCCACCGGCCGGGCGAACGCGGCTTTCAGGTGCGGGCACTGCCGCTGGGCGCGCCGTGCGCAGGCCCCGTGCACCGGCGCGACGTTGCCGCCGTAGCGCTCCGTCCCGTCGGCCAGGGTCACCATGCCACCGGAGGCCACCGGAAAGATCCAGCGGTCGCGCGGCGATGTGGGCCGGCCGCAGACATGGCACAGGTGCTGCGCCAGGCTGCGCCGCTGGCGGTCCACGTGCACGGCGCCGAAGATCGGCACGCCGACGCCCGGCCGCTCGGCCTGGGTGACCTCGATCATGCCGGGAAAGGTCGCCGACGGCTGCAGCCGGAACTCCTGCTCGCCGCTCCAGGCCACCGACCAGGGGACGCTCTCGCCAACCCGCCAGACGGCTTGGCCTGCGTCGCCCATCGGAGCGTCAGTCAGCGTCGCGGAAATAGGGCTCCACCGGCCCTTGCAGCTTGATGGTCAGCTGCTTGCCGCGGCGGTCCATGGTCTTGCCCACTGCCAGCTTCACCCAGCCCTCGGAGACGCAGTATTCGTCGACGTTGGTCTTGTCCTCGCCCTTGAAGCGCACGCCGACGTTCTTCGCCAGGACCTCGGCGTCATAGAACGGGCTGTCGGGATCGGTGGAGAGGCGGTCGGGCAACGTATCGGTCATGGCGTCCGCCTCGCACAAGCCGACGCCCGGTTCAAGGGATCGCGCGAACGCCGCGGCCCTCTGCCCCGACGAGGCGACGCCTTAGCGGCACCCGTCCACGGCCTTTTCCAGCTCCGCCAGGCGACGCTCGCGCAGCAGCCGCCCGGCGGCCATCAGCTGGTAGCGGTCGGCCGCCCCGCCGGCCTCGCGCAACGCCGCGTCGGTGTCGGGATAGCGGGGCGCCCGCGGCAGGCTCTTGGGCACGCAGGCCTCCCGCACCGGGACCGGAACCTTGACGACGACCGGCGTCGGGGCAGCGGCCGCGGGGGCCTGCGCGGCCGGCCGGGCGGCGGGCGCGGCGGGCGCCGCTGGCTCCGGCGTCTGGCCGGCGCAGGCCGCCAGCCCCAGGCTGCACGCCGCGGTCGCCGCGAGGGATATCCAGGGGCGCGGGCTCATTTGAGGGTTTCGAGCACGGCGCGGTCGGCGCTTTCCATGCGCGCGCAGACGTCGAAGCCGACCGGCTCGTTGGCCGCCAGCCGCCGGGCTCGCTCCTCGGGCGTCAGCTTGGCGTCGCTCGCACGGCGACGCGCCACGTCCGCCGGGCCGCCCTCGCAGGCCGCCAGCCGGGCGTGCAGCGCCAGGCCGTTGCGCTGGTTCTCCGCCGTCAGCGCCGCGATCCGCTGCCGCAAGGCCAGCTCGTGGCGCTCGGCGACGACGGTGGTGGCGACCAGCAGGCCGCACAGGGCCAACGCCAGCGCAAATCCCGCCGGTCCGGCGACGGGGCTGGTGAAAGCCCGGAGCACGGTTCGCAGCATCAGGATCGGATCCTCCTTTCGGCGCGGAGCCGCCTCTTAACCAGGTTCGAACCCGCGGACGCCTGGCAAGCTGCGCCATAACTAAGGCGCGCACATGACGAACCGGTCGTGCAGCCGACACACCGCCGTCGCCTTGCAGGCCTAGAAGCCGGGGGAGCCTGAAGGAGCCAGACCATGGCCGTCTACCGCATCTACCTGGTCCACGACGACGGGCGCCTGCAGCCCGACGCCAGTTTCTACTGCACGACCGATGAAGAGGCTGTGAGCAAGCTTCACCCTCCGGCCCGCGCCGGCCTCCGCGCCGAACTCTGGCAAGGCGGCCGCTTCATCGCCATCGCCGGCTCCCAGCGCCCCCGCCGGCCCGACCCGCGCCCCCACGCGGCGGGGTGATCGGAAGCGGTCAGGCTCTTGAGCGGTCAGGTCCCCTTGGAGTCCGTGCGCCGCGCCCCCTTCGTCGCCTCCACCGTCGCAGTAGTGCCGCCGCCAGCTTCACCCCAGCGGCATGGTGAAGGTGAACCTGGTCTCCGCGGCGTCAGAGGTCACCGCGAGTTCGCCGCCGTGCGCCCGGGCGATCTCGCAGGCGATGTAGAGGCCCAGGCCCAGGCCCTGCTGGCCGTGATGGTGTTCGGCGCGCTCGAAGGGCTCGAACAGCACCGCCTGCCGCGCCGCCGGGATCGCCGGCCCGCGGTTGGCCACCGAAAGTTCGAACCGTCCGGCGCCGCTGCGGGCGCGCACGACCACCGGCGCGGCCTCGTCGCCGTGCCGCAGGGCGTTGGCCAGCAGGTTGGAGAGCAACTGCGCCACCCGGGCGCTGTCGCAGGCCACCGGCGCCTCCAGTTCGACCTCGGCCAGGATCTCGCGGTCCGGATAGGCCAGCCGCAGTTCGTGCACCGCCTGGCGGATGGTGGCCTCCAGATGATCGGCCACCCGCCGCTCGACCTCGAAGCCGCCGCCCAGCCGCGCGCGGGCGAAGTCCATGACGTTGTCGATCAGGCCGGCCATGCGCATCACGCTGGCCTGCATGGCGCCCACCAGCGACGTCGCCCGCGCATCCAGCGGCGTCCTGGCCAGCAACCGCCCGCCCGCCTGGATGGAGGCCAGCGGGTTTCGCAGGTCGTGGCCCAGCACCGCGATGAACTGCTCGCGCAGCTTCGCCGACTGCCGTTCGCCGAGCAGGGCCGCCTCGCTCTTCGCCAGGCGGTCCTCGGTGTCCATGTGCTGCGAGATGAGTTCCGCAAACAGCTTGAACATCCCCGTCACCGCCGGGTTGTTCAGGTGCGCCGGCTTCGGATCGATGGCGCACAGGGTCCCGAAAACCTCACCGTGGCGGTAGATCGGCTGGGAGATATAGCTTTGGAAGCCGTACTGCGCGGGCGTCGGGTGGCCACAGTAGGCCGCGTCCTGCGCCACGTTGTCGATCACCACCGCGCGGCCGCTCTGACGAATCTCGTGGCAGATGGTAGTCTCCACCTGCAACTCGCCGCCGGGCGGGAGGCCGAAGCCGATCTCGTCGCGCACTGCGCACGCCACCCAGCGGTCCTCTGTCACCCGCGCGATGGCCGCGAAACCCATGCCGGTGGTGCGGCACACCACCTCCAGGATCATCGGCACGACGTCGATCCGGCCGATGGTCTCGACGTCTTCAGCTATTGTCACGCGTCCATATTCCCCACCCGCAGCGCCGACGCGAGGACTATCGGATCACAGGATCTCCCGCCTGTCGCGCCAATGTACAACTCAGGCGCACGGTCCGCGGTTACTCCTCGGCCGCGCGGACCGCGGCCTCGGCGGCCTTGAAGCCGATGGCGTCGTGTGTCCCGTCGCAGAACGGCTTGGTGGTCGAGCCGCCGCAACGGCACAGGAAGATCTTCTTCTCGCCGGAGATGTCGATGGGCTGGCCGAGCGAGTCCGTCAGCTTCAGCTCCGAGAGGTCGCCCCCGACCGCGATCGGGCCATTGGGCGTGAACAGCATCTTGATCGGCATGACGGTCTCCGGGTGCGCCTGGCGCGCTCACCTTATCAGATGCGCGAAGACGCGCTGCGTTCCCAGGGCCGGTAGGCCGGCCGCCCTGAGGCTGCGATGGAGAACGACGTTCCTCGTCCATTGACACCCGTGGCGCCCGCGCGCCCTACTAAGGTTAAGCTTCGGCGTTGATGAACTTGTGCCGCCAGGCCTGTGTAGCCCCGTAAAATATCGGATGAATGGAGAGTGCAATGAAGTCAGCTATCAGTGCTTCGCTTGCCGCCGGAATCTTGTTGTCGATGGCCGGCGCGGTCAGGGCGGAACCGTGGGTGGACTACACGCCTGCAAAAGGGGTCTGGGACAAGACCTACGTGCATGTCGAGCCTTCCCGGATCGACGACTACCTGGTCGCGTTGAAAAAGACCTGGGTCCCGGAGGAAGAGAGCGCCAAGAGACACGGGCTGATCGACCAATATGTTGTCCAGGTGCAGGCCAATGCCTCCACGACGGGACCCAACGTCATGCTGGGCGTCCACTATGTGTCCATGTCCGCGCTGGACCCCGACCGGACGCGCGACATGGCGATGCAGAAAGAAGCCGAACAGATGCTTCCCAAGGCCGCCGCGGCGACGGAACAGGAAGCCCGAGCCAAGTACCGCACTCTGATGCGCGAAGAGATGTGGACCAGCGTGGATTTCACCAAGTAAACGCGTGAACAGGGCGGTGGCCATCGGACTCCACCGCCCTGCAGGCGCACCCCCTGGCGTCGTGTCCCGACGGTAGATTCATAGCGCCGCCGGAGTCGCCCAGCCCTATGACCCTGGCGCGTCCGGACCCGCGCCGGGCCGTTCCCGATAGAGCAAGCCTTGCGGGACCGGCTCAGCCCCGGGGGTGAGGACGGCCGGCTTGACGTCGTGCAGGCTGAGGATGTGAAACACCGCCGCGCCGCCCGCCAGCAGGTAGTCGGCGATGATCCGGCGATGGCATCGCCACCAGAGGACTTCCGCGCACATCACCGCGCATGTCCGCTCCCGGCCCTGCCCGACCAGCTCCGCGAGCCCCGCCTTGAACGGCGGCGTCAGCGCATAGTCCGCGTAGTTGCGGAAACTCTTGTTGCGCCAGAGCGTGTTCGGGGACCCCTCGAGGTCAGGCCGGCGGCCGCGCAGGCCGCCCAGGGCCGCGATGTGGCGATAGCCGATCTGCCGCGCCCCCAGCGCGTCGGCCAGCCCGTCGATGTTGAACTGCGGATTGGCCCGCGACCGCGGCATCTTGCGGACATCGACGATCATGTCGGCCCCCACCGACCGAAGGAGATCGGCGACCTCTTCGACGGACCTCGTGGAATGGCCGATCGTGAAGACCGGGCGGATCTCGCTCACTGCGCCCCCTCAGATCGGCATTCGATAGCCGTAGAACTCGTGGTCCTCGTTGTAACCGCCTTGGCCGGCGCCCAGGTCGGCGAAGTCCTGCACGAACTCGATGGCGGCGATCCACTTGACCATCTTGAAGCCCAGCTCGTTTTCGCACCGCAATCTGAGCGGCGCGCCATGGAGGACGTTGAGCGGGGCGCCGTTCATCTCGTAGGCGAGCAAGGTGAGCTCGTGGCGCATGTTGAACAGCTGGTGGACGTCGTAGTAGCGCCCGCCGTCCGCGCCGTCGGCGAGGGAATAGAAGACGGCATAGCGCGCCTCCGCCGTCGGCCGCACCAAATCCAGGATCTCGCGCATCGGGACGCCGCCCCATTTGGCGACGCCGGACCAGCCCTGGATACAGAAATGGGTGGTGATCTGCTCCTGCTTGGTCATGGCCTTGAGGTCGGCCAGCGAAAAGTCCCGCGGCGCCTCGACCAGGCCGCTGATCCGCAGCCGGTAGGCGGCGAAGTCGTTGGCCAGCAGAGCCTCATATTCCGCGGACTTCGGCATCGTGCCGTTCGCCCAGAAGAACGGCGAGATGTCCTTCTCGGTGAGTTGTGATCGGGGATCGCCATGTTCAGCCAGCGCCTTCAGCCAGCCGACCATGAAGCCCCCGATGCGCTGCACCATCCTCGCGTGCTTGACCGTGAACGGCGAGGCAATGAGCCACGCCGCCGCCAGGACGGCCATCGCCAGCAGGAACAGCGGGAACCCGGCCCAGGAGTCATTCTCCACGCCGGCGAACATGTGGTTGGTGTTCTCCCGCAGGCCGGTGACGAACACCATGACCCCGTGCCCCAGGATGAAGAATACGAACCACGCGAACGAGATGAAGTGGACCGACCGCATCGCCTGGCGGTTGAGCAGCCGGCCCAACCCGCCCAGCCTGTTCGAGATCGCCGGGCTCTGCATCAGCCCCGTGGCGATCGACACCGGCGCAGCGACGAACACGGTGATGAAATAGCTGAGCTGCTGAAGGCCGTTGTAGCGGGTCCAGCTATGGTCGACAGGGAAGTTCAGCGAGGCGTATTGGATCGTCGTGGACAGCGCGGCTGGGAACACGCCCCACGTAAGTGGCACCAGCCGACGCCACTGATCGGTGGAGAACAGCAGCACATAAAAGAGCACGCCGTTGATCACCCACAGCAGGTTGATCGAGAAGTGCCACCAGCGGGCGAGGCCGAGCGAATGGCGGACGCCAGGGATGCCCAGCCAGGCCGGGATGGTCACGGAATCGTCCTTGGAGGTCCACACCCGCCCCTTCGGCACCGGCTTCTGGAAGCGGAACCAGTCGGTCCCCGGCGTGGAATCCCGCCGCCAATATAGCCTCGGGTGGTCCGCCAGGATCTGCACGCCCGCCCGGATGATGAACAGCATGAAGACCATGTTGGCGAAGTGCTGGACCTCCAGCCACCAGGGGAAGCCGGAGTCGATGGACGGGGCGCCCTGGGCGATCCCGGGATAGGCCTTGATGAACGCCTGCACGCCGGGAAGTTCGCGCAGGCTCTGGGCGATGGCGATCAGCACGACCAGGGCCGCGACGCCGATGGGCAGCGCCCACAGCACGCTGACCCAGCGCTGGCCGATGCGCACCCGCGGGACAATGCCCTCCTGCGGCGGCAGCCAGTGGTCGAGGCGTAAGTGATCGTCCGCGCCGCTGAGCGCCGCCTCCAACGGCTCGGGCGTAGGATATAGTGATCGGTCCTCAGTCATGGCTGCTCGCCTTCCGGTGGTCAGCGGTTTCCTTGGATCTGGCCTTCCCTCGCAGCCGGCGGAGCGCGGCGCCCAGGTGCATGGCGATGTGGTCGGTCTTGCCGCTCTTGATCTCGTACTGCGGGGTTTCCGGGCTCGCGTGGTGGACGTGGCCCTTGTAGTCGACGTCGCGGATATGGACGGCGATGATCGTTCCGCTGACGCGGCCCGCCTCGGAGTTCCAGCCGACCCGATCTCCAACCTTGAACCGTTCGGCCATGCGCATCAGCCCCATGGATCAGGGCCGCCCGTATGCCGCCGCCGACCTTAGCGCAACCGGCGTGGCCGGCCAATGTTCCGGCTGCATCGCGTGGCGCCCCGCACCTGACGCGGAGCGCGGCCCTCGATCTAGCCGCGACGGGCGGCGAAGGCGGCCTCGACGCAGGGCATGACCAGCCAGCCGATCCCTTCGCCCACCGCATCGAGCTCCTTGGCCGTGCTCGATGAGACGTGGAGAAACGGAGCTTCGCATATGAAGTGGACCATCGGAATCGACGGGTCGATGCGCCCTGCGACGCCATGCAGCCGGAATTCCTCGTTGAAGTCGCTCGCCTCGCGCAGGCCGCGCACGATGTGCGTCGCACCGATCCGGCGCGCATAGGCGATCAGGCTCTGGTCGGTGAATTCGCCGACCTCCAAGGCGCCGTCGAACAGGCCCTGCGTCGAGCTGGCCGCCTCTTCCGGCCAGCGCTCGGCGATCGATCCAACGATGAGCCGCTGGCTTTCCTCGACCCCGAACATGCGCGCCTTCCTGAGGTTGGCGCCGACCGCGACGTGCACGGTGTCGAAGGTCAGCAAAGCCTTGCCGATGATGTCCAGATGTCCGCGGGTGACGGGGTCGAACGAACCGGCGTAGAGCGCCTTTGTTGTGCCGGACTTGCGCATGGGAAGCCTCAACGCCCGCTCGTGCTCGAAACACCGACCATTCCGGGAGGCCGCCGCAAACGCAAGCCCCGGGCATCTCGCGCCAAAGAGCGGGCGTTGCGAGCGCTGAGATGGGCGGGAGGAAGGCCCTTGTCTAACGGTTACCGATGACGACCGAGTGGTTCTGCCAGCCCGACGAGAAGCCCTTCGGGGCCGCGGATGTAGCAGAGCCGATAGGAGTCCTCGTACTGAACCACTTCGCCGACGAGCTGCGCACCGTGCTTGCGCAGTCTGGCGAGTGTTTCGTCGATGTCGCTCACCGTGAACATCGCGCGCAGGTAGCCGAGGGCGTTTACCGGGGCGTTCCGGTGATCGGCGACGACAGGCGGGGTGAGAAAACGCGAGAGCTCGAGGCGGCTGTGGCCGTCGGGCGTGACCATCATGGCGATCTCGACGCGCTGATTCCCCAGTCCGGTGACGCGCCCGGCCCATTCTCCTTCAACCCGGGCTCGCCCCTCAAGCGTCAGGCCAAGCTCGGCGAAAAAAGAGACGGCGTCATCGAGGGAGTCCACCACGATGCCGACGTTGTCCATTCGCAGCAATCTACTTCTGGTCATGATTTCGGTCATGTCCCTGGATGGCGTAGCTTGGCGGTCGCGGAGCCGCCCCCGCTCAACGCGTCAGCACAATGTGGGTCGCCAGCTCCGTCGGCGCCGTTTCGGTCACCCGATAGCCGAGGCCCGGCAGGTCCATGCCTGCGAACAGGGGCTCACCCCGGCCCAGAACGATGGGCGACACCGCCAGGTGCATTTCGTCGATCGCGCCGGCGCGCAGGTACTGGCGGATCGTCGCGGCGCCGCCGCCGATCTTCACGTCCAGGTCGCCCGCGGCAGCCTTGGCCTGGGCCAGCGCGGACTCGATCCCGTCGGTGACGAAATGGAAGGTCGTACCGCCCTTCATGACGATCGGCGCCCGGGGGTGATGGGTGAGGATGAAGGTCGGCGCGTGATACGGCGGATCGTCGCCCCACCAGCCCTTCCAGTCGGGGCCGCCCCAATCGTCGCCGGCCGGCCCGAACATGTTGCGGCCGAGGATGAAGGCGCCGAAGCCTTCCGCCGCGGCGCGGGCGAAGCGATCGTCGGTCCCGCCGTCCTGTCCGATCATCGCTCGAAAGGTCCGGGTCGGGAAGAACCACTCGTGCAGCTCCCGGCCCCGTAGGCCCATCGGATGCTCCAGGCTCTGGTCCGGGCCGGCCGCGAAGCCGTCGATGGACACGGCGAAACCTCTTACGCGCACCTTGCCCATGGCCGTCAGACCTTCGCGTGCAGGATGACGATAAGGTCGTCCAGCTGCTCGAACTGCTCGCCCCACCCGCTTGTGCTTCCAGAGGCCATGGCATCGTCGAGGGCTTCTTTCGAAGGATAGAGCTCGTGCACGACGATCCGCGTCGCGCCGTCCTTTTCCTCGAAGGTCACCGTGGTGACGGCTCCATCTTCACCGCCTTCGTCATTGGTCCAGACGATGCGGAAGGGTGGCGTCACGTCGATGTATCGACCGAAGAACGCCATGGGTTGCTCCGAGGACGGGTGGCCCATCACCAAACGGTAGGCGCCGCCTGTGCGGACATCGGCCTCGTAGGAGATCAAGGAGACGCCGAACGATTTGGGCGCCCACCATCGCTGGAACAGCTCCGGCTTGCTCCAGGCTTCGAACACGAGGCGCGCCGGGCCATCGACGGTTCGCGTCACGACGAGCTCCCGTTCCGATGTCCGCTCCACCGTTGTGCGGGCCTTCCCGGTGGCGGCATCACTCTGTCTAGCTGCGCCCATCGAACGTCGCCTTCTGTTTCAGTTCCTCGACGATTTGGTCCAACGCGTCGAAACGGGAGGCCCAAAGCCGGCGGTATTCCTCGATCCAGGCTGTCTCTTCCGACAGTCGGCCGAGGCCGAGCTTGCAGGTGCGCACGCGCCCGACCTTCTGCGTCGTGACCAGCCCCGCCTGCTCCAGGACGCCGACGTGCTTCTTCATGCCCGTGAGGGTCATGTGGAACTTGTCGGCAAGCTCCGTGATCGAAGCGTCTGAACGTCCGAGCTGTTCAAGGACGCCGCGCCGGGTGGCGTCCGAGAGCGCGGCGAACGAGGCATCGAGCCGAGGTGTTGTAAACTGAACCATCTGGTACAGTGTTTAACGCGCCGGGTGGCGCCATGCAAGGGGGCCTGATGGCGACAAACCGACCTTCCCAACGTCCGCCGAGGGTGGAAAGCAGACAAAGAAGCGTGGCCTTGCGCACACGCTCCGGCGCATCGAAGATGTCTCGTTCGGCGGAGGGGACAGCGCCCACGGACGACCGGGGCGGTCGCTGAGACAGGGGGACCGATGCGTTACATGCCTCAGGCTCTGAGCCTGGCGGCCCTGGCGGCTGCGGGGTCGGCGTTTTGCGGGCAGCCGCCCTACCACGCGCCCCGCAACGCCCTCGGTCAGCCCGACTTGCAGGGCGTGTGGAGCAACGCGACGTTCACGCGCCTGGAGCGGCCCCTTTACGTCCCTCGCGTGGCGCTCACGCCCGAAGAGGCCGCCAAGGGCGAGGCCCGGATGCGCGCGGGCGCACCCTTAGCGGATGGCGTGGACGTCGGGCAGGACGACAGCGAACGGGTCACTTTCGACACCGGCGACGGCTATGCCCGGGTGCGCGGCGAGATCCGCAGCGCCATGATCGTCGATCCGGCGGACGGGCGGTTGCCCTTCCGGCCCGAAGCGCTGAAGCGCCTGGGGCTCGACGCACCCGCGAATCCGCTCGACCATAGGGACAATCCTGAGGAGCGCAGCATCACCGAGCGTTGCATGGGCGGAGAAGATGCGTTGCCGCCCGCACTGCCGAGCCCCGACAGCAACTACGTCCAGATTGTCCAGACGCGCGACGACATCGCCCTCTATTCCGAGAAGTACCATGAGCTGCGCGTGGTCCGTATGAACGACCGGCGACACGCCGATGCGGCGGTCACTTCGTGGGAGGGGGACGAGGTCGGCTGGTGGGAAGGCGACACCCTGGTCGTGGAGACCACGAACTTCTCGGCGGCGTCCCTGGCCCGCTACCAGCGCCTGCGCATCTCCTCGGGCGCGAAGGTCGTCGAGCGCTTCACCCGCACCTCCGCCAATGAGTTGATGTACGAATTCACGGTGACCGACCCGTCCCTCTACACCCAGACTTGGCGCGCAGAGCTTCCCTTTAAGGCGAGTAGGGCCCGCATACTGGAAGACGCATGCCACGAAGGAAATTATTCGCTGCCCGGCGTCCTGGCCGGCGCACGGGAGGAAGAACGCAGCACGGTCGCTAAGAGCGACAGCCATTAAGCCAGGATTTTCGGCATTTCCCTGCCCTGAGCTCATCGAGGGCGCGAGCACTCGCCCGGTGAATGTCCGCAATGGGTCGAACCCGGTCCTGGGCTGGCCGCCATGAACCAGACGTTCGGCGATCTCGCCGAAACTGAAATCTGCGGTGCGCGCCAGCCGTCGCCGAGCGCCGCCACGGCGGAGCATCACCGGCCGGACAGATGGCGGCCTCCGATTCCAGACATCCGGCTCGGAGGCCGGTCTGCCTCGCTCGTCAGAGCATCACCCGCCCGCCGGCCACGTCGAGGGTGACGCCGGTAATCCACCCCGCGCCTTCACCAAGCAGGAACAAGGCCGCCTCGGCGACATCGTCCACCTTGCCCAGGCGGCGAAGCGGAAAACCCTGGGCGATTTGCTGGCGGACGGTTTCAGGCTGGGCCGCCATCCGCTCGGTGACGATGGAAGACGGTGCGACGGCGTTGACCCGCACGCCGGACGGCGCCGCCTCCGCCGCCGCCTGCCGGGTCAGCGACAGGAGCCCCGCTTTGGCGGCGGCATAGGCGGCCGATGCGCCGGATGGCTGGCGGCCGGCCACGGAAGAGATGGTCACGACCGCCCCGCTCCGAGCCTCCATCATTGCTGGCAGGAAGGTCTTCAAGGTCAGGAAGGCTGAGGTCAGATTGGTCTCCAACGCCTCGCGCCACCGTTCTTCGCTCATCTGCGCCAAGGGCTCTGGCCTGCCTCCGCCGCCCGCGTTGGCGACCAAGAGCGAGACCGGCCCGAATGCCTCCTGCGCCTGGGCGCGGAGTTCTGCGAGCGCGCCGCCATCAGTCACGTTGGCGACCGCCGCCAACGCTTGCCCGCCCCCATCCTCGATGGCGCGGACGACGCGCGCCAGGGCGTCGGCGTCACGCCCATTGACGACAACTTGAGCCCCGCATCGCGCCAGCGCCATGGCGATTCCCGCGCCGATCCCGCGCGAGCCTCCGGTCACGACCGCGACGCGGCCGGCGAAGTCCGGCTCAGACATAGCGGGACACCACCATGCAGATCAGGGTCACGGCCAGCAGAGCCGACGCTACGCGTTGTCCGATCAAGACGCGTGGAGCGAGGGCCACCCCGTCACCGGCCGCGTGGACGATGGGTCGGATCAGCGCGCCCTGAACCGCCGCCGCCACGAGAGCGCAAAGCCCCCCGATGAGCAGGATCTGCTCTGGCGCGCCGAAGCTGCGGTGCAATCGGCTCCACAGATAGGCGCCCGTAAGGACGGCGACGCCTGCGGCCCCCATCTGCGGACGAAACAGCTGCGCGGCGCCGCTCCCGCCGGTTCGCGCGAGCGCAAACGTGCTGCCCGCCCAAAACACCGCCGACAGCACATGGAGCGCCGTGGCTAGGATGAGAACGACCGGCATGACAACCTCCTAACGTCGGAACATATTCGATATACATGTTGTATACTCATTTGTCCAGGACGCCGATGGCGAGACGCGCCTATTCCAGTCCGACCCGTGAGGCCGCCGCCGCCGCGAGGCGCACCCAGGTCGCGGAAGTGGCCGAACGGCTGCTGCGCGAGTCTGAAAACGCGGCGGCAGTTTCGATGGAGACCGTGGCCGCGGCTGCGGGCGTCACCCGGCTGACGGTCTACAAGCAGTTCGGCTCGCGCCGGGCCCTGCTGGAGGCGGTGTTCGATCAGCGCGCCGCCCAAGGCGGACTTTCGCGCATCCCCGAGGCCATGGTGATCGGCGATCCGCGCAAGGCGCTGGACCGTCTTGTGGAGATCTTCTGCAGCTTTTGGGCGAGCGAGCCTGCCGTCGGACAACTGCAACGCATCGCCGCATCAGACCCCGAATTCGGCGAGGCTATCGACGCCCGTAACGAACGACGCCGGCATGCGATCGCGGCGATCTTGAACCGCATCGATGGCCCCGATCACGCCCGCCATAGTCGCGACGCCGTCGATCTCATCTTCGCCCTTACCAGCTACGCGACATATTCATCGCTTAAGCCGGGCCGGTCGGACCCCGATGTCTGCGCGCTCATAAAATCGGCCAGCGCGGACGCGCTCAAACGGTGAAGCGATCGTCAAGTCCGGGCCGGCCTTCGACACGACCCCGGCCGCTTGCCGCCCTGGCTTCCAGGCCGGGCGCTCGACGGCGACGGCCAGGCCATATGGCCGCGCCTCCCCGGAAGATTAGGTTGACATCAACTCACTGTCGGCGAGGATCGCCGCCTTGGGTCGGAGGACGGCGGGATGCGAATGGAAGGGCATGGCCCTGGGAGGCCGCCCTCAGGACGGTCGATGCGCTGGGTGCGTCAAGGGCTGTGCGGCCTGGCCGTGCTTCTGGTGTCCGCCGCGGCGGCCGCGGGTGCGCAACCGGAAGGCCGGGCCTATCCGGCGCTGGCGCCCCTCCAGCAATACAGATCCGCGAGCACGGCCGAGGAGATCGCGCTGGCGCGCAGCGCGGCCCCCGCGGCGATCTCGGAAAAGGCCGAGATTCTTGCCCTGGGCGCCGGCGGCTACCAGACAGCGGCGAAGGGTGCGAACGGCTTTGTGTGCCTGGTCGAGCGGTCCTGGGGGACCGGCTTCGACGACCCGCAGTTCTGGAATTCCAAGGTCCGCTCGCCCATGTGCTTCAACGCCTCGGCCGCGCGGTCCGTGCTGCCGGCCTACCTGGAAAGGACCCGCAGCGTGCTGGCCGGCGTGTCCAGGGCCCGGATGCTCGCCCGCGCCAAGGCGCAAGCGGCGCGGCCGGGCGGGGGCGCGCCGCAGGCCGGCGCGATGTGCTTCATGATGTCGAAGCAGGGGTACCTGGCCGACGGCGTCGGCCACGCCCATCCGCACCTGATGTTTTTCATGCCGCGCACTGCAGCCGGCGCCTGGGGCGCCAACCTGCCGGGCTCGCCGGTGGCGGCCGACCAGGGGGCTCCCGAGGCGGTGACCACCTTCTTCGTGACGGTGACCCGGTGGTCCGATGGGACGTCGGCCATGGACATGAAGTAGGACGCAAGACGGACAGGCCGCCCCCGATCCGTCGTCACAGGGAGGCTAAAATGCCTTTGCCCTCGGGCGTCGACACCGCGATCGCCGAGCAGGTGCGCGACACGTGCCTATGCCTGCACGCCCAACGCACGGCCAGAGCCCTGGCCAGGCGCTTCGATCGGGCGCTCCGGCCGGCCGGCCTCACCAACGCGCAGTTCTCCCTGCTGATGGCGTTGAACAGGCCCGCGCCCGCATCGGTGCGCGAACTCGCCGCGTTGCTGGGCGCCGACCGCACCACGCTCACCGCAGCGTTCAAGCCGCTCATCCGCCAGGGGCTCGCGCTGATGGCCGTCGACGGGACGGATGCGCGCGCCCGCAGGATCACCTTGACGGCGCAGGGCCAGGCCCGCCTGGCCACAGCCCTGCCCCTGTGGCGCGCGGCCCACGCGGCGCTCGAGGGCGAGATCGAGGCCTCCGTCCTGACCCGTCTGGCCCAGGACCTGAAGGCCCTGGAGCAAGCGGCCGGCCGCAGTTCGCGACGCGGGTGACCGGCGGCCGCTGGCCGCGCCTCTCCCCAATTCGCAGGCGAGGCTCTTAAGCGCCTGAACAGGCCATTCGGGAAGCCGCCGAGCGACCACGCAAAAAGCCCCGGGGAGGAGCCCGGGGCTTTCGCCGATCTTCAACCGAAGTCGCGAGAGCTTGGAGTTAGGCCGTCGCGAACTGCGGGCGCGCGCGTTGCTGGCGTAGCACGGCGCCGAGGCCGCCGAAGCCGATCAGCATCAGGGCCCAGCTCGCGGGCTCGGGCACGGCGCCGGCTTGAGCGATGGAGAGGCTGGCGACGGTGGCGATCCGACCGGTGCTGAAGTTCGCAACCACGCCATCGGCCCCCGTGCCGGCGGGATCTGCCTGGCCAGGAATGGGGTCGAAGAAGAAGCCGCTCGCCACGTTCGAGCCGGTGGCCGACAGGATGTCGCTGTTGACCGGCGGGTTGGCGTTGCCGGTCACGCTCGCCGGGACGAAGGTGTTGCCGGCGATGTCGTAGCCAAAATATTGGTAGCCGCCCGAACTGGCGACGCTGTTCACATAGGCAAGATCGAAGCTCCCGCCCAGCAGGTCGATGGAGAACGCCGACAGGTCCCCGAACCCGATGGTCCCCGACAGGGACGAGTCATAGCTGAACGAACCACTCGCCACAGCGTGAGCCGAACTGTCGAAGAAGGTGAAGTCGTCGACGATGGTCGACGCGTTCGCCGCCGACGCGGCCATGCCCACCGCCAGAGCGGCGACCGCCCCGGCTAAGAACCCACATTTCATATCGTATCTCCCAGAAGCTCGACCGGCTGACGATCGCTGGGATGCGTCAACAATCGCGTTTTGGAACAGCCCAAAGCGCTGCCGACCTCCGTCGCAAACCGCATGCCACGCGGGCGACGGGCGGGGCGCCCGCCGATGCGGATGGCGTCAGGGAGAGGAACCTTTGTCCGCGGTGGACTAAAAAAACCGCCGGTGTCGTTGCCAGGGGCTCAGCGGCCGGGCGCCGATCCGGCCCCTATCGCGGCTTCCGGAACTTCAGGACGAACTGGTCGGTCTTGCCGCGGATCGAGGGGTCGAAGACCAGAGCGGTGTGCGGATCGGCCGGGTTGGCCAGCAGCCTGTCCTCGCCCACCAGCCGAAAGCCCGCCGCCTCGACCTCCGTCTTGACCACCGCCTCGTCGATGCGGTGCAGCTTGTCGGCGGTGTCCAGCGGCGCGCCGGGCAGGGCGGCGTGGTCGACCACCAGAAAGAGGCCGCCGGGCTTCAGCGCCTTGAACACTTCCCGGTCGACCGCCTGGGCGGTCTGCGCCGGGAAGGCCTTCAGGTGCAGGTCGTGGTAGTTCTGCACCGTCAGCACCAGGTCCAGCCCGTCCGGCAGGCCGGCCGAGGCCAGCGGCGCGGTCAGCGGCGTGACGTTCCGGTAGTCGGCGACCACCGCGTTCTGCTCCGCCCCATAGGCCGCCCGGAACTTGATGAACTCGGCCGACTGGTAGGCGTAGACCTTGCCCTTGGGCCCCACGGCGGCTGACAGGATGCGGGTGAAATAGCCGCCGCCCATCATGAAGTCGGCCACCTTCTGCCCGGGCTTCACCTCGGCGAAGGCCAGCAGCTCGGCGGGCTTGCGCGCCACGTCGCGCGAAGAGTCTGCCGGCGGCCGCGCCTTGTCGCCCAGCGCCGCGGTCAGATAGGCGGGAACCGTCGTCGCGGCGACGCCCGCGCCGGCCATCGCCCCCGCCAGAACCGATGCCGCCAGGACTGAAATCACCAGATTGCGCGCCATGCCCGAAGCCTCCCAAGCGTTGCCGTCACGCCAACCTATCACCGGTTTGCGATTTCCGCGCGGTGCGGTTTGCGCCGCGCCAGGCGCTCCGCGGCCGGGGAACCCGACGCGGCGCCGCGGGGTTGCTCAGCCTCCACGGACCGCCCCGCCCTTTTTTCCCTGCCGGCGGTCCCTTGTGAACAGGAGACCGCGACCATGCGCCTTTCCGCGCTCGCCACCCTCACCGCCGCCACCGCCCTGCTGGGCGCCGCCCCGGCGCTGGCCCAGACCATCGACGAGCTGACCGTCACCGGCCAGCTGGCAGGCCCCCGCGCTCAAAGCCTCAGCGAGGCGGTCAGCTACGCCGACCTCGACCTCACCGCGCCCGCCGACCGCGACCGGCTGCGTATGCGGGTCAACGACACCGCCCGGCGGATATGCACCCGCCTGAACCAGGACAGCCCCAGCCCCGCCAACCTCGGCAGGTCCTGCCAGGACGTCGCCGTGCGCGACGCCATGGACCAGGTCCACGAAGCCTTCGCAGACGCCAGCTCGCCGGCCTACGTCGAGGCCTATGGCGCCCCGGCCAGCGCCATCGCGCCGGCCGACTACGACGCCGGCCCGATCCCCGACACCCCGGAGAACCGCGCGCGGTTCGGCGGCCCGAGGTCCCGGGCCGGCGAACGCACCCGTCCCTACGGCAACTGAGCCGACGCCCGCCCGCCGGAACGATGCCCGGCGGGCGGAGTTGGAGACGCATGACGGCCTTCGTCGATATCCCGCCGCACTCGCGCCGCGTCAGCGGTCTCGTCGTCGCCGGCCTGGCCCTGTTGGGGACCGCCAGCTTCGCGGTCGGCCTCGCCCATCAGATGGCCCCGGCCGGCCCCTCACCCTTCCCGCCGGCCCAGGGGCCGGTGGCCGCCGCCCGGCCGAACGCCGTCCCGGACGCCACCCCGGCTCCGGACATGCAGCTCGCCGCCGTCGGCCCGCCCGTACGGCAT
>JBIOED010000024.1:0-27507 GCA_044445675.1 Caulobacterales bacterium | reverse complement strand
CAGGTTGCCCAGCACCTGAGAATGCAGCGCCCAGAGCGCGCCGCCGACGCCGCGGGCCTCCGAGGCGCGGGCGTGCCAGCCGGCCGCCAGCATGAAGAACCCGACCGGCAGCATGGCCAGGCCGCGGCCGAGATAGCCCACCCGGGCCAGGCGGCAGGCCCAGGTCACGACCTTCGGATCGCACCGCAGCGTCGAGCCGAAATTGTCGACGAAGGCGCGGATCGCGTTGCCCAGGCCGCAGGCGGTGATGAAAACGCCCAGCGCGATGACCAGGGTCGAGCCCATCGGCCAGGTCATGACGGCGGCGACGGTCTCGCGGGTCTTGGCCTGCTCGCCTTGATGGCGGATGTCGTGCAGGGCGTCGATCAGGTCGAAGATCGACGCCGCCATGGCGCCATAGATCAGGCCGCTGAGCGCCTGGCCGACGCGGCTGCCGATCGCCTGCAGGCTGCGCCCCTGCCGGTCGGCGTCGAACAGCGACTGCAGCATCCGCCAGCCGGCGAAGCCCCAGAGGCCGAAGCCGGTCAGCCACAACAGCACCACGCCCGCCCGCCATCGGGCCCAGGCCTCCAGGGCGCCGATGGCCCCACGGGTGTGCGGGGCTACGCCCGCCACCGCCAGGAGCGCGATCAGGCCGATGCTGAGATAGACGGTCCCGCGCGCCATATAGCCCAGCCGCGCGGCCATCTCGGCGGCGGCGCCCCAGGGCGAGGTCGAAAACCGGCGCTTCAGACGCTCGACCACCCGGGCGCCGGGAAGGCGCCGCGCGGAGGTCAAGGCAGGCCGGGCGTCCATGCTCCCTGTCCCGCGCCTAGTGCGCGTCGTCCCAGTTGGCGGCGGCGCGGGCCTCGACGGTCAGCGGCACGGAGAGCGAGACCGCTGGCTCCGGCGCCTTCTCCATGATCCGCTTGGCGACGGTGATCACCGCCTCGGCCTCCGCCTGCGGCGCCTCGAAGATCAATTCGTCGTGCACCTGCAGCAGCATCTTCGCCGTCAGCCCGGCCTCGCGCAGGGCCGCGGGCATGCGGACCATGGCCCGGCGGATCACGTCGGCGGCGGCGCTCTGGATCGGGGCGTTGATGGCGGCGCGGTCGCCGAACGCCCGCTCGGCGGGCGACTTGCCCTGGGCGGCCGGGATGTAGACCTTGCGGCCGAAGATGGTGGTCACGAAGCCCTCGGCGCGGACCTGGCGCTGCATGCGGTCCATGTAGGTTCGGATGCCGGGGAAGCGTTCGAAGTAGGTCTTGATGTAGGCGCCGGCCTCCTCCCGCGGGATCGAGAGCTGGTTGGCGAGGCCGAAGGCCGAGATGCCGTAGACGATGCCGAAGTTGATCGCCTTGGCCCGCCGGCGCGTCTCGGCCGGCATGCCCTCGACGGGGACGCCAAACATCTCCGAGGCGGTGAGGGCGTGGATGTCGATCCCTTCGGCGAAGGCCTTCTTCAACTGCGGGATGTCGCCGATATGGGCCAGGAGGCGCAGCTCGATCTGCGAATAGTCGGCGCTGATCAGCACATGGCCCGGCTCGGCGATGAAGGCCTTGCGGATCTTGCGGCCTTCCTCCGTGCGCACCGGGATGTTCTGCAGGTTGGGATCCGACGAGGCCAGGCGCCCGGTGGTGGCCGCCGCCAGGGAGTAGGACGTGTGGACGCGATGGGTTCGGGGGTCGATCGCGGCCACCAGGTTGTCGGTATAGGTGCCCTTCAGCTTGGAAAGCTGGCGCCAGTCCAAGAGGATGCGCGGCAGCTCGTGGCCCTGGGCCGCCAGGTCCTCGAGCATGGAGGCGTCGGTGGACATGGCCCCGGTGGCGGTGGTCCGGCCGGAGGCCAGGCCCATCTCGGTGAACAGCAGGTCGCCGATCTGTTTGGGCGAGCCCAGGTTGAACGGCCGCCCGGCGACGCGGTGCGCCTCCAGCTCCAGCTCACCCATCCGCACCGCGAAATCGTTCGACAGCTGGCGCAGCCGCTCGGGATCGACCTTGACGCCCGCCAGCTCCATCTCGACCAGCACCTTGGGCATCGGCCGTTCCAGGGTCTCGTAGACGGTCAGCAGCTTCTCGTGCGCCAGTCGCGGCCGCAGGTGCTCGTAGATGCGCAGGGTGACGTCGGCGTCTTCGGCCGCGTAGCAGGTCGCCGCGCCCAGTTCGACGTGCTTGAAGCTTTTCTGCGACTTGCCGGCGCCGGCCACCTTCTTGAAGCTGATCGGCTGGTGGTCGAGCAGGCGCCTGGAGAGCTCGTCCATGCCGTAGCTCTTGTGCAGGCCGCCTTCGAGGGCGAAGGCGATCAGCATGGTGTCCTCGATCGGCCCCACCTCGATCCCGTGTCGGGAGAGCACGGCCAGGTCGTACTTGGCGTTCTGGGCCACCTTCAGCACGCCGGGCGCCTCCAGCAGCGGCTTCAGCCGGGCGATCGCGTCGGCCAGCGGGATCTGGGCGAGCTCCACCGGCGCGTCGAGCTGCAGGCCGCCCTCGTGCTCCTGCTCATGGCCGAGCGGGATGTAGCAGGCCTCGCCCGGCGCCGTGGCCAGCGAGACGCCGCAGAGGTTGGCGGCGGAGGCGGACAGCGCGTCGGTCTCGGTGTCGAAGGCGACCAGCCCCCCGGCGAAGGCGCGGGCGATCCAGGCGTCGAGCGTCGCGAGGTCGCGCACGCACTCGTAGGCGTTGACGTCGATGGCCCCGTGCTTCGGCGCTTGCGGCGCCTTGCCTTCCGCAGGCGTCGGCGTGGCCGTGGGGGCCGCGCCGCGCGCCTCGGCGACGCGCCGCGCCAGGGTGCGGAACTCCATCGTCTCCAGAAAGGCCGCTAGCACCTCAGCGTCCGGCTCCTCCACCGCCAGGTCGTCGACCGGCGAGGGCAGGGGCGTGTCGCAGTCGAGCCGCACCAGCTCGCGCGACAGGCGGATCTGGTCGGCGAAGTCGATCAGCGTCTGGCGGCGCTTGTCCTGCTTGATCTCGCCGGCGCGGGCCAGCAGAGTGTCGAGGTCGCCGTATTCGGTGATCAGGGCCGAGGCCGTCTTGATCCCGATGCCCGGCGCGCCCGGGACGTTGTCGACGGAATCGCCGCACAGGGCCTGGACGTCGACCACCTTGTCCGGCGTCACCCCGAACTTGTCGAACACCTGCTCGGCGCGGATCACCAGGTTCGGGGTCTTCATGGTGTCGAGCATGGAGACCTGCGGTCCGACCAGCTGCATCAGGTCCTTATCCGACGAGACGATCACCACGTCGCCGCCGGCGTCACGCACCTTGCAGGCATAGGCCGCGATCAGATCGTCGGCCTCGTATCCGGGCAGCTCCAGGCAGGGGACGCCGAACGCCCGGGTCGCGTCGCGCACCAGCGGGAACTGCGGGACCAGGTCCTCCGGCGCCGGCGGGCGATGGGCCTTGTACTGGTCGTAGAGCTTGTTGCGGAAGGTCTTCTCGGAGTGGTCGAAGACCACGGCCAGGTGGGTCGGCGCATCCTCGGCGGCCTTCATATCCACCAGCAGCTTCCACAGCATGTTGCAGAAGCCGGCCACCGCGCCGACCGGCAGGCCGTCGGACTTGCGGGTCAGCGGCGGTAGGGCGTGGAAGGCGCGGAAGATGAACCCCGAGCCGTCCACCAGATAGAGCCGCACCCGCGGCCCGTCCTGGGTCGGCTCGCGCGGGATGTCGCCAAGGACTTGGGGGGCGGCGTCGAGAGTGTCGGTCATGGGACGAAGATAGGCGCGAGATGGCGCGAGGTCATCTGCGGCGAAGGGCTGGCTGGATCTTCGCGCCGCTGAGCCCCTTCCTCTGACCTGCGGGTTCAGCGTAGCGTCGGATCCCACTCACCAGCGAGACCGCCCATCATGGCCCCCGTAGATGTCACCCAGCGCGGCGCCGGACCAACGGCGTCGCCGGAAGTGGGCGAGCGGCGCTATGCGGCCATTGCAATCGTCCTGCACTGGACCATCGCCGCCCTGATCGTCCTGCAGATGTGCCTGGGATGGTACATGAACGAAATCCTGCCCGACCACTCGCCCGCCCAGGCGCGGATCGAGGGGCTGCATATCTCGATCGGGCTCACGACCTTCCTGCTCATCCTGGTGCGGATCGGCGTGCGGCTGACCCATCCGGCGCCGCCGTTTCCCGCAGCCCTGAAGCCCTGGGAGGTCTTGCTGGCCCACGCCAGCCACCTGCTCTTCTACCTCCTGATGCTGGCCCTGCCGCTGACCGGCTGGGCGCTCGTTTCAATACGCGTCCAACCGATCTCGCTTTGGGGTCTCACCTGGCCGCACCTGCCAGGCCTTCACGGGCTGGCTGCGCCGGACCAACGCCCGACACGGCAACTGTTGCAGCACGTGCATACGACCTGGCTGATCTGGGTGACGCTGGCCAACCTCGCCCTGCATGTGGCGGGCGCGTTGAAGCACCAGTTCGACGGCTCGCCAGTTCTGTGGCGGATGGCGCCCGTCCTGCGGCGGCCGTCTCAGGATCGCTGACAGCCCGCCGCTCCGCCGCCGGGATCGATCCGGCGCTCGTGTGCGTTGCCTCCCAAGGATCGCGGCCGCAGCCCTGCCGCGCCACTGATGGAGAGAACGATGGACAAGACCACCCTCGGCATCGTCGGGGCGATTTCCGCCCTGGCGGTGTTGCCCGCCGGCGCGGCCGCCGCCAGCCAGGCGCCCGCCGTACCGCCCGCGCAATCGTTCTCGGAACTGCTCGATCCGATTCCGAACGCGGTCGAACTGATCAAGGTGTCCGACGCCCAGGAAGCCCAGGGCGGCCTGATCGAGGCGCAATATGCCTACGACCGGCCGGTCGCCCATCACCACCACCATCATCATCACGCCCACGCGTATGCGGCCCGCCATCATCGCCGCTGGCATCACCGGCGCGTGGTGATCCGGCAGCACCATCACCACCACCATCACCATAGCCAATACTGATCACGCCTGACGCGTCGCCCGGCGATCCGGTCAGGATTGTCGGGCGCGCGCCTTGGCGGCGCGCAGCATGTGGCGATAGGTGCCGTCGAACACGGTATTGGTCGACGACAGCCAGCGCGAACGTTCCGCCAGGGCATCGCGGCTGTCGCGGATGCGCCGCGACTTGAGCTCGCGCTCGGCCGCCTCTTCCTCTTCCATCGCCTCGAGCGTGAGGTCCGGATCTTCCGGGATCACGATGAACTGCGCGAAGGGTTCCCCCTTGCGGAATACATGGGTCGCGCCCTTCGGCGGCGCCTTGAAGATGATGAAGAACATCATCGGCCACCAAGCCGTGCGGATCAGCGCCGGGACAGCGATCGGCACGTCGCCCGCCCCGTCGGCGTAGAACCGCGGATGCGGCTCGCTGCGAACGGCAAATCCGGGATCGACCTTCAGGTCGAGGACCAGCTGGTAGGAATAGAACCCTTCCCCGAACGGCCGGAAGGGAGGCCACATCAGCCCGTTCTGCGGATCGGGTCCCCAGTCGGCGTCCAGCCGTACGCGGCCCCGGAAGTTGCGCACGCGCAGCTCCTGGTCAAACGGATAGAGGATTTCCAGGCCATAGCGCGCGCCCTCCGAAAACGGCACGCAGTGCCAGACCTGCTCGTGCGAGCCGTCGGCGCGGGGCTGCGCCTCGCCGCCCCAGCCAGGGACCGGCACCTGGGTCTGCTGCGGCGCATAGCCGGGACCGTGCACGCGGTATTTGACGACAGGCATGGGACCACCCTCCGTAGCCCCTCGAAAACGCAGACCGCCGCCCAAGGCTCCGCTGCGCCTCGTGAACGATACGGCCGCCGCGGGCGCTCCAGAAGTGTCATCCCGGTTTCGCGGCACGCGAAGACCGGGACCCATGGACTCATGGGGCGGAGACGACACGCGGCGGCGCCCCCTCAGGTTTTCATTCCGCGATGGCGGCTATGGGTCCCGGATATCGGCTGCGCCGATTCCGGGATGACACGGGGAGAGAAGCTCCGCCCCTATCCGCCGAACCGCTTGTTCAAGTTCCCCAGCCCCTCCGCGCCGGCCGCGTAGGCCGCCGGGTCGCCGTCCTTGAGGAACGCCGCCGTCGCCCTGGCCACCGTGGCGTAGGCCGCGCGGAACGGCGCGGTGGCCGAGCTCACCCGCCGCACGCCCAGCGCCTGGAGCTGCGCAGCCTCGGGCAGCCCTGGCAGCAGCATGATGTTCAACGGCAGCTTGATCGCCTCGGCCAGCCGCCCGATCAGGTCGGCGTCCGAAGGGCCGGGGACGAAGATGCCGCTGGCCCCGGCGTTGCGGTAGCGCTCGGCCCGCTCGGTGGTCTCCACAAAGGCGGCGTGGCCCTCGGCCAGGCCCTTGAGGTAGATGTCGGTGCGCGCGTTGATGAACAGGGCCACGCCGGCCGCGTCGGCCGCCTTGCGCGCCGCCTCCACCTTGCGGGCGTGCAGCTCGGGATCGCGGCGGCCGTCCTCCAGGTTGATCCCCACGGCGCCGGCGTCGATCACCGCCCTGATGGTTTCGGCCAGCCGGTCGGGATCGTCGGTGTAGCCGCCCTCGATGTCGGCGGTGACCGGCACGCCGGCCACGCGCGCGACGGCCGAGATCGTGGCCAGCAACAGTGGGATCGGCAGGGCGTCGCCGTCCGGATAGCCGTGCGCCCAGGCGACGGCGGCCGACGACGTGGCCACCGCCTTCGCGCCCGCGTCGGCCATGATCGCCGCGCTGGCCGCGTCCCAGGCGTTGGGCAGGACCAGGATCTCGCCGGTGTGGTGCAGGGCGGCGAACGCCGCGGCCTTGGTCTTCTGATCCATCGGTTCCTCCGCTTTGACTCGGCTCTAGACGTAGGTAGCGCGGCGGTCGTGACAACCGTGCGCGGAAACCAGACGTCGGCGCCTTTCGCGGCCCCGCTTCGCTCCTGCCGGCGAAACCCTGTAGAACCGCGCCGTGACCGCCGCGGCCCCCTCTCGCCAGACCTTGGCCCGCCTGACCCTGACCGACTTCCGCTCCTATGCGCGGGCCGACCTGGCGCTGGACGGGCGGCCGGTGTTCCTGGTGGGGCCGAACGGGGCGGGCAAGACCAACCTGCTGGAAGCGGTCAGCCTGTTCACGCCGGGGCGCGGGTTGCGCGGCGCGAGCCTGGCCGAGGTGGGGCGGCGGTTGCCCGGCGAGGCGCTGGGGCGGGCCTGGACCGTCGCCGCCGTGGTCGCCGTCCAGGGCGAAGAAACCCAGCTCGGCACCGGCGTCGAGACGCCTGGCGCGGCGCGGCGCACGGTGCGGATCGCCGGCGAGACCCTGCCGCCCGGCCGCCTCGCCGAGCACCTGCGCCAGGTCTGGCTGACGCCGGCCCAGGACCGGCTGTTCCTGGAAGGCGCCGCCGATCGCCGGCGATTCTTCGACCGGCTGGTGTTCGCCGCCATCCCGCGCCACGCCGCCCACGCGAGCGCCTACGAGCGGGCGCAACGCGAGCGGATGCGCCTGCTTACCGAGGCCGGCGAGGCGGGGCGGGCCGCCGACGCGGCCTGGCTCGACGCCCTGGAAGCCCGGCTCGCCGAGGCTGGCGCCCTGATCGCCGAGGCGCGGGCGACGACGCTGGCCGCCCTGCAGGCCGAGATCGACGGTCGCGGCGAGCGGCCCTTCCCGCAGGCGCGGCTGTCGCTGACCGGCGCGTGGGAGCAGATGTCCGCGGCGGGCGCCGAGATCGCCGACATCGAGGCCAGGCTGGCCCGCGCGCTCGCCGAGGCCCGTCCGCGCGACGCCGCCGCCGGCCGTGCGCTGACCGGCCCGCACCGCGGCGACCTGGCGGTGATCCACGCCGAAAAGGACCGTCCGGCCGCCGAATGCTCCACCGGCGAGCAGAAAGCGCTGATTTTGAACCTTGTCCTGGCGCAATCCGCACGGCTTTCGCGTGCAGAATCAGCGCCAAGCCCTATATTGTTGCTGGACGAAGTCGCAGCGCATCTGGACCGCACCCGGCGGGCCGCGCTGTTCGACGAAATCGAGGCGCTCGGGCTCCAGGCCTTCCTGACCGGAACCGACGAGCATCTCTTCGAAGACCTGAAAGGACGGGCCCAGGGCGTACGCGTAGACGCCTCCGGCCTGACTCAGTTGGACCCCGAATGAGCGAAGACAACAACACTGACGGCCCCCAGTCCGCCAACCTGGGCCCCACGCCCGAGAACAACGGGCAGGACGACTATGGCGCGGAGAGCATCAAGGTCCTGAAGGGCCTGGACGCCGTGCGCAAACGGCCGGGCATGTACATCGGCGACACCGACGATGGCTCGGGCCTGCACCACATGGTCTATGAGGTGGTGGACAACGCCATCGACGAGACCCTGGCCGGCTGGGCCAGCCGGGTCGAGGTGATCCTCAACGCCGACGGATCGGTTACCGTCACCGACGACGGGCGCGGCATCCCGGTGGATATCCACGAGGGCGAGGGGATTTCGGCCGCCGAGGTCATCATGACCCAGCTGCACGCCGGCGGGAAATTCGACCAGAATTCCTACAAGGTCTCCGGCGGCCTGCACGGCGTCGGCGTCTCGGTGGTCAACGCGCTGTCGGAATTCCTGCGCCTGAAGATCTACCGCGGCGGCAAGTCCTACGAGATGGAGTTCCGGCACGGCGACGCCGTCGCACCCCTGAAGGAGACCGGCGAAGCGCCGCTGCGCGAGAACGGCCAGCCGCTGTCGGGCACCGAGGTCACCTTCCTGCCGTCGCTGCAGACCTTCGCCTTCATCGACTTCGACCTGCACACCCTGGAACACCGGCTGCGCGAGCTGGCCTTCCTGAACTCCGGCGTGACCATCTGGCTGAAGGACAACCGCGGGGCCGAACCCTTCGTGGAAGTCATGCACTACGAGGGCGGCGTCGAGGCCTTCGTGCGCCACCTGGACAAGGCCAAGACCCCGCTGCTCAAGGCGCCGATCGTGATCCGCGGCAAGCGCGAGAACGTGGAGATCGACCTCTCGCTGTGGTGGAACGACGGCTACCACGAGAACGTCCTGTGCTTCACCAACAACATCCCGCAGCGCGACGGCGGCACCCACCTGGCGGCGTTCCGCTCGGCGCTGACCCGGATCATCACCGGCTATGCGGAGAGCAGCGGCGCGGCCAAGCGCGAGAAGGTCTCGGTCGGCGGCGAAGACGCCCGCGAAGGCCTGACCTGCGTGCTGTCGGTCAAGGTGCCGGACCCGAAATTCTCCTCCCAGACCAAGGACAAGCTGGTCTCCTCCGAAGTGCGCCCGGCCGTCGAGGGCCTGGTGCAGGAAGGACTGTCCAGCTGGTTCGAGGAGCATCCCACCGAAGCGCGCCTGATCGTCCAGAAGATCGCCGAGGCCGCCGCCGCCCGCGAGGCCGCCCGCAAGGCCCGCGAACTCACGCGGCGCAAGTCGGCGCTCGACATCTCCTCCCTGCCCGGCAAGCTCGCCGACTGCGCGGAGAAGGACCCGGCCAAGTCGGAGATCTTCATCGTCGAGGGCGATTCCGCCGGCGGCTCGGCCAAGCAGGCCCGCAACCGCGACAACCAGGCGATCCTGCCGCTGCGCGGCAAGATCCTCAACGTCGAGCGCGCCCGCTTCGACAAGATGCTGGGCTCCGAGCAGATCGGCACCCTGATCACCGCGCTGGGCGCGGGCATCGGCAGCGAGGACTTCGACATCGAGAAGATCCGCTACCACAAGATCGTGCTGATGACCGACGCCGACGTCGACGGGGCGCACATCCGCACCCTGTTGCTCACCTTCTTCTATCGGCAGATGCGCGAGGTGATCGACCGCGGCTACCTCTATATCGCCCAGCCGCCGCTCTATAAGGCGTCGAAGGGCAAGTCGGTGCGCTACCTGAAGGACGACGCCGAGCTGGAAATCTACCTGATCGACGAGGGCGTCGACGGGGCGACACTGGACCTCTCCAACGGCGAGCGGATCGCCGGCGCCGACCTCTTGGCGATGGTGCAGACCGCCCGCGGCGCGAAGGCCAATGTCGAGCGGCTGGCCGCCCGGGCGCCGGCCTTCGCCATCGAGCAGTCGGCGCTGGCCGGGCTGCTGGCCGAAGGCGGGGACCCGGCGAAGGCCGCGGCGCGCCTGGACCTCTACGCCGAGGAAGGCGACGGCGCCTGGACCGGGACTGCGGGCGAGGCCCACAGCTACGTCTTCTCCCGGGTGAAGCGCGGCGTCTCCGAGCGCATTGTGCTGGACGAGCTGCTGCTGCACGCCGCCGACGCGCGCCGGCTGGCCGAACGCTCCAAGGAGCTGGCGGAGATCTTCGCCGGCCGGGCGACCTACACCCGCCGCGACAAGGCGACCGTGGTGCGCGGGCCGATCGACCTGGTCAATGCGGTGATGGACAACGGCCGCAAGGGGCTTTCCATCCAGCGCTACAAGGGCCTGGGCGAAATGAACGCCGACCAGCTCTGGGAGACCACCCTGGACGCGGACGCGCGCACCCTTCTGCAGGTCAAGGTCACCCACACCGACGACGCCAGCGACATGTTCTCCCGCCTGATGGGCGACCTGGTCGAACCCCGCCGCGAGTTCATCCAGGAAAACGCCCTCGACGCCGAAGTGGACGTTTAGCCGGAAGGCGTTCCTGCCTTCCCCGGTACAGGGGAAGTGTCGGCAATGGCGAACCCGGCCCGACGGCTCATCTAAGGGCGCAGGGGCGAGACTACAGCGGCGTTAGGCGAGGTCGGCAAACCCGCGCACCACCTCCAGCACCGCCTCGCCGTAGCGGGCGAGCTTGCCTTCGCCGACGCCGCTGATGCGTTCCAGCGCCGCCCGGGAGCCCGGCCTTGCTGCGGCGATTTCCGTCAGGGTGCGGTCGTGGAAGATCACGTAGGGCGGCACGTGCTGGGACTTGGCCTCGCGGCTGCGCCAGGCCCGCAGCGCCTCGAACAGCGGCTGGTCGGCCGCCGGCGTGGCGAGCGTCTCGCGGCTCTTGCGGGCGCGGCGGGCCTTGGCCGGCGCCTCGGCGCGGGTCTGGATCATCACCGGCCGTTCGCCGCGGAAGATGGCGCGCACCGCGTCCGCATCGCCGACGCCGACCAGCGGGCGCCCATCGTTGGGGTCCTCGCGCAGCAGGCCCTCGAACAGCAGCTGCTCCACGAGGTCGCGCCAGGCGTTGGCGGACAGTTCCTGGCCGATGCCCCAGGTGGAGAGCGAGGCCTCGTGGTCGCTGACCTCCTTGGTCTTGCCGAGCAGGTGGTCGACCAGCCGCCCGCGCCCGAACCGCCCGGCCAGGCGGTGAGCGGCCGACAGCGCCTTCTGGGCGGCCTCCGTCGCGTCGCTTAGGCCCACCTGGCCGGTGCAGAGGTCGCACTGGCCGCAGGCCTCGACGCCAGCCTCGCCGAAATAGCGGCGCACGGTGGCCGCGCGGCAGCCGGTGCCGTCGAGCAGGGCGTAGAGCTGGCGGACCTTGCCCACCTGCACCTGCTTGACCGCGCCGTCCATCTCCCGCTCGCCGATGCGGCGCAGCGCCCAGCTCATGTCGGCCGCGCCATAGAGGGTGATGCCCTCGGCCGGGTCGCCGTCGCGCCCGGCGCGGCCGATTTCCTGCCAATAGGCCTCGATGGAGCCGGGCGGATCGGCGTGGATCACGAAACGCACGTCCGGCTTGTCGACCCCCATGCCGAACGCGATGGTCGCCACCATCACGGCGTCGTCGGCCTGCAGGAACTGCTCCAGCCGGTCGATGCGCACCTGCCGGTCCAGCCCGGCGTGATAGGCCAGCGCCGGGACCCCGGCGTCGCGCAGCGCCTGGGCCAGTTTCTCGGTGTTGTCGCGCGAGCCGGCATAGACCACACCGCTACGGCCCGCCCGGGCGGTCACCAACTCGACCACCCGCTTGTGCGCCGCCCCGCGCTTGCGTTCGGCCGACAGGATCAGCTCCGGCCGGGCGAAGCTCGCGACGAATTCCGCGGAGTCCTCGAGCCGCAACTCGGCGCGGATGTCCTCGCGCGTGCGGGCGTCCGCGGTCGCGGTCACCGCCAGGCGGGGGACCTTGGGGAAGAGGTCCGCCAGCCGGCCCAGCATCCGGTAGTCGGGCCGGAAGTCATGGCCCCATTGGCTGACGCAGTGGGCCTCGTCGATGGCGATCAGCGCCAGCGGCGTGCGGCTCAGCCGCGCCAGCATGCCGGGCTGCATCAAGCCTTCCGGCGAGATGTAGAGCAGGTCGAGCTCGCCGGCCTCGATGCGCCGCCAGGTCTCGCCTTTCTCGGCCGGGTCGATGTTGGAATCCAGCCGGGCCGCGGCGACGCCCGACTGCTGCATCGCCGCGACCTGGTCGGTCATCAGCGCGATGAGCGGCGAGACCACGAGCCCCAGGCCCGGCCGCAGGATGCTGGGGATCTGGTAGCAGAGGGACTTGCCGCCGCCGGTCGGCAGCACCGCCATGGCGCTGCGCCCGGCCAGGATCTCGGCGATGACGTCGCCCTGCAAACCCCGGAACTCGGCGTGGCCGAAGGTGCGTCGCAGAACCTCGCGGGCTTCCGTCAGCGGGTCGATGTCGGGCTGGGCGACGGAGGCGGGCATCGTCCGGTCTTAGCCCGGAAGCCAGCGCAAGCGCCATGCGCTTTCCCGCCCCTTTTTGGGGAGGGTAGGTCAGGCGTCCATTCGGCTGATCGACGCCGTCTTCGCCCAGTGGCCGCCCATGCGGTTGGTGAACGCTTTCGGCCGGTCGGCGAGGACCTCGGTCTCCAGCCACAGGCGCTTGAGGTGGCGGACCTTTCCGGCGGCGCGGTCGTCCGCGTAGGGGCTGCGGCCGTGCAGGACGTGGTAATTGTTGATGAACTGCATGTCGCCGGGCTGGAAGTCCATGACCACCGAATAGGCGCCGCCCTCGGCCTGGTTTTGCATCCAGGTGAGCGCCGCGACGGCTTTCTCGGTGAGGCGCGGCGCGTCGGGATGGCGCTGCGAGGCCAGGATGTAGGGGCGGATCAGGCGGACGAACAGCCGCTCGCCATGCCGGGTGAAGACCGGCATCGGATACCAGCCGGGCTTGCCGGGCGCCTGCTCGCCGCGATAGTCGAAGGGCTGCGGCTTGTAGAGCTCGGCGGCCAGGTCCGGGCGCTCGCGGACCAGGCGGTTGTGCAGGGCGACCGAGTTGCAGACCGCCGACAGCCCGCCGGAGACGCCGGTCTGCAGGCACATCAGCCCGACCAGGTCCGACCCGTCGCAGTGGAAGTCGAGCCCCACCAGGCCGATCTCGTTGCCGCGCACCGTGGGGTCGCCCGGCGTCTTCCCGTGATCGGTGACGTCGCCCAGCAGGTGGCCCTTGGCGTTCTGCGGCCAGGGCTTTCCGAGGTGCGCGCCGATCCCCCAGTAAGCCATGCTCATCTGGTCGTTCGACCAGCGTTCGCGCGGCAAGCCGCGGATCAGCACGAAGCCGCAGCCGTCCATCAGCTCCCGCTCGATGAGCTTGAGGCGGGACCCGAGGGTCGGGAGCGGGAACTCGGCCTTGCCGATCGCCAGGAAGTCGTCGGAGACGCCGAACGCGTGGCGGAGGGCGGCCTCCAGCTCGTCGATCTCGGCGGCGGACAGGCGTTCGGTCCACCGCGTCGGGTCGGCCACGTCCTTCGCCGTCCACTCGCAGGCGGTTTCGAGGACCTCAGGCGCCGCCGGCGGCGCCAAAGCGGAGACGTCGTTCATGATCTGCTCTCCTATTCCGCCGCCATGGCGGCCGGCGCGCGCTGCGCGCCGCGCAGCAGGCGGCCCGGCAGGGCGTCGGTGGGTTCGCCGTCGCGGTAGGTGACCTGGCCGGCGACGATGGTCGCGGTGTAGCCGTCCGCCCGCTGGATCAGCCGCCGGCCGCCGGTCGGCAGGTCATAGGCGACGCTGGGCGCCCGCAGCTTCAGGCGCGGATAGTCGATGACGTTGAGGTCGGCGCGGTAGCCGGGCTGGACCAGCCCGCGGTCAAAAAGCCCCACCGTCTCGGCGGTGTCGCGGCACTGGGCCTTGACCATCGCCGCCAGCGGCAGCTTCGGCCCGCGGGTGCGGTCGCGGGTCCAGTGGACCAGGTTGGTGGTCGGGAAGCTGCCGTCGCAGATCATGCCCACGTGGGCGCCGCCGTCCGACAGGCCGGGCACGACGCAGTCGTGCTGCAGCATCTGGTAGGCCGGATCGAGGGTGTTCTGGGCATAGTTGAGCAGCGGCAGGTAGAGCATGCCGTGCCCGCCGTCGGTCAGCATGTGGTCGAGCGCCAGCGCGTAGGGATCGGCCCCGCGCTCGGCGGCCAGGGCGGCGATGGAGGCGTCCGGCGTCGGCTCGTAGTCCGGCTCCGCGCCCATCGGATAGATGCGGTCCCAGGCCCGCGCCGGCGACAGGCCCGGCGCGCGGGCGGACTCGGCCTCCTCGCTGAGCAGCCGGGCGCGGAATTCGGGATCGCGCAGGCGCGCCACCCGGTCCGCCAGCGGCAGATCCTTGATGGCGCGATAGCTGGGGTGCGAGCTGAACGGGTTCACCGTCAGCTCGAAGCCGAACAGCACGCCTACCGGCCGGGTGGCCACCTGGGCGCGGATCTGCAGGCCGGCGGCCTTGGCCTCGCTCATCCGGTCCAGCATGAAGCGCCACTGCTCCGGATCGCGCGGGCTCTGCAACAGCGAGAAGGACAGCGGCCGGCCGGAGGCCTGGACGATCCGCCGCAGCATGGCGAACTCCTCGGCCGGGTCGTTGAAGTCGGAGACCACCTGCAGCACCCCGCGGCCGGCCCCGGCGCCCGCGGCGGCCATGCCCAGGGCGATGCCGGTCAGCTCGTCCTCGCCGGCCGTCAGCGTGGCGATCGGCGAGCCGTCGGACGAGCGGTGGTTGAGGGTGCGCGAGGTGCCGAAGCCGATGGCGCCGGCGTCCATGGCGCGCCGGGCGATGGCGGCCATGGCGTGGATGTCAGCCTCGGTGGCGGCCTCGCGGTTCACCCCGCGCTCGCCCATCACGAACACCCGCAGCGCGGCGTGCGGCAACTGGCTGCCGATGTCCACGTCGAAGCGGCGTTTGGCGAGGCTGTCGAGATAGTCGGGATAGCTCTCCCAGTTCCACGGCAAGCCCTCGGTCAGCACAGGGAAGGGGATGTCCTCGACGCCCTCCATCAGGCGGATCAGCCGGTCGTGGTCGGCGGGCTTGCAGGGCGCGAAACCGACGCCGCAATTGCCCATGACCACGGTGGTCACCCCGTGCCACGACGAGGGCTGCATGCGCTGGTCCCAGGTCGCCTGGCCGTCGTAGTGGGTGTGGATGTCGACGAAGCCCGGGGTCACCACCTGGCCGCGGCCGTCGATCTCCTCGGCCCCGACGCCGGTGACGCGGCCCACCGCCGCAACGGACCCATCCTTCACCGCCACGTCGGCCTCGAAGGGCGGGGCCCCTGTCCCATCGACCACGGTCCCGCCGCGGATCACCAGGTCATAGGCCTTTTCCATGGCGGGCTCCTTCGGGCGTGCGGCGATCGCCAGTCATTTTGCCGCCCGGCGAAGCGCGCGGGCAAGGAAAGACTGACGGCGCGCTATGCGTCGGCTACCGCGGTCGCGGTCGCGGTCGCGCTAGCGCTTCGGCGGGGCGCGGGGCGAGCTGATGGGGGCGCCGCAGCCATTGAGGGGCGTGGCGCCCGCCAGCAGGACCTCCACCGCGAAGGGATAGGCCGCGCCGGTCGCATTGTCCGTGCAGGGGCTGGCGTAGACGCTGACCTTCATCGCCTGGCCGTTGGGCAGGGCGGCCGTCCAGGACGCCTCATGCGGCTCGATCACCGCGCCCGGCGCCTGGCCCACCAGGTCAGGCTGGTTCGGCCGGTCGAGCGTCAGCTGCAGCCCGCGGATCTTCAGCCCCCAGTCGGGGTCGGCGCCGCGCGCATCGATCGGGTGGCTGAAATTGCTGGCGAGGTCGGAGTCCCGCGGCGGAGCGCTGGGATTCTTGTCTCCGCCACAGGCGCAGAGCGCCAGGGCCGAAAGGACGATGAACCGACGCATGCAGGATCCTTGGGGATTGGGCGGCGCAGGATAGACTCAAACACGCGATGAGTCGGGCGCCCTTCTCCTTCTACGAATTCTTCGCCGGCGGCGGCATGGCCCGCCTGGGCCTGGGCGAGCGCTGGGCTTGCGTCTTCGCCAACGACTTCGATCGGCCGTCACCTATCGGATCGCCGACGTCAGGCGCAAAAGAATAAATGGAGAACGCGACTTGCGAATCCGCTAGCGTACGGCGGGTGAGTCGCAAATTCACCTTCTATGAGTTCTTCGCCGGGGGTGGGATGGCCCGCCTAGGGCTCGGCGATGAATGGGATTGCGTGTTCGCTAACGATTTCGCTCCGGTCAAAGAGGCTACTTACCTCGCTAATTTTCCTGCTTCCGCGGCCCACTTCAAAAAGGGCGATGTTTGGAAGCTCAGCTCTGAGGACTTGCCGGGCGAGGCCGACTTGGCATGGGCTTCTTCTCCTTGCCAGGACTTCAGCCTTGCAGGCGAAAGGGCAGGCCTCAAGGGCGGGCGTTCATCCTCGTTCTTTGGCTTCTGGCGCCTCGTTGAAGCACTTGGCCGGGAAGGCAGAGCCCCTAGGACGATAGTCATTGAGAACGTCGTCGGCTTGCTCAGCTCCCACGGCGGCGCGGACTTTCGCGCCCTTTGCTGGGCGTTGGCCAAGGAGGGCTACTTCTTCGGCGCGCTAGAGATCGACGCCTCTCGGTTCGTTCCGCAATCGAGGCCTCGCGTGTTTATTGTGGCAACGAAGGCCAAAGGGCTCACTCGGCTTACCCAGGTCGAGCCGACTAGGCCCTTTCACAGTCAGCGAGTTGTCTGCGCCTACGATCAGCTTGGCGCAGATCTCCAATCACGTTGGCAATGGTGGAAGCTTACATACCCGCCAAAGGGCGAGCGTCCGTTGTCCGATTTCCTCGAGGATGACGAACAGGTGTCGTGGTTCGATCCCCCCGCCACTTTGAGGCTTCGCAACCAGCTCAACGATCTCCACAGGAAAAAGCTAAAGATGGCGCAGGAGCGTGGCGAACGCATTGTGGGCGCCTTGTTTAGACGCATGCGGGTCGAGAACAAGGTGAAGGTCCAGAGGGCTGAATTGCGGTTTGATGACCGCGCCGGTTGTTTGAGGACGCCTCGTGGCGGATCGTCCCGGCAAGTCATTGTTGTTGTGAAGGGCGAGAGCGTTAGAGCGCGTCGTCTGTTGCCCTCGGAAGCGGCCCGACTGATGGGACTGGACGCGAACTATAAGCTCCCGAAGCGAAGTACCGCCGCGCTTGAGGTGCTCGGCGATGGCGTTGTGGTTCCCGTCGTGTCGTTTCTCAGGGACAACTTGCTCGCGCCGCTAGCTGGTTTGCACGAGATTCAAATCGATGGCCAAGAAGACGAACGGGAAATGGCGAACTCTCGATGATCTGGAGATTGCCCTTGTGAAGGGCATGAAGCAGTTCGAGGATTTCCCGAGAGACTACATCATCTCGTTTTTTGTCCGACCCGGTCGGGTTATCTCGCCGGCTGTCGTGAGCGAGCTGGACAAAGTGAGGCCCGACATTCTTCCAGCGACCAGGGAGGAGATCACCGAATTTATCAATCGACGGCTAAACGAAGCTAACGCTGAGGCGAGCACCCACGGATTTGGACCGACCAGCGCGATGCGGGTTCGCGAGATTCTAAAACTCAGTCATGACGGGCAGGCGGCCCTTCCCGGCTTCGAAAGCGTCTTCGCAGAGTTCAAGCGCGAGCTTCCGGCCGACAAGGTCTCCAAGGCCAAAGCCGCAAAATGCCTAGCGGCGTTCGCGAACCATGAAGGGGGCTATCTGTTCTTTGGCGTCTGCAATGACGGCGAGATCGTTGGCGTCCCGGCAGAAAAGATCGAGGTCGTTTGGGACCAACTTGGCGATGTGCTGACGAAGAATTTTACCCCGTTCTTCAGATGGGAGAGAGCCCTCGTCCCGATGGAGAAATGCTCCATCGCCGTAGCCTACGCCTACAAGTCGGCCGATAAGCCGATCATATCGACCAAGGATTTCACCCACGAGATCTGCGAGGGCCAAATCTATTTCAGATACAATCGAAGTAACGATCTCATCCGCGCCGGTGACCTTCTGAAGATGCTACACGAGCGGGATCGGCGAATGCCTGCGGAGGCATCTGCCACACATAAGTTCCAGACCTAACGCGACCGCTGGCATCCTGGCACAGTGCCGGTGGGAGCCCCTATGCGGCCCCTTACCAAGCCCACGGGGAACCCTTAGGTTCGCGCGCAACACGGCAGTATTTCGCGCGAAAGGTCCGCTTCATGGACGCCACTCCCGACAAGGCCTACGACGCCGCCCGCTACCAGCGCGCCGGCCGGGGCAAGATCTTCGACTCGATCCTCGACACCATCGGCGACACGCCGCTGGTGCGGTTGCCGCGCCTGACCGCCGCGCTGAAACCCCAGGGCGAGGTGGTCGCCAAGCTGGAGTTCTTCAATCCGATCGGCTCGGTAAAGGACCGCATCGGCGTGGCCATGGTCGAGTACCTGGAGGCCAAGGGCCTCCTGAAGCCGGGCGGCATGATCGTCGAGCCGACCAGCGGCAACACCGGCATCGCGCTGGCCTTCGTGGCCGCCGCCAAGGGCTACCGACTGACCCTGGTGATGCCCGAGAGCATGTCCCTGGAGCGGCGCAAGATGCTGCTGATCCTGGGCGCGAAGCTGGAGCTCACCCCGGCCGAGCGCGGCATGGCCGGCGCTGTGGCCCGGGCCCGCGAGATCGTCGAGGCGACGCCGGGCGCAGTGATGCCCCAGCAGTTCGACAATGTCGCCAATCCGCTGATCCATCGGATCTCGACGGCTGAGGAGATCTGGAACGACACCGGCGGTGGCGTCGATGCCGTCGTTTCCGGCGTCGGCACAGGCGGCACCATCACCGGCGTGGGCCAGGTGCTGAAGGCGCGCAAGCCCTCGGTGCGGATGATCGCCGTCGAGCCCGAGACCTCCGCCATCCTGTCCGGCGGCCCGCCCGGCCCGCACAAGATCCAGGGCCTCGGCGCGGGCTTCGTCCCCTCGATCCTCGACCGCGGGGTGATCGACGAGGTGGTGCAGGTGTCCAACGAGGACAGCTTCGCCATGGCCCGGCGGGTGGCGGCCGAAGAGGGCATCCCGGTGGGCATCTCCTCCGGCGCAGCGCTGATCGCCGCCTTCGACGTGGCGGCCCGCGACGACATGGCCGGCAAGCTGATCGTCGCCATCATCCCGAGCTTCGCCGAACGCTACGTCTCGACGGCGTTGTTCGAGGGCTTGTAATCGGGGAGCCGGTGACGGACGTCTATCCGCCGGAGAAGCGCTCGGCCGTGATGCGCCGGGTGAAGAGCAAGGACACTTCGCCGGAGTTGCAGGTGCGCCGGGCGCTCACCGGCCTGGGCGCGCGCTATCGCCTGCACCGCAAGGATTTGCCGGGGAACCCCGACATCGTCATGCCCGGCCGCGGGCTGGCGTTCTTCGTCCACGGCTGCTTCTGGCACGGCCACGAATGCCCCCGCGGCGCCCGCGTGCCGAAGCAGAACCGCGACTACTGGGTCGGCAAGGTGGCGCGCAACCGGGCGCGCGACGCGAAGAGCCGCGAGACCCTCGCCGCCCTCGGCTGGCGCGTCGAGACCATCTGGGAATGCGAGCTGAGGGACGCGGCGGGGCTGCGCGAGCGCTTGGCGCACCTTCTCCAATGTCATCCCGGAAAGCCGCGACAGCGGCTTGTCCGGGACCCATCGAGGCGAAGCTCTCCGGATGGGCGCTGACCGTCGGCGTCTAGGGGGCCCGGTCTTCGCGTGCGGCGAAACCGGGATGACAGCTGGTGCGGATCATCCTGCCTCCGCCTCCTCCACCACGATCTCGGTCTTCACGGAGTTGGCGATGAAGCAGACCTGGTGGGCGGTGTGGTGCATGTGGTCGCGCTCGGCGGGCGTTGGCTGGCGGCCCTGGTATCTGATGTCTGGATAGAGGGTGACCCTGCTGACCCACAGCTCGCCGGCGGCGTTCTTCTCCATGATCCCCACCGCCTCGTCACGATAGGCGGTGACGATCAAGCCGGCGTCGCGGGCGACGTGCAGGAAGCTCAGCATGTGGCAGGTCACGATGGCGCCCACCAGCATCTCTTCCGGATCGGCCGCCCCGGGGACCGACCACCTGTTCCCCACGACGTGCGGCGAGGCGGTGCCGGGGACCGCGAGGCCCGAGCCGAACACCACGGCGTGGCCGCGGCTGTAGCGGCCGGCCGCGAAGTCCTCGCCCTCGGCCAGGCTCCAGTCGGCGGTGGCGCGATAGGCGGCCATGTTCAGAACGCCTCGGCGGGCAGGGCCATCAGGGTCTCCGCGCCGGTCTTCAGCTTGGCGAGGCGTGCGGCGGTCTCCGGCAAAACGCGGGCGATGTAGTAGCGGCCCACGGCGAGCTTCTCGGCGTAGATCGGATCGGTGGCGCCGCCGGCGATCTTGGCCCGGGCCGTCCTGGCCATCATCGCCCACATGTAGGCCAGCGCCACCAGGCCGAAGAGGTGCATGTAGTCGGTGGACGCCGCGCCTGCGTTGTCCGGGTTGGCCAGGCCGTTCTGCATCAGCCACATGGTCGCTTCCTGCAACTCGGCCTTGCTGCGGGCGAGGCCTTCGGTGAAGGGCTTCAGTTCGGCGTCGAGCTCGTTTGCGGCGATGAAGGCGTCCAGCTCGGCGAAGAAGCTCATCACGCCGCGCCCGCCGTCGGCGGCGAGCTTGCGGCCGACCAGATCCAGGGCCTGGATGCCGTTGGTCCCTTCGTAGATCAGGGCGATGCGGCAATCGCGCAGGTACTGGCTTACGGGGAAATGTTCGGTATAGCCGGCTCCCCCGTGCGCCTGCATGGCGTCCGAGCAGACCTGGAAGCCGCGGTCGGTGAGGAAACCCTTCAGCACCGGGGTCATCAGCGCCATGTAGTCGTGGCCCTTCTGGCGCACTGCCTCGTCGGGGCTGGCGTCGGCCAGGTCGCCGTGCAGGGCGGTCCAGAACAGGAAGGCCCGGCCGCCCTCGACGATGGCCTTCGCGTCCATCAGCATGCGGCGGATGTCGGGATGGACGATGATCGGGTCGGCCGGCCCGTCGGGATTTTTCGGCCCGGTGAGCGAGCGGCCCTGCAAGCGGTCCCTGGCGAATTCGGCCGCGGCCTGATAGGCCGCTTCGGCCTGGGCGATCCCCTGCATGCCGACCCCCAGGCGCGCCTCGTTCATCATGATGAACATGATCGCCAGGCCGCGGTTCGCCTCGCCGAGCAGCCAGCCGGTGGCCGCCTCGTGGCCGATCACGCAAGTGGCGTTGCCGTGGATGCCCATCTTCTCTTCCAGGCCCAGGCACTTGACCGAGTTACGGACTCCAGGATTGCCGTCGGCGTCGGGAATTAACTTCGGCACGATGAACAGGCTGATGCCCCGCGTGCCGGCCGGCGCGCCCTCGATGCGCGCCAGCACCAGGTGGACGATGTTTTCCGTCAGGTCCTGCTCGCCCCCGGAAATCCAGATCTTCTCGCCGGAGATCTCGTAGGTCCCGTCAGCCCGTGGGACCGCCTTGGTGCGCAAGAGGCCGAGGTCGGTGCCGCAGTGCGGCTCGGTCAGGTTCATGGTGCCGCCCCATTGGAACGCGGCGAGCTTCGGCAGGTAGAGGGCCTTCTGCTCCGGCGTCCCGGCCGCCAGGATCGCCGAATAGGCGCCGTGGGTCAGGCCCGGATACATGGAGAACGCCATGTTGGCCGCCGAGGACATCTCGGAAAAGGCGAGGTTGACCACATGCGGCAGGCCCTGGCCGCCGTAGGCCGGCTCGGCGCCCAGCGCCGGCCAGCCGGCCGCCACCAGTTGCTCGTAGGCCGCTTTGAAGCCGGTCGGCGTCTGCACTGTGAAATCGGGCGACCAGTGGCAGCCCTCCTTGTCGCCGACCCGGTTAAGGGGCGCCAGCACCTCAGCCGTGAAGCGGCCGGCCTCCTCCAGGATCTGGTCGACGGTGTCCATCGAGGCGTCGGCGAAGGCCGGCAGGTTGGCGTAGCGCTCCAGGTCCAGAAGGTCGCGCAGGATGAAGGCGTAGTCGCGAACGGGCGGCTGGTAGGGCATCGCGGTCTCTTCTCCGAGCCGCGAGCAGTCGGCGGCTATTTCGCTTCGCTATGTTCCACGCCATCGAGCCTGCGGCGCAACATCTGATCGTAGTCGGCCGCGCGCGGCAACAGGTCGGGCCGGGTCTGGGCCAGGCGCTTTTCCAGCGCTTCGCAGCCGGCCTTAAGCTCCTTGATCGCGCCGTCGATGTCGAGCTTCTGGGTCTCCAGGGCGACGATACGCTCCTGGAACTTGCGCAGCGACTTGGCGGCCTGCTGTGCGCCGCCGTCGCCGACCTCATAGAGGTCGAGGATCTCGCCGATCTCGGCCAGGGCCAGGCCGACCCGCTTGCCGCGCAGGATCAGCTGCAGGCGCGCGCGGTCCTTGTAGGAATAGACCCGGTTCAGCCCGTCCCGCGCCGGGCTGAGCAGGCCCTTGTCCTCATAGAAGCGCAGGGCGCGCGGCGTGCATTTGAACTCCAGGCACAGCTGGCGGATGGTGAAGGTGCGGTTGGGGCGGCGTAGGTCCGTGGGCATGGCGATCTCGCGGCGCAGGTTTTCCGCTGACACTGTAAAGCTATGCTTCCGTTTACGTCAATCGGGCTGACGCCAGGTCGCCCTTCACGATTCCCTGCAGGAGCGCCTTGGCCCGGGGGCGCGAGCTCGCCTAGTCTGCCGCCGTAGTTTCGGGGGATCGCATGAAATCTGGATTGTTCAGCGCGGCCGCAGCCGCCGCCGTCTTGCTGGCCGTGTCGCCGGCCCTGGCGTCGGCGGAAAAGCCGGCCGAGGTCACCGCCGGCCTCGCCCGCCGCGACGGCCTGCTGCCGGTCTACGTCGATAAGGCCAGGGGCCGCATCCTGGTCGCCCTGCCGCCGGCCGACGCCGAGGGGGTCAGCGGCCGCTTCCTCTATGTGACCGCGCTGAAGACCGGCCTGGGTTCGGCGCCGGTGGGCCTGGATCGGGCGCGGGTCAGCCAGAGCCGCATCCTGGTCTTCCGGCGGATTGGCCAGAAGGTCGTGGCCGAGTACGAGAACCCGCGCTTCGTCGCCGCCGGCGCCTCGGCCGACGAGCAGGCGGCGGCGCATGACGCCTTCGCGGTGTCCACCGTCTGGGCCGGCAAGGTCGAGGGCCTCACCGCCGACGGCCGCACCCTGGTGGACCTGTCGGGCTTCCTGACCCGCGACGTGGAGGACGTGGCCGGCGACCTGAAGCGGTCGGGCGAGCCGGGCTACAAGCTGGTCCCCGACCTGTCGCTGGCCGACCCCGCGGCGGTGAAGGTGTTCCCGCAGAACATCGAGTTCGAGGCCCGCGAGACCTTCGCCTCCGACACGCCGGGGCCGGAAACCCGCAACATCGCGCCGGACCCGAAGCTGCTGACGCTGACCATCCGCCACAGCGTGATCAAGCTGCCCGATCCCGGCTACGTCCCGCGCCTGTTCGATCCGCGCGCCGGGGCCTTCGATTCCATCGTCTATGACTACGCGGCGCCGCTGGACAAGGACATCGCCGTGCGGCTGGCCCACCGCTTCCGGCTGGAGAAGACCGATCCGACCGCCGCCATCTCGCCGGTCAAAAAGCCCATCGTCTTCTACGTCGACCGCGCCGCGCCGGAGCCGATCCGCACGGCCCTGCAGCAGGGCGCCTCCTGGTGGGCCAAGGCCTTCGAGGCGGCAGGCTTCAAGGACGCCTACCGCGTGGAGATCATGCCCGAGGGCGCCGATCCGCTGGACATCCGCTACAACGTCATCAACTGGGTGGACCGCGCCACCCGCGGCTGGTCCTACGGCCAGTCGGTGGTCGATCCGCGCACCGGCGAGGTCATCAAGGGCTCGGTGCTGTTGGGCGCGCTGCGCGTGCGGCAGGACATGCTGATCTTCGAAGGCCTGGTGGGCGCCGACCAGGACGGGACCGGCGGGCCGAACGACCCGGTGCAGGTCTCGCTCGCCCGCCTGCGGCAACTGGCGGCCCACGAGGTGGGTCATACCCTGGGCTTTGCGCACAACTTCGGCGCCTCGACCCAGGGCCGCGCCTCGGTGATGGACTACCCGGCGGCGCGCGTGAAGCTGGCCAACGGCAAGATCGACCTTTCCGACGCCTATGGCGCAGATATCGGCGACTGGGACCGCTTCATCGTCGACTGGATGTACGCCGACGTCCCGGCCGGGGCGGCCGGCGAGAAGGTGCTGGCCGCCAAGGCCCGCGCCGCCGCCGAGCACATGCGCTTCGTGCAGGATGACGATGCGCGGCCGATGAGCTCCGGCCATCCCGCCGGCGCCATCTGGGACGACGGCGCCGATGCGGTCGCCGAGCTCGACCGGATGATGGCGGTGCGCCGCGTGGCGATCGACCAGTTCGGCGAGCGGGCGCTGCGGCCCGGCGAGGCTTTGGAGGCGCTGCGGCGCAAGTTCGTGCCGATCTACCTACTGCATCGCTACCAGGTGGACGCCGCCGCCAAGTCGGTGGGCGGGGTGGATTTCGGCTATGGCGTGAAGGGCGACCGCAACGCCGCCGCGGTCGTCGTGCCGGCGAACCGCCAGCGTGCGGCGCTGGCCGCGCTGCTGGCCGCCATGACGCCGCAGGCCCTGGACACCCCCGAGCGGCTGATCCCGCTGCTGTCCTCGGGCCAGTCCGGACGCGGCGATCGCCAATCGGAGATCGAGACCTTCGCCACCGCCGGCGGCCCGGTCTACGACGGCCTGGCCGCGGCCGACGTGGGCGCGCAGGTGGTGCTCGACAACCTGACGGCGCCGGCGCGGCTGAACCGCCTGGTGGACCAGAACCGCCGCGACCCGAACGAGCCGGGCGTAGGCGAGCTCGCCCATAGCCTGCTGGCCGCCGCCTTCACGCCGGCCGCAGGCCGCCATGCGGCCATCGCCAGGCGGGTGCAGACGCGTACGGTGCTGGAACTCGCGGCGGCGGCGCGCAATCCGGCGACCTCGCCCGGCGCGGCCGCGGAGATCGGCCAGGCCCTGGCCGACCTGGCCGTGCAGCTGAAAGCCGCGCCCGGGGTCGACCCCGCCGATCGCGCCCAGCGCCTCCGGCTGGCCGCCCTGCTGCAGGACAAGGACGAGCTGACGCGCGTCCTGGCCGACCCCAAGTCGAAACCCGAAACGCCGCCCGGCATGCCGATCGGGGAGTAGCCGTGGCCGGGCGCTAATCCGCGATCTTCGTCCGCGCCATCCATTCGGCCTGGGTCAGGCGCTCGATCCCGTCCTCGCCGAACAACTCCATGCCGCCGTTGCGGAAGACCGTGGTCTTGCCGATGGTCGGCATGTCGGCGACCTCGATGGGATCGCGGCGGCCGGCGGTCAGATAGACGAGGTCGCCCGGTCCCTTCGACTGCAGCGAATGGACCACGCCATCGATGGGGAAGCCCACGAAGTCGCCCGGACCAACCGCATGGCCGACCCCGTCCAGCACCATCTCGCCCACGCCTTCCAGGATGAAGACGAACTCCTCCGACACCGAGTGCGCGTGCGGAATGAAGCTCTCCTTGCCCGGCGGGATGCGGATCAGATGGACGCCGATCTGCTTCATCCCGGCCGGGTCGCCCAGCGGAATCATCTGCATCTCGGACGCCGGGTTGAACGGGTGGCGGCCGCGCCAGACCTGCGGCCAGTCGACCCGGCCGGTCCGCACCATGTGTTTCGGGTCCGCCATCCTTCCGCCCGCGGCCCTATTCGGCCTGGTCGTCGGCGTATTTGGACCGCCGGCCCGAGCGCGCCGACTGGCTGCGCTCCTCGCGGTCCTTCTGCTGCTGCCAATAGGCCATGCCGCTGTCCGGCTTGAACATGGTGCGCGGGGCGCCGTCCTTGCTCGACACGGCGAAGACATTGCCCTTGGGATCGTAGAACAGGATGTCGCCGTTCTTGCGGGTCAGGGTCAGGGTGCCCTTCGGCGGGTGGCCCACGAAGGCGTGAGCCTTCTTCACGAACTGATCGACGGTCTTGGCGTCGAAGGCTTCGCCGTCGCGCTCGAACTGGCGCTGGGCGCCCTCCTCGGCGGAATAGCGCCGGCTGGCGGCCCACACGGGCTTCCCGTCGTCGGCCTTGGCGACCTCGTCCTTGCGGTGGTCGACCTGGGGCGCGGCGCCGTAGCCGCCGCTGCGGTCGGAGCCGTAGGACCGGTCGGGCGCATTGGCCGCGGCGACTTGCGCGCCTGCGCCCTCTTTGCTGACCGCCGAGGGGCCGTTGTCACAGCCGGCGAGCAGCGCCATCGCGGAAATACCCAGCGCCAGGGACAGCCCAGCGGTCACGCGCATTGTCTTCAACCCAGCCACAGTGTTTCTCCCAGAACAGCAGAGGTTGGAACAAAGAAAGAACAATCTGCAACGGTTGTCGAGTCGAATTTGCCGGATTTGTCGTGAGCCGCCATCTGGCCTAAGTCTGGCGCGCGTCGTCGAGGGGGCCAAAGCCGTGCCAAGCGCCGGGGACCAGAAGCGGATTCTCCTGATCGTCGGCGGCGGGATCGCGGCCTACAAGGCGCTCGAACTGACGCGGCTGCTGCGCAAGGCCGGCGTCGCTGTGCGACCGATCCTGACCAAGGCCGGGTCCGAGTTCGTCACCCCGCTGTCGCTGGCCGCGCTGGCCGAAGACAAGGTCCATGGCGAACTTTTCTCGCTTACCGATGAAGCCGAGATGGGCCATATCGAGCTCTCGCGGTCGGCCGACCTGGTGGTGGTGGCGCCCGCCACCGCCGACCTGATGGCCAAGGCCGCGGGCGGCCTCGCCAACGACCTGGCGTCCACCGCCCTGCTGGCCACCGACAAGCCCGTGCTGATGGCGCCGGCCATGAACGTGCGGATGTGGCGGCACGCCGCCACCCAGCGCAACCTCGCCCGCCTGCAGGCCGACGGCGTGGCCTTCGTCGGCCCGGATGAGGGCGCCATGGCCTGCGGGGAATACGGCCCCGGCCGCATGGCCGAACCCGCGGCGATCCTCGAGGCGATCCTGGCGGCGCTGGAGCCCCAGGATCGACCGCTGGCGGGCCAGCGCGCCCTGGTCACCGCCGGGCCCACCGTCGAAGCGATCGATCCGGTGCGCCTGCTCACCAACCGCTCCTCCGGCAAACAGGGCTACGCCATCGCCGGCGCGCTGGCGGCGCTGGGGGCGCAGGTGACCCTGGTCTCCGGTCCGACCGCCCTGGCGGCCCCGGTCGGGGTGACGCGGGTGGACGTGGAGAGCGCGCGCGAGATGCTGGCCGCCTGCGAGGCCGCCCTGCCCGCCGACATCGCGGTCTGTGTCGCCGCGGTCGCCGACTGGCGGCCAGCCGCGCCGGCCGCCGGGAAGATCAAGAAGGGCGCAAGCGCCCCAGAGTCCCTCGCGCTCGTGGAAAATCCAGACATACTTGCCTCCCTGTCGAAAGGTGGTCGCCGTCCGCACCTGGTGGTGGGCTTCGCCGCGGAGACCGACGACCTGGAGACCCACGCCAGGGCCAAGCTCGCCGCCAAGGGCTGTGACTGGATCGTCGCCAATGACGTCGGCGTCGCCGGGACCATGGGTGGCGACGACAACGCGGTGGCCCTGGTCAGCGCCGACGGAATCGAGCGATGGGAGCGCCTG
>JBIOED010000023.1:0-28009 GCA_044445675.1 Caulobacterales bacterium | reverse complement strand
GCGAAGGAATAGCGCAGGCCGAGCGTCACCGACGAGTCGCGGTACTTGCCACGGAAGGTGCCCGGTTGCAGGGCGTTGGTGCCCACCGAGGTGAAACGGCCGTCGGAGCCGCTCAGGAAGCGGTAGGTGGCGTCGACCTTCAGGCGGTCGGTGGCCCTCCAGCTGGCGCCGCCGATGAGCTGCCAGGCGAAGACCGTGTCGCTGTCGTCGATGTGCAGATTCTGAATCGCCGGGTTCGCGCCGCTCGGCGCGGTGATCACGCCGGTGACATTCGAGAACTGGCCGTCGGTGGTCAGGTTGATATGGTTGACGCCGATGCCGGCCCCGATGAAGGGGTCGATCACCCAGTCCGGGCCGATGTCGTAGATGACATTGCCCAGAACGGTCCAGGACTCGATCTTGCCGTCCGGCGAGCCGCAAGTCGGCGCCGCCGCGGTCCGGACCACGTTAGGAGAGCAGAGGCCGACGATGGCCTGATTGGTGCCGCCGCGGACCGAATTGATGTCGCCGGGACGGTAGCCGCCTTCAAGTTCGACGCGCCAATGATCGGTGACCTGATAACCGAGGCGGGCGAAGCCGGTCCAGTCGTCCTGCTGGTTGAAACGCCAAATGTAGTTTTGGCCGTTGGCGGCAAAGTTGCTGGACTCGCCCAGTACGCCTTCCGGCCAATGGTAGCCGAGATCGACGGCGCCATACCAACCGACTTGCGCAGAGGCGCCAGAGGCGGCGAACACCGCCGCCATAGCGGCCCCTGCCAGGAGTTTGAACTTCATAATCAGAGCCCTCTCATTGCCCTAGCGCTGCGGCCTATCGACCCAGCTTTTCTTATATCAAGGTCGGACCATTAGGTAAGTGTCGCCGAAGCCACACTTGAACCTCAATCTCTCGACCCGACGAACCTTTGCCGGACGCTATACGACTATCGGGCCGCGGATCAACATCGCGTCGAAGGTCGATCCTCCGCCCAAGCAGAAAACTGACGCGCCCGGCGCGTTCGCCAATCTTCCGTTCCTCACCACGGCGCTCGCCGAGACTGGCGTAGTGTCATGAATCGGACGCCAAGCCTTAGCGAAAACCTTGGAATAACATGTAAATTTGTCTTTTTGCCGCGACTGGCTGAGAGAAGCGCCGAAAATGCCGGTCGGCTCTCGCCTCGCGCTTTCAGCCCCCAATCCGCACAGCGGCATCTACGCCCCCTTACTGAACCGCGCCCCATACGCGCTGAGCTTGGAACGTAGACGGCGCCGCTTGGTTCCGCCACAGGCGCGCACGGACCAATTTTCGGCGCCGTCCCGGCGCCGTTCAGGCTCCCGCGTCGGGATCGCGATTCGCTCGCCGGGTGCGGGTGCGCCCGCCCAGCGCTTCCGGACGATTCAACGCCTTTCGAAATTCGTCGCGGCGCGCGTGGATCGAAGCGATCACCAGGCCCATCGGCACCCCGATCTCCACCAGCAGGGCCTCGGAAAGCTGTAAGCTCGCCTCCACAGTCTCAGGCACCGCATCCGTCGCGCCCAGGTCGTAAAGCCGCTGGGCGTGCCGCGCATCGCGGGCGCGCGCGACGATGGTGAGGTTCGGCCGCATGGAGCGCGCCACCGAAACGATGGCCTCCGCCCCGTCCGGGTCGTCCATGGTCACCACCAGGGCCGACGCCGAAGCGAGGCCGCACCGCGCCAGGAAGTCCGGCCGCGCCGCGTCGCCATAGAATAGCGTCTCGCCCGCGCGGCGGGCCGCCGCCACCAGCCGCGCGTCCCGCTCGACCGCCACCCAGGCGATCTGGTGGCGGCGAAGCATGTCCCCCACCAGGCGCCCGACGCGGCCGTAACCGGCAATCAGCACTTGCGGCTCGGCGCCGGCCTCGCCCTGCGCCTCCGGCAGGTCGGCGGGGGAGAGCTTGCGCCCTCCGATCCGCGCGCCCAGGGCGGCGAGGACGGGGATGCTGACCATCGACAGCGTCGCGGCCACCAACAGCGCCTGGCCGACGCCGCGGTCGACGAGGTTCTGATCCATCGCCTGGCCCAGGATCACGAAGGCGAATTCACCGGCCCCCGCCAGCAGCAGCGCGGCCTCGGCCGCCGCCGGGGTGCGCAGGCGGAAAGTCCTTGCAAGGAGGAACACCGCCGCGCCGTTGACGGCCGTGAAGCCCGCGGCGGCCCCCAGGACTTCCAGGGGCTTCGCCAGCAGCAGCGGCACGTCCAGGCCGATGCCGACCGACAGGAAGAACAGGCCGAGCAGCAGCCCTTTGAACGGCTCGATGGTGACCTCCACCTCGTGGCGGAACTCGGTTTCGGCCAGCAGCAAGCCCGCGATGAAGGCGCCGAGCGCCATCGACAGGCCGCTCAGCGCGCTGATCAGGCCGGCGCCGATCACCACCAGCAGGCAGGCGGCGACGAACAGCTCCTCGCTTTTGGCGCGGGCCACCGAGCGCAGCATCGGCCGCAGCACCAGCCGCCCCAGGACCAGCAGCGCCCCCACGCCGAACGCCGCCGGCGCAAAGGCCAGCAGCAGGTCCGGGGACAGCGCCGGCGCGCCGCCGCGGCGGCCCAGCAGGGTCAGGGTCACCAGGATGGGCGCCACCGCCAGGTCCTGGAACAGCAGCACCGAGAAGGTCGCGCGCCCGGCCAGGGAATGCTGCCGCTTCTGCTCGGCGAGGATCGGCATCACGATGGCCGTAGATGACAGCGCCAGCGCCGCGCCGATGGCGGCGGCGGCGCCTAGCGGCTGGCCCAGGGCCAGCGCCGCGCCCGCGGTCGCCACGCCGCTGAGGGCGACCTGCGCCGCGCCCAGGCCGAAGACCAGCCGGCGCATGGCCCGCAGCCGCTGCCAGGAAAGCTCCAGGCCGATCATGAACAGCAGGAACACCACCCCGAACTCGGCGAGCTGGGCGACCTCATCGGGATTGTCGATGGTCAGGGCCGACAGCCACGGGACCGCGCCCGTCAGGCTGCCGAGGCCGTGCGGGCCCAGCACCACGCCGGCGGCCAGAAACCCCAGGATCGGGCTCAGCTTCCAGCGGCGGAACAACGGCACGACCACCCCGGCCGTGGCCAGGAAGAGCACGACATCCTTGTAGGCGCCTGGCTGGACGTGGGGCGGCATGCGGGTTCCTGACGCTGGCGCGACTATGGCGCAGGCGCCCGGGTTGAGAAATCATCGGATCGGAATAAGAAGGCCGCCATGCCGCCCGTCCGCGCCGCCAAGCACGATCGAAGGGCCATCGCCGCCCTGCTGGCGGTGTTCGCCCTGATGGTGCAGGCCTTGATCCCGGCCGCGGCCATGGCCGCCCAGCCTGGTCCGGCCGGCGCCCTGGTCATCTGCACGGCGAGCGGCGCCCATGCTGTGGCGCCCGACGGCGGACCCGCGCCGCCGGCCCACCGGGGCTTCGGCGGCATGCCCTGCCAGGATTGCCTGGCCGCGGCGATGGCCGTCGTGGCCGCCAGCCCGGTCATGGCGATCGAGCCCGTCGCCTATCAGACCGCGCGCGTCGATCACGCGCCGGTCGTCCGCCTGCTGGCGCCGCGCGCCCGCGCGCCGCCTCGCCCGCCGGGCCAAGGTCCGCCCACCGCCTGAACTCAGCCTTTGAGCCGCGCCTCACCGGGGCGCTGACGCATGTCTGCTGTTCAGGTTTCAACATGACCTTTTCCAATTGGGCGCTCCGGCGCGCCCTTTTCGCCGGCGCCGCACTGGGCGCCTTTCCCGCCTTCGCTGCCGACGAGGGGAGCCCTCGAACCGTCAACGAAATCATCGTCACCGCCACGCGGTCGGAGCGCAGCCTGCAGGACGTACCGGTCAGCGCCGCGGTCGTGACCGCCGCGCAGATCGCCCAGACGCCGGCCAAATCGCTCGACGACATCTTGCGCCGCGTGCCGTCCGTGGACGTGCCGATCGCCGCGTCCTACCAGACCCACCCCACATCGCTGAACGTGTCGATGCGTGGCCTGGGCGGCATCCGGGCGCTGGTGCTGCTGGACGGCGTGCCGCTTAACGATCCCTTCTTCGGCTATGTGCAGTGGAACCGGGTTCCCCTTGAGAGCATCGAGCGCGTCGAGGTTGTGCGCGGCGGCGGGGCGACCCTGTGGGGCAACTACGCCATGGGCGGGGTGATCAACATCCTGACGCGGTCGCCCGATCGCACCCGGCTGATCCTGCAGGGCGGCGGCGGGAGTTACGGGACCTATCGCGCCGACGCCGACGCCGACTATGTGGCGTCGGATAGGGTGCGCGTCGGGCTGGAAGCCGGGGTGAGCCACACTGACGGATTCGACACCACGCCGAAGGGCCTGCGCGGGCCGGTGGATGCGCCCACCTCGTTCACGGCCCACAACGCCGCCCTCAGCGGCGGGTTCAGCCTGACCCCGCGCCTGACCGCGCACGCCCGGGTCGGCTACCATGACAACGCGCAGGTCCTGAACACCCGCCTAGGGATCAACACGCAGCGGACCTGGACCTATTCCGCCGACGCCACCCAGGATCTCGCCGGCGCCGGCGCGTTGACGGCGACCCTGTTCCATGACGACAGCCGCTTTCGCACCGACAACACCGACACGCCGTCCGGCGCGCAGCCCGGCCAGGCGGAGTTCGTGCAGAACCGCCACCGGACGCCGGTCAGCGACACAGGCTCCTCCGTGGTCTGGTCGAAAACGCTCAGCGCCGGCTGGTTGCGCAACGCCACGGCCGGCGTCGACTATCACGGCATCGCAGGCAGCGACGTCGCCGATATCTTCGACGACTCCGGCCGGCAGGTCCGGACCGACGTCGGGCGCGGCAAGCAACGCTTCCTGGGCGCCTTCGCCCAGGCGGCCCTAAGGCCGACCGAGTCCGTCGAGGTGCTGGCCAGCGTCCGCTACCAGGACTTCAGGAACTTCGACGCCTTCGACGGCGCGCCCGGCGGCCTCGGCCGCGTCCCGGACCAATCGACCTCCAGCGTCGATCCGCGGGTCTCGATCCGTTGGTCGCTCACCCCTGAGCTGGCCCTGCGGGCCGCGGCCTACCGGGCCTTCCGCGCGCCGACCCTCGACAACCTCTACCGAGCCTTCGCGACGCCCTCCGGCATCTTCTTCGGCAATCCGGCGCTCAGGCCTGAAACGCTGAAGGGCGCCGAGGCGGGCTTCGACCTCGGTCGCGACGGGCTGCGCGTCCAGGTCACCGCCTTCACCAACACGATTCGCGACCTGATCACCTTCAGCCCCCTGGACGCCAGCGAACTGCCGCCGGGGTTCTTCTTCGGCACGCGGAACGTCAACGCCGGCCGGGCGCGCAGCCGAGGCGTCGAGGCCGAGGCGGACTGGGCGGCCGGTTCGGCCTGGAACGCCACCTTCGGGTACACCTTGGCGGACTCCACCATCGTCGAGAACGCGCTCGATCCCGCCAGCGTCGGCAAGCAGCAGGGCGGCATCCCCCGTCAAAAGGCGACCGCCAGCGTGACCTACGCCGCGCCGGCCGGATGGCGCATCACGCCCCAGGTCCGCTGGCTCTCCAGGAGTTGGGGCGACAATGACAACACCTTGCCGGTGGATGAGCATGTCGTGGTCGACCTTGCCGTCAGCTACCCGGTGACGAAGACGCTCGAGGCCTTCCTGCAGATCGAAAATCTGTTCGCCCGCCGCTACATCGCCGACAACAACGGCTTCGAGCCCCCCCGGCTCGGCACACCGTTCAGCACGTTCCTGGGCCTGCGTTGGGAGATCGACTGATGTCCGCCGATCCCACCGCGCCGAGGCCGGACGGCGCCCTCTATCGGGCCGTGTGGCGTTGGCATTTCATCGCCGGGCTGATCGTCCTGCCGATCCTGGTGATGATGGCCGTCACCGGGGGCCTCTATCTCTTCAAGCCGGAGCTCGATCACCTGGCGTACCGGTCGATGGAGGACGTTCCGGCGCGCGCCGCGCCCTTCGCGCCCGCCGGCGCCGTGGTCGCCAAGGTGGAGACCGCGCTCCGCGGCCGCGTCCTGCAGTTCACGCCTTCACAAGGCCGCGGCGAGGCCGTGCGCCTGCTGGTGCGCGCACCCTCGGGCAAGGCCCTGACGGCGTTCGCCGACCCCTATGACGGCCGCCTGACGGGCGTCATACCCTATGGCGGCGTCCTCCAGCTGATCCGCAAGATCCATAGCCTTCAGAAGTTCGGCTTCTGGGCGAGCTGCATCATCGAGATCGCCGCCGGCTGGGCGATCGTCATGGTCGGAACCGGCCTCTTCCTTTGGTGGCCGCGCGGTCGCGGCGGGGTGCTGGCGGTGCGCGGCCGGCCGGCCCAGCGGCTCTTCTGGCGCGACCTCCACGCGGTGACCGGCGCCTTCGCGGCCGCCGTGATCCTGTTCCTTGCGGTGACGGGCATGCCCTGGTCTCTGGTGTGGGGCGACCACGTGCAGGCCTGGCTGACAGCCGCAAACCTCTATGAGCCGGCTGCGCCGGCCAAGGTTACGCCAGCCTGGATGATGACCATGGACATGCCGTCCACGGCGCAGGCGCCGCACGATGCCGGGGCCGTAAGGGCGGATTTGCCGTGGGCGCTGCAGAAGACCCCGGCGCCGATGTCAATGCCGATGGCGGACACGCCTGGCCTCGGGGTCGACGCCGCCATCGCGGAGCTGCACTGGCTCGGCCTGAAACGACCGTTCAGCCTCGCCTTGCCCGAGGGCCCGGGCGGCGCCTTCGTCGGCGACTACCGGCCCGACCGCGTCGAGGACAGCCGCACCGTCTACCTCGATCAGTATTCAGGGCGGGTGCTCGCCGACGTCGGCTTCAAGGACTGGGGCGCCGGCGCGAAGGCCGTCGAATGGGGCATCGCCGTCCACCAGGGCCAGGAGTACGGCCCCGCCAACCGCTACCTGATGCTGGCGGGCTGCGTCGCCATCCTCCTGCTCGCGGGCTCGGCGGCCATCATGTGGTGGAAGCGGCGGCCAAAGGGCCGCTTAGGCGTGCCGCCCGCCCCCGCTGACCGACGGGCCGCCTGGGCGGTGCTCGGTGTCATGAGCGTCGTGGGTGCGATCTATCCGCTGGTAGGCGCTTCGCTGCTTCTGGCCCTGCTTCTGGATTTCGGTTTCAATAGGCTCGCATCACGCGATTGCCCGCCAGTCGATGCTGGAGGCTAGATGATCGGCGGCGCCGACTTGCTCCCCACCCATTTCCCCAGCGTTCGGCCCTGGCCGAACTGCGCCACGTCTATTGAGGATCGCGATGCGACAGCTCCTGATGACCGCCGCCACCCTTGCCGCCATCGCCGCGCCCCTGGCCGCTTCCGCCGCCGGGACCATGGAGGTCCTGCAGCCCTGGAGCCGTCCCGCCGTCGCCGGCACTAACGGTATCGGCTACATGGTCCTGGCCAACCACAGCCGCGCGCCCAATGTGCTCGAGAAGGTGGAAAGCCCGATCGCCGCGCGCGTCGAAATGCACGCCAGCGCCATGGCCGGCGGCGTGATGTCCATGAAGAAGGTGGAAAAGGTGCCGGTCCCGGCCGGCGGCCAGATCACCTTCGGCCCAGGCGCCTATCACCTGATGTTCATCGGCCTGACCCGGACGCTGAAGCCCGGCGACGAGGCGCCTGCAACGCTCAGCTTCGCCAGCGGCGCGAAGGTCTCCGTCCGCTTCCGGGTCAGCGCCGGCATGGGGCCGCCCGCCATGGCGGGCATGCGCCGCTGAGCCCTTTGTCCGTCCTCGGATTCTGACCAAAATGTAACGCTCGAAGCGCGCCCGTGCGGCGCATGGTCGGGCCATCGCAATCTGTGAGAGAGCATTGATGAAGACCTCTTGGCTTGGCGCCGCTGCGGTGGCCGCCCTCCTGGCCGCGGCGCCGGCCCTCGCGCAGTCCCCCGTGGTTCACGCCGCCGGGCCCTCGTCCGCGCCCGACCTGTCCAAGGCCGCCCGTATGGGAACCTGGGGCTTCGACCTGTCCGGCCGCGACACCTCTGCCACCCCGGGCCAGGACTTCTTCCAGTACGCCAACGGCGGCTACGAAAAGACCCTGGTGATCCCCGCCGACCGCACCAGCTATGGGGCGTTCGACGCCCTCAACGAGCTGTCGCAGGCCCGCCTTCACCTGCTTCTGGAGAGGACCGCCGCCGAAGCCGCCACCAGCGGCGAACAGGCCAAGGTCGGCGGCCTCTACCGCAGCTTCATGGCCGAGGCGAAGGTGAACGCCCTGGGCGTCAAGCCCCTGCGCGCCGATCTCGCCGCGATCCGGGCCGAGAAAACCAAGGCCGACGTGGCGCGCGCCATGGGCAGGTCGCAGCACACCTTCGGCGGCTCGCTCTTCGCGGCCTCGGTGCAGGTCGACGGCAAGGATCCGGACCACTACGCGGTCTACCTCAACCAGGCGGGCCTCGGGCTTCCCGACCGGGACTATTACCTGGAGAAGGGCTTCGCGGAGAAGAAGGCCAGGTACGAGGCCTATGTCTCGAAGATGCTGACGCTGGCCGGCTGGCCGAAGCCGGCCGCAAACGCCAAGGCCATCGTCGCGCTGGAGACGGAGATCGCCAAGGTCTCGTGGACCCGCGCCGAGCAGCGCGACGACAACAGGATGTACAACGCCTACGAGACAGCCAAACTGTCCGGCTTGGCGCCCGGCTTCGACTGGGCGGCGTTCCTGGGCGGGGCCGGCCTGACCAAGGCCAATCGCGTGGTGGCGCAGGAAAACACCGCCTTCCCGAAGATCGCCGCGATCTATGCCGCGACGCCGTTGGAGACGCTGAAGGCCTGGCAGGCCTTCAATCTCGCCGACCAGGCGGGACCCTATCTCTCGAAGCCCTTCGTCGATGCACGCTTCGACTTCCGCGGCAAGGTGCTGACCGGCCAGCAGGCCCAGCGGCCCCGCTGGAAACGCGGCGTGCGGCTGGTCGACAGCCAGATCGGCGAGGCGCTCGGCAAAATCTATGTGGACGCTTTCTTCCCGCCGCAGAGCAAGGCCAAGATGCTGGCGCTGGTGGGCGACATCCGCACAGCCATGAAGGGCCGCATCGAGCATCTCGACTGGATGAGCCAGCCCACCAAGACCAGGGCGCTGGAAAAACTCGCGGCCTTCACCGTGAAGATCGGCTACCCCGACAAGTGGCGCGACTACACCGGCCTGACCATCAAGGACGGCGATCTCTACGGCAACGTCAACCGCGCCTCGACCTTCGACTGGGACTTCCGGGTCGGCCGGCTCGGCGGGCCGGTCGACCGCGCCGAGTGGGGCATGACCCCGTCGACCATCAACGCCTACTACAACCCGACCGGCAACGAGATCGTCTTCCCCGCCGCGATCCTGCAGCCGCCGTTCTTCGACCCTGACGGCGACATGGCGATCAACTATGGCGCGATCGGCGGGGTGATCGGCCACGAGACCACCCACGGCTTCGACGACTCCGGCCGCCACTACGACGGCAATGGTCGGCTCACCGACTGGTGGACCCCAGAGGACGCCGCCAAGTTCGAGGCGCAGACCGTGAAGCTCGGCAAGCAGTACGGGGCCTTCGAGGTGCTGCCCGGCGCGAAGATCAACGGCGACCTGACCATGGGCGAGAACATCGCCGACCTGGGCGGCCTGCTGCTGGCGCTCGACGCCTACCATACCTCGCTGCATGGCCGGCCGGCGCCGATCATCGACGGCCTGACCGGCGACCAGCGGGTGTTCCTCGGCTGGGCGCAGGTCTGGCGGGGCAAGACCCGTGACGACGCCATGCGCCAGCAGTTGGTCTCCGATCCGCACTCACCCGAGAGGGCGCGGGTGGACGTGCCGATGCGCAACATCGACGCCTTCTACACGGCCTTCGGCCTGAAGCCGGGAGACGCCATGTACATCGCGCCAGCCGATCGGGTCAGGATCTGGTGAGGCGATGTCTTCGTCTTGACGTATCCGTCAAAACGGAGCGGCAGGCAAAAATTTGGCCCGCTGCGGGGGATAATCGCAGCGGGCCTTATTTTGAGCAGTCGCTCTGGTAGAGCGGACGTTTCCTCCCCGAAACGCCGGAGATCCAAGGTCTTGCGCCTTTGTGTCTCTCGCAGGCGGAAGGAGATGGCAATTTTTGACCCGAGTCAACGCCGCGAAGGTTGTGTGCGGGCATGGCGCCGTAGCTTTTTCCCGGGCAACGGGAAATATAGCGTCCGTTTTGACGCCACCGTCAAAGAACCCGGCGTCTAAGCGCCGCGAGGGGCGGGCAGTCGACGTCAAAGACGAAGTCGGGCTGCGAGACGGTGACCGGGCCCAGCCCCGCCGCGGTGAGCGCCGCAGCGGCCTCGGCGGCCCGGTCGGCCGCGATCATCAGGCCGTTCGGGCGGCGTAAGGCGCCGGACGCGGCGAGCGCGTCGATGACCTCGGCCTCCGCGACGCTGCCGGCCGCGGGCCAGACCAGGGTGGCGCGGGTCAGGGCCGCCGCGCGGGCTTCGACGGCGCGCAGCAACCGTTCGGCGACGCCCAGTTGCTCGACGCTCCAGGCCGCCTTGAGGCTGGCGGTGACCTGGGCCTGGCTCTTCAGGATCAGTCCGTCGGAGAGGATCTTCAGCCCGTTGGCGGCCAGGGTCGCGCCGGTCGTGGTGATGTCGACCACCAACTCCGCGGCGCCCGCGGCCGGCGCGCCTTCGGTGGCCCCGCCCGTCTCGGCGATCCGGTAGTCGACAACCCCATGTCGCGCGAAGAAGCCGCGCGTCTGGACCAGGTATTTGGTCGCCACCCGAATGCGCCGGCCGGTGCGCGCCAGGTAGTCGTGCGCCACCTCTTCCAGGTCGGCCATGGTGTCCACGTCGAGCCAGCTCTTCGGCACGGCGACCACCAGATCCGCGCGGCCGAAGCTCAGGGGGCGCAGCAACAGAACCCGGCTCTCCAGATCGCCCCGCTCGCGCAGCAGGTCCTCCCCGGTCACGCCCAGATGGACCTCGCCCGCGCCTAGCGCGTCGGCGATATCGGCCGCCGACAGCAGCCGCACCTGCGCGCCCGGCAGACCCTTCAGGTCGGCGAGATAACCGCGCGCGCCGCCGCCGATCGCGAGGTCGAGCCCGCAGTCGGCCAGCCAGCCCTCCACCTGCTCCTTCAACCGGCCCTTGGACGGGACGGCGATGATCAGCGGCTCGCTCACGCCTCGCCTCCCGCATAGGCCCGCCAAGGCCGCACGACGCAGCCGACCGCGCCCGCCGCCGTGGCCTCGCCCAGCCTCGCCAGCAGGCCGTCGTAGCGCCCGCCGGAGGCCACCGGCCGCTCCGCGCCCAGGGCGTCGCTGCGCACCTCGAAGGTGACGCCGTCGTAATAGTCGAAGGCATGGCCCAGGGCGGGCGCGAAGCGCATCCGCTCGACGGGAACCTCCGACAGGCAGCCCAGCCGCGCCTGCCAATCGGCGAGCGCGGCGTCGAGCCCGGCGGACCGGCCGCCCAAGGCGCGGACTTGCCTGAGGCCCTCCTCCGGCGCTTCGGAGATCGCCATGAACGCGTGGATCGCGGCGGCTTGCGCCTGGGTCAGCGACGGGGCGACGGCGGCCTCGGCGCGGCGCACCAGGCGCGCAGCGATCTCGCTCGCTCCGCGGCCGCCCACCGGCTCGACCCCGGCCAGCGCCCACACCTCCTCCAGCATGGCCGCCGCCTTGGCTGTGGAGAGTCCGGACAGCATGGCCGCAAGTTGGCCCTGCGTGGCGCGTTCCGCCGTTTCGCCGGCGCGGGCCAGTTCGGCGTTTAGCAGCCGCGGGCGGCCGGCGACACGCTTCAGGCGCGCGGCCAGGATGTCCGGCAGGGACAGCGCGCCGATGAAGGCTGAGAACAGGTCGACGTCGCCCAGCCAGAGCGTCAGGTCATCCCGGCCTCCGGCCTGGGCCGCGCGCCACGCCAGGCCCGCAATCTCGGCGTCGGCCTCTACCGTCGCGCCGCCGGCCGGCGCGAACAGCTCGACGCCGAGCTGCACGAATTCCTCCGGCTGATCGCCGTGCGGCGCGGCGCGGAAGGCGGGGCCCTCGTAGGCGTAGCGCCCGGCGACCGCGCCGCTCTCGATGTGCCGGCGCGCCACGGCGACGGTGAAGTCGGGTCGCAGACACGCCTCAGCCCCGCCCTCGCCCTGCACCACGAAGAGCCGCGCGCGCATGGCCTCGCCGGCCAGGTCCAGCAGCAGGTTCAACGGCTGCAGGATCGGCGCATCGACGGATTTCGCGCCCGCGGCGGCCAGCGCCGCGCGAATGGCGGCGAGCGCCGCGGCCGGAACCGGCGGCTCGATCCTCACGGCCGCGGATCCACGATCTTGCGCACCGCCGTCACCAGCTCAGCGCGCGGAACGGTCATCTGGCCCGGCCGCTCGGCGCGCCAGGCGGCGTTGTCGGTCACCCCGGACGCCAGCTCGCGGCCGAGGTCGAGGTCCTTCAGCGTCACGGTCCCGGCGGCGAACTCGTCGCCGCCGATGATCACCGCGGCGGGCGACAGACGCCGGTCGGCGTATTTCATCTGCGGCCGCATCCCGGAGGTCCCGAGATAGACCTCGGCGGCGATGCCGGCGGCGCGCAGCTCGCCGGCCACGGCCATGTAGTCGGCCATCCGCCCCTGGTCGAGCACCAGCACCACCACCGGGCCGCGCACGTCGGCCGCCAGATCGCGGCCCGCGGCCTTCAGCGCCGCCGCCAGCCGGGTCACCCCGAATGAAAAGCCGGTGGCCGGCGTCCGCTCGCCGGTGAACCGCGCCACCAGGTCGTCGTAGCGCCCGCCGCCGCCGATGGAGCCGAACCGCATCGGCTGGCCCTTGTCGTCCGTCGTTTGAAGCAGCAGTTCCGCCTCGAACACCGCGCCCGTGTAGTACTCGAGCCCACGCACCACTGACGGATCAAAGGCCGCACGCTCGGGGCCGACGCCAAGGCCGCTGAGCGCCGCGTCGATGGCCCCGAGCTCGGCGAGGCCTTCGTCGCCTTCCGCCGATCCGCCGACCACGCCCGCGAGCCTGTCCAGGGTCCCTGCCCGGTCGCCCGCGCCGGCCGCGGTGAAGGCCAGCACCCGTTCGGCAGCCGCGGCGGTGAGGCCCGCGCCCTTGGTGAAGTCGCCGGACTCGTCCTTGCGCCCCTCACCCAGCAGCAGCCGCACCCCATCCGGCCCCAGCCGGTCGAGCTTATCGACGGCCCGCAGCACCACCAGCTTCTGCGCCTCGCTGGCGACCCCGGCGGCGGTCATCAGGCCGTTGAGCAGCTTGCGGTTGTTGATCCTCACGATGGCCGCGCCGGACGGCAGGCCCGCGGCCTCCAGCCCCGCCACCGCCATGGCGATGATCTCGGCGTCGGCCTCCGGGCGGGCCGAGCCCACGGTGTCGGCGTCGCACTGCACGAACTCGCGATAGCGCCCCGGGCCGGGCTTCTCATTGCGCCACACCGGTCCGAAGGCGTAGCGGCGGAACGGCTTGGGCAGCGTCTCCCAGTTCTGGGCGGCGAAGCGCGCGAGCGGCGCGGTCAGGTCGTACCGCAGCGCCATCCATGGCCCATGGCCTTCGGCGTCCGGGTCGTCCTGCAGGGCGAAGACGCCTTCGTTCGGCCGGTCGGCGTCGGGCAGGAACTTGCCCAGCGCATCGGCGAACTCGAACGCGCCGGTCTCCAGGGCCTCGAAGCCGTAACGCTCATAGACCTCCGCCACCGCGGTCAGGATCTTCCGCTCGGCCGTCAGGTCGCGGGCTCTGCGGTCGATGAAGCCGCGCGGCGAACGGGCTTCGGGACGGGCGGTGTCGGTCATGGGCTCGCGCTTAGCCGCTGCAGCGCCGGCGCTCAAGGAAGCTGTTGGAGAAGAAGGCGTGTCCATCGTCTTGTCCTTTGAGGAGGGAAGCGACGGACGGAGCTGGAAACGATCGAGCCCCGTCCGCGGATGCGGGGCTCGGAGGGGGTCGCGTCAGGCCATGCGATCCCGTGCCGAACCCGCGAGGGTCGGATGGCGATGGCCGTGGTGATGCGCGCAGCCGCTCATGAGGCTGGGCCTATAACGGAGCTTTCCCAACAAGACCACAACAACGGGTGTCGCCGCCTCGCCCCGAAGCGTCAGCGACAGAGGGAGAGGGCAGGGAGTGGCGAGGCCGCCCTTAAGAGCGCAGCTTGCCGATCAGCGCCGCGGTCGAGGGGTCGTGCCCGCCGGCGGGACCGCCCTGCAGCTCGCCGAGGACGCGGCTGGCCAGGCTCTTGCCCAACTCGACGCCCCACTGGTCGAAGCTGTTGATCCCCCACAGCACGCCCTCGACGAAGGTCTTGTGCTCGTAGAGCGCCAGGAGAGCCCCCAGGCGCTGCGGGGTCAGGCGATCGATCAGGATGAAGGCCGAGGGCCGGTCGCCGGGGAAGGTGCGCTGCGGCGCGAGCGTGTCGATCTCGGCGGCGGCCACGCCCCGGGCGGCCAGCTCGGCACGAACCTCGGCCTCCGGGCGGCCGACCATCAGCGCCTCGGCCTGGGCGACGGCGTTGGCCAGCAGGATGACCTGCGCCGCGCGATCGCCCTCGGAGGCCTCACGCACCGCGATGATGTCGGCGGGGATCACGTCGGTCCCCTGGTGCATCAGCTGGAAGAAGGCGTGTTGGACATTGGTCCCGGCGTCGCCGAACACCGCCGCGGCCGTGGAATGGGCGACGGGTCGCCCCTTCGCGTCCATCCGCTTGCCGTTCGATTCCATCTCCAGCTGCTGCAGGAAGTTCGGCAGCAGGTGCAGGCGCTGGGCGTAGGGGACCACCGCCCGGGTCGGCCGGCCCATGCCGTTGCGGTTGAAGACGTGCGAAAGCGCCAACAGCACCGGCGCGTTGGCCGCCAGGGGCGCCGCCTGGAAATGCGCATCCATGGCCGCGGCGCCGTCCAGCAGGGCTTCGAACGCCTCGGCGCCCAGGCCGATGGCGCAGGAGAGGCCCACCGCCGACCACACCGAATAACGCCCTCCGACCCAGTCGCGGAACCCGAACACCTGGCCTGCCGGGACGCCGAACGCCTGGGCTGCGTCCGGCGCGGCGGAGACCGCCACCAGATGGGCGTCGGCGCCCTTACCCAGCGCTGCCCTCAGCCAGCCGCGCGCGGCCAGCGCATTGGTCATGGTCTCCTGGGTCGTGAAGGTCTTGGAGACGACCACCACCAGGGTCTCGGACGGGTCGAGCCCGGCCAGCGCGAAGGCCGCGTCGGCCGGATCGACGTTGGCCACGAAGCGCAGCTCGATCTGCGGATCCACCGGCCGCAGCGCCTCCCAGACCAGCCGAGGGCCGAAATCGGAGCCGCCGATGCCGATGTGCACGACGCGACGGAACGGCTTGCCGGTTGCGCCCATCAGCGCCCCGGAGCGGACCGCCTCGGCGAACGCGGCCATCCGCCCGCGCATGGCGTCAATCTCGGCGGACACCGGTTCGCCCTGCGCCCGGAACTCCGAACCCCTGGGCGCGCGCAGCGCCATGTGCAGGGCCGCGCGGCCTTCGGAGGCATTGACCGCCTCGCCCGCGAACAGCCGGTCGCGCGCGACCTCCACGCCGGCGGCGCGGCCGAGGTCCAGGCAGGCCTCCAGGTCGGCGAGCGACCAGGGCTGCTTGGAGAGGTCGAGGTCGAGACCCGCGGCGTTCCCGGCCAGCCGCTGAAGGCGCTGCGGCTCGGCGTCGAACAGGTCGGCGATGCGGCGCCCCTGCGCGCCGGCGCCCGCCGCCTGCAGCCGGCTCCAGGCCGCTTCGATCCCTGACAAGCGCTGATCCTTCTACTGAAAGCCGGTGGCCGACGCATAACGCACGCTGCAGCCATAGGGCGCGCTGACCGGCTGCGCCACCGGCCGTCCGGCCCGCAGGTCGGCGAGCGCGGCGGCCACATAGTTTTTCGCGCCCTTCAGGCTGGCGGGGTCGGCGTAGGGCCGGTCGTCGATGCCGCCCATGTAGGCGATGCGGCCGGCCTTATCGATGACGAACATGTGCGGCGTCACCCGGGCATTGTAGGCGCGGCCGATCACGCCCTCGCCGTCGAGCAGGATGGCGGTGGCGTGCGAGCCAACCTTGGCGCGCCAGGCGCGGGCGGCGGCGGGCGTGAAATAGCCCTCCCGGCCCGGCGCCGAGGAGGAGACCGTCAGCCAGACGACGCCTTCCTTCACGGCCTTTTTCTGCAGGGCCTGCATATTACCCGAGCCGTAATGCTTGCCGCAGTAGGGGCAGTCGCTGGAGGTCCACTCCAGCACCACGATCTTGCCGGCGAAGTCGGTGAGCGCGCGGCTGTGGCCGTCGGCGTCCATGGCCTGGAAGGGCGGCGCCGGCTGGCCGAGCATGGGAGCCGCGACGGCCAGTCCCGGCGTGCAGAGCGCCAGCGCGCCGGCAGCGAGGGCGCGGCGGGACAGCACGGTCATCGGCGGACTCCCTTCGGCATCAGTGCTTGTCGGCGGCCTCCACCGCCTTGACCACGACGTCCGAGGTCAGGATCGACGGCAGGATCGCGGCCTCGCCGCCACCGGCTCCATAGAGCAGGTAGAGCGGCACGCCGGCCCGGCCATGGCTGGCCAGGTCGGCGGCGATGGTCGCATCGCGCTTCGTCCAATCGGCCTTCAAATAGGCGACCTTGTGGCGCGCGAAGGCCTGGGCCACCGCATGGGTGGAGAGCGCCACCTTGTCGTTGACCTGGCAGGAGACGCACCAGGCGGCGGTGTAGTTGACGAATACCGGCCGCCCCTCGGCGCGCAGCTCGGCGACACGCGTCGGGCTGTAGGGCTCCGAAGGCAGCTCGGCGCCTTTGTCCTGCGGCCAGACCACGGCCGCCACAGCCAGGGCGGCCAGAAGGCCGGCCGATGCGGCCAATATCAGGGGCTTGCCGCCCATCGCCGCGCGACGTTGCGCAAGGCCCGCCAGCCAGCCGGCTAGGCCGACCACGACGGCGGCGGCGAACAACTTGGCGAGGTCGTCGGCGCCGGTCTGCTGGGCCAGCACCCAGGCGAGCCAGGCGGCCGCGCCGTACATCGGGAAGGCCAGCGCCTTCCTGAACATTTCCATCCAGGGGCCGGGACGCGGCAGGCGCGAGAGCAGCCGCGGCGCGAACGCCACCAGGACGAAGGGCGCGGCGAAACCCAGGCCCAACGCCAGGAAGACGCTCAGCGCCGCCATCGCGGGCTGGGTGAGCGCCCAGCCGAGCGCCGGACCCATGAACGGCGCCGTGCAGGGCGCGGCCACCACGACGGCCAGCGCGCCGGTGAAGAAGGCGCCCAGGGCGCCGCCTCGGCTTGCGAGGCCAGCGCCGGCGCCTTGCAGCGAGGTCCCCACCTCGAACAATCCGGAGAGGTTCAGCGCCACGGCCAGCATCAATAACGCCAGCACCGCCACCACCGGCGGCGACTGCAGCTGGAAGCCCCAGCCGACGGCCGAGCCCGCGGCTTTCAGCGCGATCAGCCCGCCGGCCAGCGCCAGGAAGGTCAGCACTGAGCCCACGCCGAACGCCAGGCCCTGGGCCCGCGCCTCCCGGTGGTCGTCGCCATGACCGGCCAGTGAGGCGGCCTTCATGGCCAGGATCGGGAACACGCAAGGCATCAGGTTGAGGATCAGCCCACCCAGCAAGGCGAACAGCGCCGCGGCCGCCAGGCCGAGGTCGGCCCCGCCTGCGCCCTCGGCCGCCGGCGGGCCGAGGCCCGAGGCGCCGGGCGGCGGAGCGCCAGGGGCGGCCGCGATCTCATAGGCCTTGCCGCCCACCGCCAGAACGCCCGCCAGGCCGGCCGGCGCCTGGCCGCCCTGGAAGGCGTAGCCGGGCGCCAGCGTCAGGGTGAGGCCGTCGGGTCCGCGCTCGATGGCCTGCGGCTTGGCGTGGTCGATGACCGTGGCCTGGAAGGGATAGAAATAGGCTCCAGCCATGTCCGCGCCCTTCAGGGCGGCGCCGGTGACCGCCAGGGCCACACCCGGACCGCGCGGCTGGAAGACGGCGGCCAGGCCAGCCGGCTTGGGCGCGGCGGCCAGCGCCGCCTCGATCGGCTGGCCCCACCTCGGGTCCTGCGGCGCCGCGGCGGCGGTGACCGGCAAGGTGAGGCTGAGCGCGTCGTCCTCCGGCACGCAGACCTCGGCGCAGACAAGCAGCGAGACCGCGGCGTTGAGAGTGACCTTGGTCCCCGGCTTGGCGCTGGCCGGGGCGGTGATCGCCACCGGCAGCAGCACCTCGCCTTGGTAGCCGTAGTTCATCAAGGGGCCGACCGGGATCCGCCGGGGCGTCGCCCAGGTGAGCTCGCCGGCCCGCCAGCCGGCCGGCAGGGTCCACTTGATGCGGGTCGCCTCGCCGCTGTCGCCGGAATTGCGCCAGTAGGTGTGCCAGCCCTTCTGGACCTGCTGGCGCAGCGCGACGTGGATCGTCTGGCCGGGCGCGATCCCCTGGCGTTCGGCCACCAGCTCGGCGGCCACGTGGTGCGTGGCGCCCGGAACCTGGGCCGCCGCCGGGAGCGCTATCGTCAGCGCCAGGAACAGGCCTGCCAGGAACCGCATCATCGCCTCATAGACCCCGCCCGATGGGCGGCTATATGGCGCGGCTTGCGGGGTTGCGCAAAGCGAGGCTCGACTTGATCGCCGACGCGCGGCCATCATCCCGCCAACCCGGCTTTCGTTTTGCCAAGGACCCGCCCGTGCCAGCCGCCTTCGACGACATCCGGATCGGACAGGTGGTGTCGCTGGGCGCGGCCGCGGTGGAGCCCGAGGCGCTGCAGCTGTTCATTGCCGCCTTCACGCCGGGCTGGGCCGTGGAGCGCGGCGCGCCGGACGCCATGGTCTACGCGATCTGGGCTCGGCTCGACGCCATCGCCCACACCGACTGGCCGCAGACCAAGCGGCTGGGCCTGGACGCCCTGCGCTGGATGCGCAACCCGCCGGCCGGCGAACTGCTGCGCGGCCGCATGACCATCATGGCCAAGGACCCGGTCGGCGAGGGCAAGGGCATCGTCATCGCCCAACACGACCTTCTGGACGAGGCCGGCCGCCTGGTCTTCTCCTGCCTGACCCGGAGCGTATTCGCGCGCTAGGCGTTGGCCGCGGCGGGTTCCTGCATCTGGCGCGCCAAGGTCATGGCCACCAGCCTGTCCCAGCAGATCAGCGAGAGCAGGTGAGCATAGATCTGGGCCAGGGCGCCGTTGTCCCGAAGTTCGATGTACTTCTCGGGCGGAAGCTTGTTCAGCTTCTCCTCCGACACCCCGAAATATTCGGCGATGATCTGCGGCTCCTGCGCGACCCCGCTGGCGTCCATCGGCGTGAAGGTCGCCGTCTTGGTCTCGAACAGGTCGAGGTCCTTGAGGATCTGCGTGAAGCTCGCCGTCCGCTGGCGTTCCATCTCGAAGTTGTTGCAGAACTCGATGCAGTTCTTCAGGTACGGGCTGGCTTGGCCGTCGGCCTCGAAGAACGCCAGGTCGGGGTCCTTGTCGACCACGAACTCGGCGGCGCGGTCGATGCACAGCACCATCTGCTGGGCCGCGTCGTCATTGGCGAACACGAACGGATAGCGGCGGATGTAGGCGGGCACATAGGCGCCCGGCTCGAACAGGCCGTTGTCGTGCAGGAACATGTTGTTCCCGGCGTTCAGGCCCATCACCAGGATCGGCATCTTCTCGTCGCCCACGAAGATGATCGGGCCGGTCATGGCGGCCGGCGGGAACTCGCCCACGGTCAGCGGGATCGCGTGGCCGGTCTTCGCGAAGCCGAACGGGCCGTCCATGGTCTTGACGCCCATCTTGCCGTGCGCTTCCGGGGAAATCGGCTCGGGCTGGGAGTAGAAGAGGACGTTGCCGGTGATGCCCGGCTGGGCGGTGGTGGTCATGAAGCGCCTTCGAGAAATCGAGGAGAACCGCGGGACGCCCTAGGGCCTTCGGCGGGAAGTCGCCGCTTCTAGCCGATCAAGCCTTGCCCCGCAAATGCGGCCCCTGGCCGCTTGCGCCCAACAGGCGCTGGGGCTTTGATCCTCCGATAGTCAACCGGCCGCCGACCTTTCAAACAGAGCCAGCCCCATTTTCGGAGGACCTTTCGTGCCCATCTTTTATCCCGACATTCTCGACCAGAAGACCACGCCCCGGACCTTCACCTACGGCGACAAGGACGTGATGCTCTATGCGTTGGGGGTCGGCATGGGGCGCGACCCGATGGACGAGCGCGAACTGCCGTTCGTCTACGAGAAGGGCCTGAAGGTCGTGCCGACCGCGGCCACAGTGCTGGCCTCGGCCGGCGGCCGTCCGGCCCGCGGCGCCGATCAGCTCGAACCGAAGCCGGGGCATCGGCCAAGCCAGATCAACTTCCTGATGGTGGTGCATGGGGAGCAGAAGGTGGAGCTGCACCGGCCGCTGCCGACTTCCGGGACCTTCACCGCCGAGGGCCGCACCATCGGCGCGTTCGACAAGGGCAAGGACAAGGGGGCGGTGATCCTCAACGAGACCATCTGGACCGACGAGGCCGGCGAGAAGGTCGCCACCCTCACCGGCTCGACCTTCGCGCGCGGCGACGGCGGATTCGGCGGCCCCTCCGAGGGCCAGCCCGAGCCGCACCAGATCCCCGGCCGCAAGGCCGACCTGTCGGTGGACATTGCGACCCGGGAAGACCAGGCCCTGCTCTACCGGCTGAACGGCGACCGCAACCCGCTGCACTCCGACCCCGAGAGCGCCAAGCGCTCCGGCTTTCCGCGCCCGATCCTGCACGGGCTCTGCACCTACGGGATCACCTGCCGCGCGGTGCTGCAGGCGATCACCGGCTTCGACCCCGACCAGATCGCGAGCCACCAGGCGCGGTTTTCCGCGCCGGTGTTTCCTGGCGACACCATCACCGTCGACCTGTGGAGAGATGGGCCGGTGATCTCCTTTGAAGCTCGCGTTAAGGACCGCAACGCCACAGTGATCAAGAACGGCAAGACCGTACTTCGGTCGTGACGCCTGCCTTTTCCCGATGTCATCCCGGTTTCGCGGCACGCGAAAACCGGGACCCATACGCGGCGAGGGTCGGGGGTTTGGCCGCAGAGTCTGGCGTCTATGGGTCCCGGATATGGGCTGCGCCCATTCCGGGATGACATCCTATTTTGCCGGCTTGGCCACGAACACCACATGCCGCTTCAGCGGGTGGTCCGCGGCGAGGCCGGGATGGTCGAAATCGCGCTCCGGCGCGCGTCGCATGCCGAGCTTGCGGGCGACGGCCTGGGAGCGGTGGTTCGCTTCGCCGGTGAAGGCCAGGATCTCGTCCAGGCGCAGGCGCCCGAACCCATCGGCGAATACCGCCCGCGCCGCCTCGCTGGCATAGCCGTTGGCCCACGCCTCCCGCGCCACGCTCCAACCCACCTCGAAGCCGCCGTCGAACGGCAGGTTGTCGGCGATGGGCAAGAGGCCGCAATAGCCCACGAACCGGCCGTCCGTGCGGCGCTCCATGGCCATCCGGCCATAGCCGTGCTGATACAGCGCCGCCGCGTTGCGGGCGATGCGCGCCAGGGCGTCTTCCCTGGTGAAGGGACCGCCCAGCCAGTCGCTGACCTGCGGATCGAGCATCATCGCGACGTAGGGCTCGCGATCGGCCTCGCGCCAGCGCCGCAGGATCAGGCGTTCGGTCTCGATCACGGCTCTTGCCTCATTGGGGCCGCCCCTGCGTGAGGGCGCCGTAGAGATCCGGGCGACGGTCGCGGAAGAAGCCCCAGGCGGCGCGGTGGGTGGACAAGAAATCGAGATCGAACTCGGCGGCGAGCACGCCTTCGTCCTCGCGCCCGAAGGCCTGGACCAGGTCGCCGCGGTGGTCGGCGATGAAGCTCGACCCATAGAACAGCTGGCCGCCGTTCGGGTAGCCGTCCCAGGGCTCGAAGCCGGTGCGGTTGGCGCCCACGACGGGTATCACGTTGGAGACCGCGTGCCCCTGCATCGCGCGCCGCCAGGGCGCGGCGGTGTCCAGCGTCGGGTCGTGCGGCTCCGATCCGATCGCGGTCGGATAGAGCAGCACCTCGGCGCCCATCAGCGCCATGGCGCGTGCGGCCTCCGGATACCATTGGTCCCAACAGATGCCGACGCCCAGCCGGCCGAAGCGGGTGTCCCAGACCCGGAAGCCGGTGTCGCCGGGGCGGAAGTAGTACTTCTCCATATAGCCCGGGCCGTCTGGGATGTGGCTCTTGCGGTAGACGCCCAGCAGCGCCCCGTCGGCGTCGGCCATCACCAGGCTGTTGAAGTAGTGCGGCCCCTCGCGCTCGAAGATGGAGATCGGCAGGACGACGCCGAGCTCGGCGGCCAGCGGCGCCAGGGCCGTGACGCACGGGTGCTCCCGCCACGGATGCGCCGTCTTGAACCAGCGCTCCTCCTGGGCGACGCAGAAATAGGGACCCTGGAACAGCTCCGGCGGCAGGATCACCTGCGCGCCGCGCCCCGCCGCCTCGCGGATCAGCTCCGCGGTGCGCGCGATATTGGCCTCGAGGTCCATGCCGAAGGACGTCTGCAACGCCGCGACGGTGATCTTGCGCGGCATCAGGCGGGTTCCTGTTGGGTGATGCAGTGGAAGGATCCGCCGCCGGTGAGGATGGCGCGCGACGGCAGGCCGATCACCGCGCGACCGGGGAACAAGTGCTCCAGCGCCTGGAGCGCGAAGGCGCCGGCCCTCTCCTCATAGATCGGCGCGATCACCGCCCGGTTGGCGATCACGAAATTCATGTGGCTGGCGGGCGCGGCCTTACGGTCGCCGCCGTCGACCCAGCCGGGCGAGGGAATGCGCGTGACCTGCAGCCGACGGCCGGCGGCGTCGCTCATGCCGGCCAGGCGCCGCGCCGCGTCGTCATAGGCCGCTGCGTTCGGGTCGCCGCGCCCAACCGCCATCGGGCAGGCGACCACGCCGGGCGCCACGAAGCGCGCCAGGTTGTCCACATGGCCGTCGGTGTGGTCGTTGGCGAGGCCCTCGCCCAGCCACAACACCATCTTCGCGCCCAGCGCCCGGGCGAAGGCCGTCTCCGCCGTCGCCTCGGTCCAGTCCGGATTGCGGTTGGGGTTGAGCACGCATTGGCGGGTGGTCAGCACGGCGCCCTCGCCATCATGGTCGACGGCGCCGCCCTCCAGGATGAAATCGTGTTCGACGAGCGGCGCGCCGGAGGCTTCCGCAATCTGGCTCGCCACCGTGTCGTCGTGCGCCAGCGCATACTTGCCGCCCCAGCCGTTGAAGCGGAAACCCTGCGCCTGCAGCCCGTCCGGGCCCGAGGCGAAGATCGGGCCGGTGTCGCGCAGCCAGATGTCGCCAAAGGCGCCGGGCGCGATCTCGATCCCCGCGACATCGCCCAGCAAGGCGCGCGCGTCCGTCTCGCCCTGTGGCGAGCCGGTCATCAGCCGCACCCGCTCGCCGCCGGGGCCGGCCAGCGCACGGGCCAGGGCAGCGACCTCGGCCTGGGCGGCGACCAGGTCGTCCTCCCACAGCTCCGCATGGCTGGGAAAACCCAGCCACATCGCCCGATGCGGCGCCCATTCGGCAGGGACGGTGACGGTCATTCTGGGTCTCGCGGGTCCCAAAGGTCATAGGCGGGACGCGCCGAGATGGCCACCGGCGCACCCTCCGTCAAGCCCAGGCCACGCGGCGGGACGAAGGCGGGCGGCCGCGTCGCCGCGGCCGCCCTGTTTCGAAGCTGGTTCCGATATCCGCCGGACTCAGAACTTCAAACGGATACCCATCTTGATGACCCAGGTCGGGGTCGGCGGCGAGACGGGCACCTGCAGGGTGCCGGCCAGATTGCCGGGCTTGAAGCTGTCGAACTGATAGAAATTGCCCTTGCCGGCGATGCAGGCGGTCTGGGCCGTACCCGCCCCCGACGCCAACTGGCAGTTGCGCGCGACGACCGGGGCGAGCGCGTATGGGAAGCCGACCTGACTGACCGTCCCCCAGTTCTTGTCGAGCAGGTTCGCCAGGTTGATGATGTCCAGATAGAACTCACCCTTGGCGCCGCGCGGGAAGAAGGCCGGGAACTCCTGCGCGATGTGCAGGTCGGCGGAGGCCACGTCGCGCGAATGGAACGCGTTGCGCGGGATGATCCTGCCCTCATATCCCTGCAGGCCCTTGGCCTGAATGAAGGCGTTGAAGGCCTTCAGGTCGAAGCCGGGCGCATAGGTCACGAGCGGATCGCTGGTAGCGGTCACCTGGCCATCGGCGCCGGCCTTGGGCAGATAGAGCAGCTGGTGGTTGGTGCTCGTTGAGGCTTGGCCAAACAGTTGCTCGGCGGGACCCGAGAAGCTGGGTGACGCGCACCCGCCGCTGGAGGTCGTGCAGAACGCGTAGCTGTAAGGCAAGCCGGCGCGGTTGTAGGCGAAGAGTTCGACAGTCGTCCTGTTGTCGCCGAAGAACGAGTGCTTGTAGCCCAGGCTGACCTTGTTCTCCCAGCGGATCTCGTAGTTCGAGGTCGCCAGGCCCGGGTTGTTCGGGTCGGAGGTGATGCTGTTGTTGAAGTTCGAGGTCGCCACCGAGCTGGTCGCCGGATTCACGTCGCGCACCCGCTGGTGGGTGAAGGTGTAGTCGAGGCTCAGGCCATCCGACCATCCGCCTGCCCAGCTCTTGCCGAAGCCGACCGCGAAGATCTTGGAATCGCCCTTGGTGGTGTTGGTCAGCAGGATGTCGGAGCCCGACGTGCGGTTCAACGTATTGGCGTAGCGCGCCGGGTCATAGACGGGCCGTCCGTCGGGCGCAGGCGTCGGCAGGACGTTCTGCAATTCCCACAGATCCTGGAAGTTGATGCCCTCCTTGACCTTCGCGTAGTAGGCGTCGGCGTGGATCCGCCAGTCGTCGCCGATGAAGGCGCCGACCGGACCCAGGAAGCCGTAGTCGCTGAAATCGACGGTCTTCACCGCCGACAGCGAGACTTTCCAGGTCGACGGCGTCTTGAAGTGCGGGTCCAGGGCGTTGGCGTTGCCGGTGCCGAGCGCGGCGCTGTTGGTGATATCGGTTTGCGCCGAGGTTGGGATGGACGATCCCGTGACCCCTACCAGCGGCCCGGTGCAGGGAACGGTCTGGGTGCAGGTATAGGTCTTGCTGCCGATGATGTTGCCGGTGTTCTGGAACGAGTTGTAGGTATAGACGCCCGGGTTGCCGCCCGAGAACAGTCCGGCCCCGCCGGTGATCACCAACGTCGGGTTCGGCTGCCAGTTGAACCCGACCCGCGGCATCAGGATATCGAGGCCGTCGATGGTCGCGGTGTTGGCGAAGCCGTACTGGTTCAGGAACCGCGGGTTCAGGCGCGGGACGTTGCCCGTCGAATATTTCTCATAGCGCAGGCCGGCCCGGAACGTCAGTTCCGAGGTCGGACGCCACTCGTCCTGCACATAGAAGGTGTCGGTCTTGGTGGTGACCAGCCCAGCGGCGGTCTGCGGATTGTTGTCGAACGCATTCTGGTAGACGAGCTTGCAGGCGACGCCGGCCTGAAGGTTCGCGAACACGTCGCCAGCACCGCATCCCGACGAGAAGGTATAGGCGCCCGTCGCGTCCTGGACGAAAAGGTCGAACTCGGCGAGTTCCTCGTGCTCATAGCCGGCGGTCAGCACCTGGTTGCCCAAGGTGTAGTTGCCGCGCAGCTTGTACTGCTTGTCGATGTTCGAAAGGTTGTTCGCCTGCCGGGAGATGTCCGGGCCCAGGAAGATCTGACCCTGCGACGGCAGCTGGACCACGAACTCCGCAAACGGCTTGGTGAACAGGTTGGAAGGCGTGATGACTTCCTTGCGGCTGAACTCCGCCTCGGTGGTGAAATTTGACGTCCAGTGGGACACCAGGTCGGCGGTGAAGGCGGTCAGCTTCTGCTCGAGCGAATAGTCGTTCGACTGCAGGTTGACGACCTTGTTGGTCACGCTGCCGTTCGGCACGTTGTAGCTCGTGCCGTCGGTGTTCTGATAGCTGACGAACAGATGCTGGTTGTCGGTGATATACCAATCCAGTTTGGCGAAATACTTGATGTCCTGGATCGGGCCGGATCCGCCGAAGTTGAGCGGATCGTAATTGTATTTCGACTTCAGGATGCTCTGCACCTGGGCGACATTGGCGGTGGTCACCGACGGGATCGGGTTGGCGCCCGAGGCGTCGCCGGGGACGAAGCCGCCCGACCCGCCGACGCCGGTGTACTTCTCGTAGCCGCCGAAGAAGAACAGGCGGTCCTTGATGATCGGGCCGCCGAACGTCAGGCCGTAGTTCTCGTCCTTGAACTTGGTGGTGATCAGCCGGTCGCCGCGCGCCACGTCCAGCGCCTCGTGGCCGATCTTGTGCCCGGCCGTGCGATTGGAGTCCTGCTCGTAGAACGCGCCGCCATGGAACTCGTTGGAGCCCGATTTGGTGACGATATTGAGGATGCCGCCCTGAAAGTCCCCGTACTGGACGTCATAGGGCGCAACTTCGAAGTTGAACGCCTGAACGATGTCGATCGAGAAGGGCGAGCGCTGCGTCGGATAGCCGCCGTTGTTGAGGCCGAAGTCGTCCGACTGCCGCACGCCGTCCACGTAGATCGTGTTCACGTGGTTGTTGGCGCCCGCGACCACCAGGGCGTTGGAGTTCGTCGGGTCGATGGTCACGAAGGGGTTGAGCCGCACAAGGTCCTTCAGGTCGCGCGCGAAGGTCGGCGCAGCGGCGATGTCGGCGGCCGTGAACGTCGAACGCGGCCCGGTCTGGACCAGCGCATTGGTGACGGCCACCCTGGAACCGGTGACGACCACTTCGGAGACTTCGGAATTGGCCGCGCCGCCCAAGGCGATGTTGATCTGATAGGGCGCGCCGATCGAAACCTGGCCGATGGTGACGCTCTTGCTGACGCCGCCGGGGCCTGTGGCCTTGACCGTGAAATTGCCGCCCACCGGCAGGTTGCGCACGGTGAAGAAGCCGTCGCCCGAACTCACCGTATTAACGGTCTGCCCGGTCTTCGAATCGGTCACCGCGATCGCGGCGCCGCCAAGCGGCTTGCCGGCCGCGTCGGTAACCTGACCGGCGACCGCGCCGGTGATCTCTTGCGCCATGACCGCGCCTGCGGAAAGGCCGCACAGCAACGCACCGAGCGCCGCGCCACTGGCGAGGCTTCGCATCGACTTCATCTGGTAGTCCCCCTGCCCGCACACCCTACCGTCGCCCCGACGGCATCTGTGTCCTAAGGATGGCTATAGCGTGGAATTAACGTCTGATGGTGACGCTTTTGCTACGGTGACAGCCGGTCGCGTAACGACGACCAGCGCTCCGCAAGCCACGCCCCGATCATAGCCAGCCGATGTTCGCCGCCATGCGATCGAACTCAATCCTGGGGGCCGCAATACGCGCTTTGGCCGTGCAATCCGGCGCCGCTATCCCAACCCCGAAAGGAGACCGGGACGCAGCCTCGCCCCGAAACCCTAATTCAGCTCGGCGCCCGCGCCCACACCGCCTTCAGCGCGCGGTCACGTCCGCAGCCGACGCGATAGGCCATGTAGGCGGCCGGCTGCTTCTCGGCGTAGTTCTGATGATAGGACTCGCCCATCCAGAAGGTGGTGGGGCCCAGGATCATGGTCTTGATGGGCAGCCGCAGCTCCTGGCCCACCTGCGCCTTCACCTGCTCGGCCTGCGCCCTCTCGGTGGCGTCGGTGGTGAAGACGGCGGTGCGGTAGGTCGGGCCCCGGTCGCATATCTGGCCGTTGGGGTCGGTCGGGTCGATATGATGGAAGAAGGCGTTGACCAGCTGTGGATAGCTGATCTGCGCCGGGTCGTAGGTGACCTTGATCGATTCCAGGAAGCCGTCGTGGCGCTCGTAGGTCGGATTCTTGGCCGTTCCTCCGGCATAGCCGACCACCACGTTCTTGATGCCCGGCGTGTGTTCGATGTCGTGTTCGGCCGACCAGAAGCACCCGCCCGCGAAGATCGCGGTCTTCAGCGCGGCGGCCGCGGCGGGCGCGGCGTTGGAGATCATCAGGATGGAGGCGGCGGCGGCCGCGAAGAGGCGGGTTTTCATGGGGTCAGGATGCCATTGGTGAACACTGGGGTCACCTGAGTATACGCGCGGACTGCCTAGTTGGTTACAGGGCATTCCCTCCTATAATGGCTACGGCATGCACACATATTCGAGGCGGCCACCGATATCCTTCTCCCTCTTGTGGGAGAAGGATGAGGGAGATGTCGTCTTCTAAGTCTTTGATAAAATATAGATGATCGAGATGTGTGCATTCCCTCCCTTAATGG
>JBIOED010000022.1:0-29502 GCA_044445675.1 Caulobacterales bacterium | reverse complement strand
TGGGCGCCGGTGGAGGCGCCGGAGGGCACGGCTGCGCGGCCCATGGCGCCGTCCTCCAGGACCACATCCACCTCCACCGTGGGATTGCCGCGGCTGTCGAGGATCTCGCGGGCGGTGATATCGACGATCTCGGTCATGGGGGTTTCTCTGCGGGTCCTCTGGCGTCTCGAGCGAGGGCGAGGCTTAGCCAGCTTGAGGGCACGGGGCAACTTGAGGGATGACTTGCCCGGCGCCGGGCGTCTGCGGGCTCGCGCCGCATGGGCGGATAGGTAAGGTGCCTCATGGCCGATTCACCCGCCGTCGCTACAGCGCGCATCGTCTATGAGCGGATTCAAGCCGAGCATCTGGCGGCGAGCGTGCTCGGCCAGATGGCCGAGTGGGTAGCGACCGGCCGACCGCCGCGCGGCGAAACGCTCCGCCAGGCGGGCCTGACGGCCGCCGGGGACGAAAACGCCGGGCTCCTGCGGCTCGCACGGAAGGCCTTCGTCCGCGACTGGGGGTTTTCCATACCCTCCGAGGAGGCGGTCACCGCGCTCTGCGCGCTTTCTCCCTTGGTCGAAATCGGCGCGGGGGCGGGTTACTGGTCCGCCCTGCTTACCGCCGCCGGCGCCGACATCGTCGCGACCGACGCCCAGGTGAGCGGCGAGATCGGCTATCGGTTCCGGCCGGGACATTATTGCGAGATGCAGCCGCTGGCCGCGTCGGACGCGGTGCGCCGCTTCCCGGAGCGCAACGTGTTCTGCTCCTGGCCGACGATGGGTGAAGCCTGGGCGGCCGACGCGGCGCGGCAGATCGCGCCGGGCCGGCATCTCGCGCTCATTTCGGACGGCCGCGGCGGCATCACCGCGACCGATGAGCTGTTCGATGTGCTGGCCGAGCAGTTCGTCGTCTCCGCGGAGGTCGAAATTCCGCAATTTCCCAAGGTCAACGACCGGTTGACCGTCTATCGACGGACACAGGCCTGAAGGCGGAGACCCATATGCTGCTCGTCGAACGTCAGGACGCCGTCGCGGTCGTCACGCTCAACCGGCCTGAGGCGATGAACGCGCTGTCCAAGGCGCTCCGTGGCGCGTTGCGCCAGGCGCTGATCGAGCTGGACGCCGATCCGGGCGTGAAGGTGGTGGTGCTGACCGGGGCCGGCGAGCGGGCGTTCACCGCTGGCCTCGACCTGAAGGAGCTTTCCACCGACCCGTTGGGCATGGGCGCGGCCAACGCCACCGATCCGGCCGAAAACCCGGCGCGGGCGGTGCTCGCCTGCTCAAAACCGATCGTGGGCGCGATCAACGGCGTGGCGATCACCGGAGGGTTCGAGGTGGCGCTGGCCTGCGACGTCTTGATCTGCTCGACCAACGCCCGTTTCGCCGACACCCATGCGCGGGTGGGCATCACGCCCGGCTGGGGGCTTTCGCAAAAGCTGTCGCGGGTGATCGGCCCCTATCGCGCCAAGGAGTTGTCGCTGACCGGCAACTTCCTGAGCGCCCAGCAGGCCTACGACTGGGGTCTTGTGAACCGGGTGGTCGAGCCTGCCGAATTGATGCCCGCGGCGCTGAAGCTGGCCCACGAGATGGCCTCCATCGAGGCCGACATGCTGGCAGCCTACAAGGCGATGATCGACGACGGCTATGCGCTCTCGATGGGCGACGGCCTGGCGCTGGAGCACGACCGCTCGGTCGCCCACAACGCCGCGGTCACCCCGCAGATGGTCGAGGCGCGCCGCGTGGCGGTGCAGGCGCGCGGCCGTACGCAGTAGGGCTGACGAATCGAAACGGCCCCGCCTGTCGCCAGGGGGGCCGCGAAACGTCGCAAACTCTGGAAGAGCCTAGTCTTCCTTCGGCGTCAGCACCTGGCGGCCCTTGTACATGCCGGTCTTCAGGTCGACGTGGTGCGGGCGCTTCAGTTCGCCGGTTTCCTTGTCCTCGACGAAGGAGTTCGGGGCCAGCGCGTGGTGCGAGCGGCGCATGTTGCGCCGCGAGGGGGAGGTTTTGCGTTTCGGAACGGCCATCGGAAACTCATCCTGGCGTGAAAAAGAGGCCGGCGGCGCGAGGCCATCGGCGTGAGCGGGGGCTTATGCCCGAAACCCCCTGCCCGATCAAGCTGGACCGCCGTAGATTGCCCGCCGGCCCCGTCTCGGAGGATTGTCATGCGGCAAACATTGGTCTTCGCGCCCATGGGCGTGCTGGCATTGCTCACGTTCGGCGTGCTGGCCCTGATCCCAATCCGCCGCTTCCGCGCCGGCGCCGCCGGCCAGATCGTCGCCGATGACTTCAAGTTCGGCGAGTCGGCCGCGGTGCCCGGCCATGTCTCGATCCCCAACCGCAACTATATGAACCTGCTGGAACTGCCGATGCTGTTCTACGTGGGCAGCCTGATGTTCTTCGTGAGCGGCAAGGTTGACGCCGTGGTCCTCGGGGTGGCCTGGCTCTACGTGGCCTTGCGAACGGTCCATTCGGCGATCCACCTGACCTACAACAACGTCCGGCAGCGGCTCATCCCCTTCGCGCTCAGCAACTTCGTGCTGCTGGCCTATTGGCTGCTGTTCTTCCTGCGCTAAACGACAAACGCCTTCGACAGCCGCTTGGGGGCGACGTGGGCCCACCCCAGGCGCACGACCGTGGCCAGGGCCGCCTTGTCGATGAGGTCGAGGCGAACATAGGTCCAGCCGTGGTGGCCATAGGTTTCGGTGGCCCGCACCGCGCTGGAGTGGGCGGCGATCATGTTGAGCTGGTCCTCGCGGTCGAGCTTGACGACCGCGATATTGTCCCCGCCGAGAGAGGTGAACAGGGCGGTGTTGCCGGTGACGCCCAGCATGGCGAAAATCTTGCCGTTCACCCGGAAGGCTGGCCGGCGCCGGTGCTGGTCTTCGTAGGCCTCGGGTAGGGCCAGGGCCAGGCGGCGCAGGTCGGCGGCGCTCGCCAAGGCCCTAGACCAGCCGGCTCCGATTGCGCGCCGCGCCGATGAAGCTGGCGAACAGCGGATGCGGGTCGAACGGGCGGCTCTTCAGTTCGGGGTGGAACTGGACGCCGATGAACCACGGATGGTCGGTGCGCTCGCAAAGCTCGGGCAGGACGCCGTCCGGCGACAGGCCGGTGAACTTCAGGCCCGCCTGTTCGATGGCCTCGCGGTAGCCGATGTTGACCTCGTAGCGGTGGCGGTGGCGTTCAGAGATGTCGGAGGTCCCGTAGATTTCCGCCACCCGGCTGCCGGGGGTCAGCACCGCCTCGTAGGCGCCGCAGCGCATGGTGCCGCCCAGTTCGCCGCCCGCCTCGCGCAGTTCCTTCTCGTTGCCGCGCACCCACTCGGTCATCAGCCCGACGATGGGCTCGGACGTGGGGCCGAACTCGGTGGAGGAGGCCCGGTGGATGCCGGCCAGATTCCGCGCCGCCTCGATCATCGCCATCTGCATGCCGAAGCAGATGCCGAAATAGGGAATGGCGTGCTCGCGGGCGAACTTCACCGCCCGAATCATCCCCTCTGAACCGCGCTCGCCGAATGCGCCGGGCACCAGGACGCCGTGGACGCCGGTCAGGCGCTCGCCGATCAGGTCCTCCTCGCGCTCGAAGGCCTCGCCCTCGATCCACTCGAACTTCACCCGCACGTCGTTGGCGACGCCGCCGTGGGTCAGGGCCTCGATCAGGGATTTGTAGGCGTCAGTCAGCGCCGTGTACTTGCCCACGATGGCGATGTTCACCTCGCCGTCCGGATGGGCGAGTGTGTGGGAGATCGCTTCCCAGCGCGTCAGGTCCGGCGGCGGCGCGTCGCTCAGGCCGAAGACATCCAGCACCTCCGCGTCGAGCCCCTGGGCGTGATAGTCCAGCGGCACGGCGTATATGTTGGCGCTGTCCATCGCCTGGATGACGGCGCTCGGCCGCACGTTGCAGAACAGGCCCAGCTTCTTCCGTTCTCCCTCTGGGATCGGCATTTCGCAGCGGCAGAGCAGGATGTCCGGCTGGATGCCGATGGAGCGCAGTTCCTTGACCGAGTGCTGGGTCGGCTTGGTCTTCATCTCGCCGGCCGTCTTGATGAACGGCAGCAGCGTCAGGTGGATGAAGCAGGCGTGGCCCCTGGGCAGTTCCTGGCCCAACTGGCGGATCGCTTCGAAGAACGGCAGGCCTTCGATGTCGCCCACCGTGCCGCCCACCTCGACAAGCACGAAGTCGACGCCCTCGCCCGGGTCGGCGAGCACGAAATCCTTGATCTCGCCGGTGACGTGCGGAATCACCTGCACGGTGGCGCCCAGATAGTCGCCGCGCCGCTCCTTCTCGATGATCGTCTTGTAGATCTGGCCGGTGGTGATGTTGTCGTTCCGGGTGGCGTTGACCCCGGTGAACCGCTCGTAGTGGCCGAGGTCGAGGTCGGTCTCGGCTCCGTCGTCGGTGACGAAAACCTCGCCGTGCTGATAGGGGCTCATCGTCCCCGGGTCGACGTTCAGGTAGGGGTCGAGCTTGCGCAACCGCACGCCATAGCCCCGCGCCTGCAAAAGCGCGCCGAGAGCGGCGGACGCGAGACCCTTACCCAAGGAGGAGACCACGCCGCCGGTGATGAAAATGTACCGGGCCATGGGCGTTCAGATTAGCCGTGATTCGGCGGCCTGCCAGCGCAATCGAATCGACTTGTCCCCTGAAATCGCGGAGCCCCCTGACGCGGGCGCCATTACTTCTGCGACGGGGCGGCGGGCGCGGCGGGGGCGCCGCCGAGGAAGGGATTGTTGACCGTCGGCGTCGGGGCCTGCAGCGGCGACGGCGCGCTGCGCGGGCCTCCGGGCTGGGCGGTGCCGGCGGGCGGGGCGGATTTCTGTTGATTGAGCAGCGCCGGGTCGACGGAATCGATCTTCAGCCGGTCGACGATGGACGAGGCGCCCTTCTCGCGACCCGCCAGGATCGTCAACAGCAGGCTGATGATGAAGAAGGCCGAGCCCAGAATCCAGGTGGTGCGGGTCAAGAGGTCGCCGGCGCCGCGCACCGACATCATGCCCGATGGGCTGCCGCCGCCCACAAAGCCGCCGCCTTCCGAGCGCTGCAACAGCACCACGCCCACCAGGGCCACGCTGACGATGATCTGGGCGACAAGCAGGATGCCAATCAGCATGGTCTTATTCAGGTCCGGTATGTTCGGGCGGACACACCTTCGCCGAAACGAAGGGCGGGGCGCCGAAATGAAGCGCGGGCTCTATCACCGAGCCCGCGCCAAGGCCATAGCTAGGGCGTCGCAGCCTCCAGACAAGCTCACCCTCTCCCAGCGCGCCCCCGTCCATGAGCCCCGACGCCAGCCACCTGCCGATCCTGGAAACCCAGCGGCTACGGCTGACTCCGGTCGAAACCGACGACTGCGGGCACATCTTCACCCTGATGCGCGACGCTGAGGTCATGGCCTTCTGGGACATGCCCGAAAGCGACGACCCCGACCTGATCGCCGGGATCGTCGAGGGTCAGGTCGAGGAGATGGCCGGGGGGCGGGCGATCTACTGGGCGATGCGCTCGCTCCCCGACGATCACTTCATCGGCGTCTGCGACCTGTCGGAGATCGACCGGCGCCATAGGCGTGCGGAGGTGGGCTTCCTGCTGGGCCGCGAAGCCTGGGGCCAGGGCTACGCCCAGGAAGCCATGCAGGCCGTGCTCGCTTTCGCCGGCGCTCAGGGGCTGCGCCGGCTCCTGGCGCGCACCCACCTGGGCAACCGCCGCTCCGACAGTCTCCTGGAAAACCTCGGCTTCCGGGAGGAAGGCATGCTGCGGGGCCACGTCCTGCGCGACGGCGAGCGGCGCGACTGCCGGCTGTTCGGGCTTTTGCTGTAGCGTCGCGACGCCTATCTGCGGGTCTCGCGGGAGGCGCAGATGACCCATCCGATCCCCATCGACGGCTTCGACCACATCGTTCTGCGTATCGCCGACAAGGCCGCGATGCTGGGATTCTACGATGGCGTGCTTGGGCTGCGCGTCGACCGCGATCGGCCGGAACTGGGCCTGACCCACATCCGCGCCGGGCGCCAAATGATCGACCTCGTCACTCTCGACGGGCCGCTTGGCGCCATGGGTGGCGCGCCGCCGGGGCGTGAAGGCCGAAACCTCGACCACTTCGCCCTCCAGGTTCGGCCGTTCGACGAAGCCGCGATCCGCGCGCACCTTGCGGCGCATGGCGTCGAGGTCGTGGAGGAAGGCCGCCGCTACGGCGCCGACGGCGAAGGCTTCTCGCTCTACATCCGCGACCCGGAGGGCAATACGGTGGAGCTCAAGGGGCCGGCGTCCGCCTAGACGGCGTTGACGATGCCCAGAAAATCCACGGCCTTCAGGGAGGCGCCGCCGACCAGGGCGCCGCCCACTTCGGCCGCGCGCAGGATGTCCGCGGCGTTCGAGGGTTTCACCGAGCCGCCGTAGAGGATTGGCGGCGCGTCGCCCTCTGCGCCGAAGAGGTCGCGCAGGGTGGCGCGGATGGCGGCGTGCATCTCCTCGATCTCGGCGAGGGCGGGCGTCAGCCCGGCGCCGATCGCCCACACCGGCTCGTAGGCGACCGAATAGGCCTGGCCCGCGAGCTCGCCAGGCAGCGAGCCCCTCACCTGCCCTGTCACGATCTTGACGGCGTCCCCGGCCTGGCGCTGCGCCAGGGTTTCGCCGACGCAGACGATGGGCTCCAGGCCCGCCCGCAGGGCCGCGCGGACCTTGCGCGCCACGAGGTCGTCGGTCTCGCCGTGGCCGGCGCGCCGTTCGGAGTGGCCGAGAATCACCAGTCTTGCGCCGGCGTCGGCCAGCATTTCGGCCGAGATGTCACCCGTGTAGGCGCCGGCCGCCTCGCAATGGCAATCCTGCGCCCCCACCAGCACCGACGAGCCCTTCAGGGCCTCGCTCATCAAGCGGATCAGCGGCGCGGGCGGGCAGATCGCCACGCGCGCCGGCCCGCCGGCGCCGGCCGCCACGGCGCGCGCCTCGCCGATTGAGGCGCTCGTGCCGTTCATCTTCCAATTGCCGGCGATCAAGGGGGTCGGAGTGGTCATCTGGCCTCGCTTTGGTCGCCCGCGGGACGATCCGGCGGCGGTTAAGCCAAGCGGAGCCGCATGTCACGTGCTTGCGGGGCGGGACGGGCCTCCACTATACCGGCGCGCACGCCTGCGCCCCGCATCGGGCCGTGGAAAGGGAATCAATGCTCACCGCCATTCGCGCTTTCGCGAAGTCCTGGGTCGCCACGCTCCTGTTCGCGCTGCTGATCATCAGCTTTGCGGTGTTCGGGATCGGAAACCGCGACCTCCTGCGTCCGCGGACCGGCAACGCCGTGATCACCGCCGGCGCCCGCTCCATCGGCCCTGCCGAGTACAAGCGCGCCTTCGAGACCTTCAAGGCGCAGGTGGAGCAGCAGGTGGGCCAACAGATCACCCCGGAGATGGCCGCCGCCAACGGCCTCGATCGCCGGGTGGCCGAAGGCCTCGCCACCCGCGAAGCCTATGCCGATCTGCTGACCAAGATGGGCATTCGCCCCGCAGACAGGCTGATCGCCGCCGAGATCCAGAAGATTCCCGCCTTCTTCGACCAGGTCTCCGGCCGCTTCGACAAGATCTCGTATGAACGCAAGCTGGCGGACAACAACCTGACGCCGGCCGGGTTCGAAGCGACCATGCGCGACCAGATCACCGACCAGCATGCCACCACCGGGCTCATCGCTGGCTTGCGGGCGCCCCGGGCCTATGCCGCGATGGCGGCGATCTACACCGCGGAAAGCCGCGACGTGGGCTACTTCGGGATCGAACCCGGCAGCGTGCCGGCGCCGCCCGCGCCCACCGACGCCCAGCTTACCGAACTGATGAAGGAAAACGCCGCCCAGCTGACGCGGCCCGAATTCCGCACGCTGACGGTCGTGCGCTTCTCTCCGTCGGAAGTGGCCGCCAATACGCCGGTCGATCCCGCGGAGTTGCAGAAGCGCTTCAATTTCCGCAAGGACACGCTGTCGACGCCCGAGACCCGCACGGTCATCCAGATTCCCGCCAAGGACGCGGCGGCCGCGACCCAGATCGCCCAGGGCCTGGCGAAGGGCGCCGATCCGGCCCTGGTCGCCAAGACGGCCGGCGTCGAGGCGATCACCTATGCCAACAAGCCGCAGACGGCGATCCCCGACAAGAAGGTCGCCGCCGCCGCCTTCGCCACGCCGGCCGGCCAGGTGGCCACGGTGCGCGGCGACCTCGGCATGGCGGTGGTGAAGGTGCTCTCGGTGACGCCCGGGCGCGCGGTGACCCTCGACGAGGTGCGCCCCGCCCTGGAAGCGGAGATCCGCAAGGACGCGGCTTCCGAGAAGGTTTACGCCCTGACCCAGGCCTATGACGACGCCCACCAGGGGGGCGCGAGCCTGGCGGCGGCCGCCGCCAAGGCCGGCGTGCCTACCGTCACCATCGGCCCGGTAACCGAGACCGGGCGCGACATGACCGGCCAGCCGGTCCCCGGCCTCAGCCAGAAGCTGATACAGACCGCCTGGTCGCTGCCGGCCGGAGGCGAGAGCGAAGTCGAGGAAGCCGGCAATGGCGAATACTTCGCCGTGCGCGTGGAAAAAATCACCCCGCCCGCCATCCCGCCATTCGCGGAAATCAAGCCGTTGCTGGCCCGCGCCTGGACCCAGCGCGAACTGGTCAAGGCGATGCAGGCCCGCGCCGACACGTTCGCCGCACGCCTCAAGAAGGGCGAAAGCCTGCAGGCCGTCGCCGCCGCGGCCGGCTCCAGCGTCGTCGAGGCTCCGGGCCTCGACCGCCAGTCGGCCCAGCAGAACCAGACGCTGTCGCAGGACACCCTGGCCAAGATCTTCACCGCCAAGCCCGGTGACGTGTTCACCGCCCAGGCCAACCACTTCGGCCTCGTGGTGGGCAAGCTGGAGGCGATCCACACCGGCGACGTGACCACCCTGGCGCGCGCCGCCGAGCAGCTCCGCCCGCAGATGACCAACGCCTTCTATCGGGAGATCAACGAGTCCGCGCACACCGCGGCCCGTCAGAGGGTGAAGGTGACCATCGACGCCAACCGCGCCCGCGAAGCCATCGGGTTGGAGCCGATCGACCCCACGGCCGCGCCGAAAAAGGTCGGCAAGCCGCCGCTCGCGAAATGACCGTCGAGCCCGCGTATCCGGCTTTCGAGCACGCATACCGGGCCGGCCGCCCCCAGCTCGTCTGGACGCGCCTGATCGACGACCTGGAGACGCCGGTCTCGGCCTATCTGAAGATCGGGCACGGCCGCCCCTACGCCTTCCTGTTCGAAAGCGTCGAGGGCGGCGCGTTCCGGGCGCGCTATTCGATCATCACCCTCAACCCCGACCTCGTCTGGCGCTGCCGCGGCGACCAGGCAGAGGTGGCGCGGGGCGAGGATATCGCCGCGGGGCGCTTTGTCGCCCAGCCGGGCGGAGCGCTGGACAGCCTGCGGGACCTGGTGGCCGCCTCGCGAATCGAGCTTCCGGCCGGGCTGCCGCCGCCGTCCGCGGGCCTTTTCGGCGCCATGGGCTACGACATGGCCCGGCTGGTGGAACGCCTGCCGAACGTCAATCCCGATCCGCTGGACCTGCCCGATGGCGTGATGACCCGGCCGTCGATCGTGGCGATCTTCGACGCCATCGCCCAGGAGATCGTGCTGGTTACGCCGGTGCGTCCCAACGCGACCTCGCCCCGGGAGGCCTATGAGGCCGCACAGGACCGCTTGAACGTCGTGCGGGCCGACCTCAAGCGGCCTACGCCGCCGCTGAAAGGCGATGGGGTCCCCGAGCCGGACGCCTTCACCTCCAAGATCAGCCGCGAGCGCTATGGCGAGATCGTCGAGCAGGCCAAGGCCTATGTGCGCGCCGGCGACGTCTTTCAGGTGGTGCCGAGCCACCGCTTCGCGAGCCCGTTCAGGCGCGATCCGTTCGCGCTCTACAGGTCGCTTCGGCGCACCAATCCGTCCCCGTTCCTGTTCTATCTGAACTTCGGCGACTTCCAGCTGGCCGGCTCCTCGCCGGAGATCCTGGTGCGGTTGCGCGACGGTAAGATCACCATCCGCCCCATCGCCGGCACCCGGCCCCGGGGCGCCACGCCCGCCGAGGACCTGGCGCTGGAGCAGGAACTGGTCTCCGACCCCAAGGAGCGCGCCGAGCACCTGATGCTGCTCGACCTTGGCCGCAACGATGTCGGCCGGGTGGCGATGCTGAAGGATCGTGGCGCGAACGCGCCGCCACAGACGCCTCAGGGAACCCGGGCGCCGCCGCGCGTCCGGGTGACCGCGAGCTTCTTCGTGGAGCGCTACAGCCACGTCATGCACCTGGTTTCCAACGTCGAGGGCGATGCTCCGGACGGCCTCGATCCGGTGGATGTGGTGATGGCCGCCCTGCCCGCCGGCACGCTGTCCGGCGCGCCGAAGGTTCGAGCCATGGAGATCATCGACGAACTGGAGATCGAAAAGCGCGGCGTCGGCTATGCGGGCGCCGCAGGCTATTTCGGCTGCGACGGCTCGGTGGACACCTGCATCGTGCTGCGCACCGCCCTCTTCAAGGACGATACGATGTACGTCCAGGCCGGCGGCGGCGTGGTCGCCGACTCCGATCCCGACGCCGAATACGAGGAGACCCTGCACAAGGCGCGAGCCCTTCGCCGCGCGGCCGAGGAGAGCTGGCGGTTCGTCTGACGCCCCCGGCTAGTGCGTGGCGATCTCGCGCAACATGCGGCTGCCGATCTCGCTGCGCTGGGCCGCCGCATAGGCCTCGAGGTTTATCGAATAGAGGCCCTTCAGATACGCCGTGTCGTAGGGCGTGATCGAATCGACATCGGGTCCGGCCGCGCAGTCCGGGTTCAGGAAATCGAGGATGCTGGGAAGCGCGCTGCAGCCGCTTACGTCCGAGGCTCGGGCGAGGCTCAGCATGGCCACGTGGTCGGCGATGGCCCCGATCTGGTGGCCGACGGCCTGGCGCGAATCCATGATCACCAGGGCCTCCACGAACTGGCTGGTGAGCCGTGACGTCAGCCGGCTGCCGGCCGTGCCGCCGGGCATCGGGGTGAATTCGGAATCGATCTCCATGAGGCCCCCTTCGGGCGCGGTGCCGGTCATGTACCAGGCCTGGAAAGCATGGCTGAAGGTCGCCAGCCTCGGGGTCTGAGCGGCATAGTGGAAGCCCAGCATCTGCGGGTGACGCTTGCGGACGTTGTCCAGCAGGTCCTGCGGCTTGGTCGTGAAGGCGATCAGCAGGTTCGGCTTGCAGGTCGATTTCTTGTCCACCGGTGCGCCGACGTCGGCCGCGACCCGCCGCACCCGGGCCAGGACGAAGCTGTCGAACGCCGGCGCCAGGCCCACGACCTTGGGGCACACCGGGACCGTCCAGCGGGAAAGCTGTCCGATCCGGCTGAGCTCGCCGTGGGATTTCACGAACCTGTTGACGATAGCCGGCAACTGCTCCGGCTCCGGGTTGCGCGCCGTGACCGTCAGGCCTTCCACCGTCGTCGAAGCCTGCACAGGCGCCTTGTCCGGTGCGGCCGGCGCGGCCGCGCGCCCGGGCGAGGCCATCAAGGCGCTGGCGGCGATAGCGAGCAGCCAGCGTGTCCAACAGCGTCCCGACATCTCGACCCTGGTCATCCGCATCGCTCCGGCTGGCAGGGCGATCCTAATCGGCCAGAGGCGCTGCGGTCGAGGGCCGAGCTACGTCGCGCCGCGATCGACGGCGACGTGCTCGCTGGTCAACGGCGGCGCCATGATCATCGCCGTGGCGAAAGCCAGGGCGGAGATGGCGAGGACGCCCGCCGCCGCCAGCACCGGCCACATCCGCTCCCGCCGAACCGGCCGCACGAGCAGCGCTCTCGCGCGCGCCAAGGCGTCGGGATCAAGGGCGGAGGACGAGGCGGCCATGGGCCACAGCATCGCCGGAGTCGCGGCCCTCGCCAATCGCAGCGCTTGGCGCTGGCTTGGCCACGGCCTAGATAGGCTCGCATGATCCTGGTGATCGATAACTACGACAGCTTCACCTACAACCTGGTTCACTATCTGAACGAGCTGGGCGCGGAGACGCGCGTCGTTCGCAACGACGCGATCGGGGTGCGCGAGGCCTTGGGCCTGCAGCCGCAGGGCATACTGCTGTCACCCGGGCCGAAGGCCCCGAACGACGCCGGCATCTGCCTGGCTCTGCTCGCCGCAGCGCCCGCCGAGCTGCCGATCTTCGGCGTCTGCCTCGGCCACCAGGCGATCGGCCAGGCCTTCGGCGGCGAGGTGGTCCACGCCAAGGCGCTGATGCACGGCAAGACCAGCTTGATCCACCATGGGGGGAAAGGCGTGTTCGCGGGCTTGAAAAACCCGTTCACCGCTACCCGCTACCACAGCCTGTCGGTGCAGAAGGACCAGCTGCCGCCCGACCTGGAGATCACGGCCTGGACCGAAGATGGCGAAATCATGGGCGTTCAGCACCGGACGCGGCCCGTCCATGGGGTGCAGTTCCACCCCGAATCGATCGCCACCGAATGCGGCTACGAACTCCTGGCCAACTTCCTGGAGATCGCCGGCGTGAAGCGGCTGGCGGAAGCCTGACCCGGCCGATGTCCGACGCCTTCAAGCCCTTGCTCAGCCTGCTGGCGGACGGCGGCACCCTGTCCGAGGACAACGCCGGCGAGTTCTTCGCCGCCTGCCTGCGCGGCGAGCCGACGCCGGCCCAGGTCGGGGCTGCGCTCACGGCCATGCGGATGCGCGGCGAGACCCTGGGCGAGATCGTGGCCTGTGCGCGGGCCATGCGCCGCGCCGCCGTGCACATCGAGCCGCGCTACCCGACGATCGACGTCTGCGGCACCGGCGGCGACGGCCTGCACACCCTGAACATTTCCAGCGCCGTTGGGTTCGTGGCGGCCGGCGGCGGCCTGAAGGTCGCCAAGCACGGCAACCGGGCCTTGTCGTCCAAGTCCGGGACCTCCGACGTCCTGGCCGAGCTCGGCGTCGATATAGCCATGCCCGCGGAGCGGCAATTGCAGGCGCTGGACGAGGCGGGCATCTGCTTCATGTTCGCGCCGGCCCACCACGGCGCCATGCGCCACGTCTCGCCGGTCCGCGCGGAGTTGGGGTTCCGGACGATCTTCAACCTGCTCGGCCCCCTTACCAACCCCGCGGGCGCCCAGCGCCAGGTCGTGGGCGTCTTCGCCGAGCGCTGGGTCGCGCCTCTGGCCGAGGCTCTGAGAGTCCTGGGGGCGGAACGGGCCTGGGTGGTGCACGGCTCAGGGCTCGACGAGATGACCACCACCGGAGAGACCAGCGTGGCCGAGATGCGCGACGGCCAGGTGCGCCTCTTCACCGTCACGCCGGAAGCCGTCGGCCTGCGCCGGGCCGCCCTGGCGGACCTGACGGGCGGCTCGCCTCAGGAGAACGCCGCCGCGCTCAGGGACCTGCTGGCGGGCGACAAGGGACCCTATCGCGACATCGTGCTGCTGAACGCCGCGGCCGCCTTCCTGGTCGGCGAAAAGGTCGAGACCCTGCGCGAGGGCGTCGATCTGGCCGGGGCGGTGATCGACGACGGCCGCGCGCAGGGCGCGCTCGACAGGCTGGTGGGCCTGGCCGGCGCATGAGCGACATCCTGGCGCGCATCGCGGCGTACAAGCGCGAGGAGGTGGCGACCCGCAAGGCCGCGCGTGCCCTGCTTTCGGTCGAAGCTTCCGCGCGCGAAGCCTCCCCGCCCCGCGGCTTCCGCGCGGCCCTGCAGCGCGCGCACGGCCCCGGCCGCCTGGCGCTGATCGCCGAAATCAAGAAGGCCTCGCCCTCCAAAGGCCTGATCCGCGAGGATTTCGACCCATCCGCCCTCGCCCGGGCCTATGAGGGCGGCGGCGCGGCCTGCCTGTCGGTGCTGACAGACACCCCGAGCTTCCAGGGGGCCGACGCCTTCCTGGTCGCGGCCCGCGAGGCCACCGGCCTGCCTTGTCTGCGCAAGGAATTCCTGGTCGATCCCTGGCAGGTGGCAGAGAGTCGCGCCCTGGGCGCCGACGCCGTCCTGGTGATCCTGGCCATGGTCGACGACGCCCTGGCCGCGGACCTGATCGCCGCCGCCGCGGCGTTCGGCATGGACGTACTGGTCGAAACCCACGACGCGGTCGAGATGGCGCGCGCCGCGCGACTTGGCGTCACGCTCATCGGCGTCAATAACCGCGACCTGCGGACCTTCCACGTCGACCTCGCGATCACCGAGCGGCTCGCCGCCGCGGCGCCTCCGGACGCTCTGCTGGTCACCGAAAGCGGGGTCTTCACGCCGGCCGACGCGGCGCGGCTGGAACGCGCCGGCGCGCACGCCATGCTGGTGGGCGAGAGCTTGATGCGGCAGGCCGATGTTGCGACGGCGACGCAACGATTGCTCGCGTCGCAGGCCGTCGACATCGATTGAAATTCCCCTGTCGCGAGCATTGCTTTGCGCGCCCCACGCCGCGTGGCTAAGGGAAGGCAGTTGTATCGAGTCGGGGGTTTGCCGTGAGTAAGATGAAGTACGCATTCGCCATGCTGGCGGCCGGCGGCGCCGTGGGCGCGGCCTCGCAGGCCGATGCGGCGGTGACCGTGTTCCCGGTCAATTTCTCGGGTGGCGACGCCTTCCAGGACATCTCGCTCTTCGACGGCAGTCCGGCGCAGTTCTACTATGGCTTTAGCGGCCGCGACCTGAAGTCGGAGATCGGGGCCTATCCCGGCGCCATGCTCGGTAACCTGTCTCCTGTGCCGGGTCTGCCTGATCCGCACGAAACCTTCTCCAACACCCAGGTAAAGACCGGCGGCCTGCACGGCGACGGCGTGGGTGCGCCGAGCCTGCAGTCGATCACCGGCGGCGATCTCTACGTCCACCTGACCTTCGACGAGGCCGGCGTGCAGTATGTCGGCGCCGCTCATGTGGATGGCGCCGACACCCTGGTGGACATCAGCTACGACAAGGCGGCGGTGCCGGAGCCAGCGGCCTGGGCGCTGATGATCGGCGGTTTTGGCCTGGCCGGCGCCACACTGCGCCAACGCCGCCGTCAACCCGCGTTCAACGCGCAGTAAAAGAGGCCCTTCTGCGCGATCTGGCGGGCGTTGCAGCGGCGCGCCAGGCTGAGCGTGTCGCGGACGTCGTCGTCGCAATGAAAGCGGAATTCCGCGACGCCCAACGTCAGGCCTCGCCGCAGAATCGCGTCGAGCAACAGGGCGTTTGGCCAGTCACCGCGAGCGCCGCGCGCCGCCACCCGCGCATCGATGACGCCGACGCCGTGATCCATTCGCCCCAGCAACACGGCCGCCACCTTGCCGTCATGCATCACGACGAGGGACTGATCCTCCGTCGACACGCCCTGGTTCGCCGCACGCTGGCGAAGGTTGTGCAGGACCCGGAACGGGCCGCCGCCGAACTCTGCCGACACCAGCCAGCTGACCTCGTCCATGGGCGCGTCCGGCAGCCGCACCACCCTGGCGTCGTCGGGAATGCGCCCGCGCTCCTTCATCCGCGCGACCAGCGGCCCCACGGTGTCGTGCAGGGCCTGTACCCCCGCCTGGAAATAGTGTTGACGCCGCACGAGGGCGAAGCCGCAGGCCTGCAGGAAAACCGCCGCCGGCCCGTCGAGGTCCTCCGCCTCCAGCGACCACAGCCCTGGCGCCTCGCCAGCGGCCATCGCCATGGCTTCCGCCGCCAGCCGACGGCCGACGCCCTGGCGGCGAAGAGCCGGCAGGACGTGTATGCTAAGCGGGAAACCGCCGGGCGTCGCCCAGCTGCGCCAAATCAGCGCCGCCGCGCCGGCAAGGCGTCCATCCTGCCGAGCGACCAGCAATTCGGCTGGCAGCCGGCGCGCCTCCGGCAGCAGGGCGAGGCAGGCGGGAGCTTCGGCCTCGGTCGCCGGGCCAACGGTCACGGAACGCATGGGCCCTCGCTAACACGGGACTTGGCGGCATGACCAGACTGATGGTGATCGGCGCCGCAGGGCTTGATTGGCCAAGTTTTTCAGGCCGTTCCGCGCAGCGGCTCGCAGACCTGCGCGCCCGCGGGGTGGCTGGATGGGTGCGGGCGCCGGAGCCGCTGTCAGGCCCCGCACCCTGGGTGACGATGGTGACGGGCGCGCCCCCAGAGCGGCACGGCGCTTGGCGTTATGACGAAGCCTGGGCGGGCGGCGTGCGGCGCATCAGCCGCGCCTCGTGGCGAACGCCGGCGGTGTGGGAGCAGCTTTCGGCGGCCGGCGTCTCGACGGCCAGCGTCGCTTGGCCGGCGGCCCGCCGCGGGGCGGACTGGCCGGGCGCGCACGTCGACCGGGATTTCGCTGAGGCTAACGGCAAGGAGGCTGCCGCCTGGGCCCTGCCCCGGCACTGCGCGCCCGCCGACCTGCGCGCCGCCTTGCGCGGGTTGCGCGTGCATCCGACGCAGATCACCGGCGAGATGCTGGCGCCGCTGGTCCCGACGCTCGGCCGCCTGGACCAGAGCCGCGACGCCAAATTGCCGACGCTCGCGGTGGCCATGGCTCAGGCCGCCACCGTGCAAGCCGCCGCGGCCCACCTGATCACCGAGCAGCGGCCGGACGCCCTCTTCGTGCATCACGCTTGGCTCGGCGAGGTGCTGGCCACCTTCGAGGCCGAATCGGAAGGCCCCTTCGCCCAGGTTGTCGACGGCGCCTGGCGGTTTTTCGACGGCTTGGTGGGCGCGCTGGCGGACCTGGCCGGCCCGGATGCGCTGGTGATGGTGGCGTCGCCGGGTTGGCGCGGCCGGACCGGCGCGCTGGTGGCGGCGGGCCCGACGGTGGCGGCGGGGGCGAGCTTCGCCGGCGCCGACCTCGCCCAGATAGCCCCGACTGTCCTGGCCGCGTTCGGGCTGGAAGACGCAAGCCTGGTCCGACCCATCGCAAATCTCGTTCCGCAGGGCGCGCGCGCGCCAGCGCCGGCCGTCCGCCTCGCGACGCCGGCGGCGCCAGATCGCGACCTCATGCAGGACGCGGCTGTCGCCGGCTACGCCGCGCCGCCTCAGGCGACGGCGGCGTGGCGCGCGCAGGGCCTGGCGGACCTGGCCCTGGCGCTGCTGTCACGCGACCCGCAAGCCGCCAAGGCCGCCGCCCAGGCCGCCCTCGATTGCGACGCCGACTTCGTGGCCGCGCTCGCCGTCAAGGCTATGGCGCTGGTCGCGCTGGAGGAGGCCGAGCCCCTGCCGGCCTTGGCCCGCAGCCTGACCCGCTTGGCCCCGCGGCGCGGATGGGGCGCGCTGGCCCATGCGGCCTACCACGCCCTTCAAGGCGATCCCGCCGAGGCGGGGCGTTGGCTCGCCAAGGCGGAAGCCGACCCGGACGCGCAGGTGCAGGCCCGCGTCGCCGCCGTCTGGTTCGCGGCGGGCCGGCCCGCTGAGGCCGAGCGGGTTTTCCGGGGGCTGTTGGACCGCGAGCCCGGCAACGCCGCGGCTGCGGTGGGCCTTGGCATGGCGGCCGCCAGCCGGCGCGACTTCCGGGCCGCGGAGGACGCCCTGCTACGCGCCTTGAAGATCGATCCGGGCCGCCCGGCGGTCTACCTACAGCTCGCATACGTCTATGCGCGCACCGCCCGACGTCCGGAGGCGCGGGAGGCCGCCCAGCGCGCCGTCGCCTTGGGGGCCAGCCAAGCGCAGTCCGACGCCGCCCTGCAGGGTCGGTTGGGCTAATGGCTGAGTCGGCGTCGGCGCCGTGCTGCGTTGCAAATTTCCGCTGATTTTTCAGCGGCGCGGACCGTAACTTGACATTAATTCGGAACACCTAGAGAACATCGATAACGTTGGCGCTTTGTTCTCCAGGCGCTCTGTTCGAGGTCCAGGCCGATGCTCACGCGCAAACAACACGAACTGCTCATGTTCATCCACGAGCGCATCAAGGAAAGCGGCGTCTCGCCGTCGTTCGACGAGATGAAGGAGGCGCTGGACCTGGCGTCGAAGTCCGGTATCCACCGGCTGATCACCGCCCTGGAGGAGCGCGGGTTCCTGCGCCGCCTGCCGCACCGGGCGCGGGCTTTGGAGGTGGTGAAGCTGCCGCAACAGGCGACCATGGCCGCCCCGCCCAAGGGCCGCGCGCCGTTCAAGCCGCAACTCGTGGACGGTGGTCCGGCGCTCCCCGTTGCCGCCAATGACACCCGTGACCTGCCGATCCTTGGCAAGATCGCCGCCGGCACGCCGATCGAGGCCATCCAGCAAGAACGTGACCGCATCCCGGTGCCGGAAAGCATGCTGGGCGCGGGCGAACACTTCGTCCTGGAGATCCAGGGCGATTCGATGATCAACGCCGGCATCCTCGACGGTGATTTCGTGGTCATCCGCCGCGGCGATACGGCCACCTCGGGCGACATCGTGGTGGCCCTGGTCATGGGCGAGGAAGCCACGCTGAAGCGCCTGCGCCGCAAGGGGGCCTCCATCGCGCTGGAAGCGGCCAACCCGGCCTACGAGACCCGCATCTTCGGCCCGGATCAGGTCGCCGTGCAGGGCAAGCTGGTCGGTCTGATCCGCCGCTACCACTAGGCCACGAAATCGTGCACCCTCGGCCTTGGCCCCGCGCGTCCGCGCGGGGTGGGGCGATTGCAAAGACATTCGCTCCGGCTGTCGAAGACGTCGCGGTCCTGCGACGTCGATAGGGAGAGATAACCACGATGCGCATCATCACTCTGGCGGCTGTCGCCGTGCTCGGCCTGGCGGCCGCCGCCTGCAACAAGCCGGCTGGCGAAAACGCCGCCGTCGACGCGGGAACCGCAAAGTCGGAAGCCGCCGCGGCCAATTCCGCGGCGACCACGGCCAGCACCGACGCCGCCGCCGCGGCCGCCGCGCCGACCGCTGACGCCGCCGCCGCCCCCGCGGCGGCCGCGGGCGAAGCCGCCAAGTCGGCTGGCGATCACGCCGCCAAGGCCGGCGAGGCCGCGAAGGACGCGGGCAAGGACGCCGCGAAAGACGCCAAGAAAGAGGCGATACCGGAGCCTCGGCCATACGCCGAGGCTCCACCCGCCTCCGGCGCAGCGAAGCCGCTCAGCGGCCGAACCTTGAATCCGGGCCCCAGGTCCACGGCCGTCGGCCCCGCAGATCCCGAGCCCAGACCACGCCCCATTTCCCAGGCCCAAACCGGTAGAGTTCCGCCGAGCCGCCGCGGGCAAAATCGACGCCCGTCAGGACAACCGACTCGGGGCAACTTTCCGGCGAGAAGGCGTTGCGCAGGATCACCACTTCGGATGAACCGCACATCTGCGCGAGCCGGCCGTCTTTGAGGGGGCGCTTGACGTTCCAGGCTGCGGCGACCTTAAGCGGCGCCGTCGCCAGCGGCGTGCAGCTCCAGTGATCGCAATCGAAGCTCGCATCGCGCGCAGCAGCTGTCTCCAGCGGGACGAGCCCGCGACGGCGCGCCCAGAGTTCGGCGCCAAACAGCTTCACATCCGGGCGGAACAACACCGCGTCTTGGCCGGAGCGCACGGCGACCGCCGCACCGGCCCCGTCGACCCATACGTCGGGGACCGTGGGCTTCGGCGCAAGATTCACCGCGAGCGCCAGTGGCAGCCCCACCCAGCGCAGGTGTCCCTTCCACAGGCAGAGCCAGAGCAGGCCGAGGAATGCCGCGGGCAGCGTCCAGGCGGGTCCGCTGGCCACATTGAGCTGGGCATAGGGCGCGGTCGCCGCGATGTGCGCCACGCGGTTCATCAGGTCGATGGCGAACCCGGCCACCCCCAGCGGCCACTCGCCCAGGCCAAAGGGCGCCAGCACCGCGCCGATCGCCAGGCCCGGCATCATCAGGAATCCCGAGATCGGCTCGGTGACCATGTTGGAGATCAGGCCCCAGGTGGAGATGCGGTTGAAATGCTGCATGGCAAAGGGCGTGGTCGCCGCCCCGGCCACGAAGCTCGCGGCCGCGCCGGCCAGCGTCCAGGTCCACGCCCCCTGCACGATCCGGATCGGCCAGGGCGTGTTGATCTCCTTCACCGGATGCGGCCAGATCTCGGCGAGCGCCACCAGGGCGGCGGTCGCGGCGAACGACATCTGGAAGCCGGGCTGGGTGACCGCCTCGGGTTGCAGGAGGAGCACCACGAAGGCGGCGAGCGCCAGCGCGTGGAGGCTGATCGCCTGGCGGTCCACCAGGATCGCCCCGAACGCCACCGCCGCCGTGACGGCCGAGCGTTCGGCCGGTGGCGGGGCGCCCGAGAGGACCAGGTAGGCCAGCACCGCCCCCAGGGCGAGCGCCGCCGCCAGCTTCTTGCCCGGGATCCTCAGAGCGAGCCACGGCCACGCCGCAATCCCGAACCGCGCGAGGGCGAAGACAAACCCGCCGACGATGGCCATGTGCAGGCCGGAGATCGAGATGATGTGCGCCAGGCCCGCGACGCGCAGGTCGCTGACCTGGTCCTTGGGGATAAAGGCGTCGTGGCCCGTGGTCATGGCCGCGGCCAGGCCGCCGCTCTGAACTCCCAACGTGTCGACGATGCGTCGGGTGAGCGCCCAGCGCAGGGCATTGATCCGCATGGTCAGCCGCAGGCGCCACGGCGGCCGTTCGGTCGGATACCAGGTCTGCACCGGCCCCAGCGCGAAGCCGACGCCGCCAACGCTCTGGAAGAAGGCGTCCCGCGCGAAGTCATAGGACCCTGGGCTGGCCGGCTGCGGCGGGGCGTTGATCACCGCCAGCACGCTGATCGGTTCGCCCGGGGCCGGCAGATAGCCGCCGCGCAAGGTGACGCGCACGCGGATCGGCGTGGCGGCCGCCGTCCAGTCGCCGATGCGGGCGGGCGCGATCAGCAGGCGTGGCCCGCCGGCGCCGGGGCTGACAACGTCGACAACCCAACCCTGCAAGCGTTGCGGCCGCACATCGGCTCCCGCGACCGGCGCCGTGGCGCCCACCGTGCGCAATTTGGCCATCGAAAACCCGCCCAACGTGCAGGCGAGCAGAACGATGGCGGCGGTCAGGCCTCGCGACCGGCTCCATCGACTGGCCGCCAGCAGCGCGGCCGCCGCCACCGCCGCGCCCGCAACGCCGACCCAGGCCTGGGGCTCTCGCCGAAGGGCGAAATACAGCGCTGCGCCGCCTCCGAAGGCGACGGGCGCCCACAGCGACCAGCGGTCGGCCTGCTGCTCGGCCTGCTCGCCAAGCCAGGCCCACGCGCGCGCCAGTCTAGGAGGCGCCGGGACGCGCGTGTTAAGAGGCGCCGCCCCGGCGTCCGCCGGCGCAGCTCCTGCAGGTTCCACCACCTCGATGTCCGACAGGCCCGTCGTCACCCGTATCGCCCCCTCGCCCACCGGCGCCATGCACATTGGCACGGCCCGCACGGCGCTTTTCAACTGGCTTTATGCTCGTCATACGGGTGGAAAGTTTCTGCTTCGCATCGAGGACACCGACCGCGAGCGGTCCACCGAGGCCGCCGTACAGGTGATCTTCGACGGGCTGGCCTGGCTGGGCCTGGAAGCGGACGAGACGCCGGTCTTCCAGGCGAGCCGGGCCGATCGCCACGCCAAGGCCGTCGACGAGATGCTGGCGCGCGGTTCGGCCTATCGCGATTACATGACCCCCGGGGAGCTGGAGGCTGAGCGAACGGCGGCCCGCGCCGAAGGGCGCGTCGTGCGCTCGCCCTGGCGGGACCGGTCGCCGAACGACGCGCCGGACCGGCCGTTCGTGGTGCGGCTGAAGGCGCCCATCGAGGGGGAGACGCTGATCGCAGACCAGGTGAAGGGGCCCGTGACTTTCCACAACAAGGATCTCGACGACTTGATCCTGCTGCGCACCGACGGCACGCCAACCTACAATCTGGCCGTCGTGGTGGACGACCACGAGATGGGCGTCACCCATGTGATCCGCGGCGACGACCACCTCAACAACGCCGCGCGCCAGACCTTGATCTACCAGGGCCTGGGCTGGGCGCCGCCGGTCTGGGCGCACCTGCCGCTGATCCACGGCCCCGACGGAACCAAGCTTTCCAAGCGCCATGGCGCGCAGGCGGTCAGCGAGTTCGCCGAGATGGGCTACCTGCCCGAGGCCATGCGCAACTACCTGACCAAGCTCGGCTGGGGCCACGGCGACGACGAGATCTTCACCGACGCGCAGGCTATCGGCTGGTTCGACATCACCGACGTGGTGGGCGCGCCCGCGCGGCTGGACTGGGCCAAGCTTAACCATCTGAACAACCACTACATCCGCCAGGCCGACCCCGGGCGGTTGGCGGCCCTGGTGGCGGCGATCCACGCGAGCCGCGACTGGCCGCTGCGCGACGACCATCTGGCCGTCCTGACGCAGGTCATCCCCTTCGTCCGCGACGGAGCCAAGACGACGCTGGAACTGGCCGACGCCACGGTCTTCGCCCTGAAGCAGCGTCCGCTGGAACTGCCGGAAAAGGCCCAAGCCTTGCTCGGCGAGGAGACCCGCGCACGGCTCGGGCGGCTGCGCGGGGCCCTGGCCGCCGCGGCCGTCTGGGACGTGCCGAGCCTTGAGGCGCTGAACCGCGGATTTGCCGAAAAAGAAGGCGTCGGCCTGGGCAAGATCGGACCCGCCCTGCGCGCCGTGCTGTCCGGTGGATCGCCGGCGCCCGACCTCGCCGGCGCCCTTGTTTCGCTGGGAAAACCCGAAAGCCTCGGGCGCCTTGACGATGCGCTTTCGCTTAACGGCTAACGCGCTATAAGCCGTCCGAACAGGTGTTTCACGAACCGTATTTCGGAGGGCTCGGCATGGCCGACACGGCACAGATCAGCATCGGCGGAAAGACCATCGACCTGCCGGTGTTGAAGGGTACGGCAGGCCCCAACGTCGTCGACATCCGCAAGTTCTACGCCGAGAGCGACGCCTTCACCTACGATCCGGGATTCACCTCCACGGCCAGTTGCGAAAGCAAGATCACCTATATCGACGGCGATGCCGGCGTCCTGCTGCACCGCGGCTATCCGATCGGCGAACTGGCCGAGAAGTCCAACTTCGTCGAAGTCTGCTTCCTGTTGCTGCACGGCGAGTTGCCGGACGCCAAGGCCTATGCCGAGTTCGAGCAGACGATCACCTATCACACCATGCTGCACGACCAGTTTGATAGGTTTTTCCAAGGCTTCCGCCGGGATGCTCATCCGATGGCGATCATGACCGGCGCGGTCGGCGCGCTCTCGGCCTTCTATCACGACTCCACCGACATCAACGATCCGGAGCAGCGGATGATCTCCGCGCATCGGCTGATCGCCAAGATGCCGACCATCGCCGCGCGGGCTTACAAATACTTCGTCGGCCAGCCGTTCGTGCACCCGCGCAACGACCTCTCCTATGCCGAGAACTTCCTGCGGATGTGCTTCTCGGTGCCGGCCGAGGACTGGAAGCCCAATCCGGTGCTGACGCGGGCCATGGACCGCATCTTCATCTTGCACGCCGACCACGAGCAGAACGCCTCGACCTCGACGGTGCGGCTGGCGGGCTCCTCGGGCGCCAATCCCTTCGCCTGCATCGCCGCCGGCATCGCTTGCCTCTGGGGCCCCGCACACGGCGGCGCCAACGAGGAAGCACTGAACATGCTCAAGGAGATCGGGACGGTCGACCGGATCCCCGAATATATCCAAGGCGTGAAGGACCGCCGCTACCGGCTGATGGGCTTCGGCCACCGCGTCTACAAGAACTACGACCCCCGCGCGACGGTGATGCAGAAGACCTGCCACGAAGTGCTGGCCGAGGTCGGGGATGCGGACGACCCGCTGCTGAAGGTGGCCCTGGAACTGGAGCGCATCGCGCTGTCCGACGAATATTTCATCGAGCGCAAACTCTATCCGAACGTCGACTTCTATTCCGGCATCACGCTGCGCGCGCTCGGCTTCCCGGCGGAGATGTTCACGGTGCTGTTCGCTGTGGCCCGGACGGTGGGCTGGATTTCCCAGTGGAAAGAGATGATCGAGGATCCGGCCTACAAGATCGGGCGCCCGCGCCAGCTCTACACCGGCGCCCTGCAGCGCCCCTACGCGCCGGTCGACAAGCGCGGCTAGGCGGTCCGTTCGGCCAGCACCTTCAGCACCGCGTCCGCCGCGGCTTCCGACGGGTCAGGGCCGCCGCGGCCCATGCGGTCGAGCGCGGCGTATTGCGCCAAGACTTGGCGGTGGCGCAGTTCGGCGTCGTCCAGACGCAGCGCCACCTCCTGGGCGAGCCTCGGCCCCGTGCAGTCGGCCTGCACCAGTTCGGGCGCCACGAACGCCTGGGCGGCGATGTTGAACAGCGTGATGTACCGGGTGCGGATCAGCCTTTGCAGGATGGCGTAGGTCACCGGGCCAAGCTTGTAGCCCACCACCATCGGCGCCCCGGCGAGCGCGAGTTCCGTGGTCACCGTCCCGGAACAGGCGAGGGCCACGGTGGCGGCCTTCATGGCGTCGAGCTTACCGGCCTCGCCCTCGATCACGTGCGCCCGGTGGGACCAGCCGGCCACCCGCGCCTTGACCATATCGGCCACTGTGGGGGCCGCCGGAACCACCACCTGCAAGTCCGGCCGCGTGTCCTTCAGCCGGCGCACCGCATCCTCGAAGGACGGCAATATGCGCTCGATCTCGCCCGGCCGGCTTCCTGGCAGGACGGAGAGGATGGGATCGGCGGGGCCCGCGCCAATCTGCTTGCGCAGCCGGTCGGGCCTGGCCCCGGAGAAATCAAGGCTGAGCGCCGAGTTGCCGACGAACGTCACCGGCAGGCCCTCGGCTTCGAAATGGGGCGCGTCGAAGGCGTGGATCGACAGCAGGTGGTCGACGGCGCCGGCCAGGGTTCTGGCCCGGCCCGGCCGCGTGGCCCAGACCTGTGGCCCGACGTATTTGATCAGCGGCAGGGTGGGATCGAGCCTGCGCAGCCGCTGGGCGACCCGCAAGGTGAACCCCCAGGAATCGATGAGCACGGCGACATCCGGCTTCTCGCGGGCGGCGATGGCGGCGGTCTCGTCGGCGCGCCGCACGATGCGCCGATAGGCCATCAGGCCTTCCAGCAGGCCGAGGATGGAAATGTCGGCGATGTCGAAGGGGCTCTCGACGCCCTCGGCCGCCATCCGCACGCCGCCGACGCCCACGAAGCGCACGGCCGCCCCCAGGCGGCCCTTCAGCGCGCGCGCGAGGCCCGCACCGCGATCGTCGCCTGAGGCCTCGGCCGCCACCAGCATGACGGTCAGCGGCGGAGTCACGGCCTGTGCGGCTCCAGCCCCACGACGAAAATCCCCAGCTGGTCGGCGAGCGCGATCACCGCCTCGCGTTCCAGCACGAGGAGGGCCCCGGCCTCGCCGACGATCCCCGCCAGGCCCGCCCGGGCCACCGCCTCGACGGTGGCGGGACCGATGGTCGGCAGGTCCACGCGGGTTTCCTGCGTAGGCTTCGGGGCTTTGGCGAGCACGCCCAGCGGCGCGCCCCGCCGGCCGCGCAACGCCGCCGGGAGCTCGGCCACCCGGGCGAGCAGCGCATCAGTGCCTTCGGCCGCCTCCAACGCCAGCACCAGGCCGCGGCAGACGACGGCGGCCTGGCCCGCGTCGAGCCGGCCGATCGTGCGCGCGACATCCATGGCCTGGGCGATGTCGGCGGCATGCTCGGCGCACGGCGCAACCCGCCCCAGCAATCCGGCGCCCAGGCCAAGGTCGTCCATCACCTCGTGCGCGCCTTCGACGGCGAAACCTTCCTTCTCGAACTCGCCCACCAGGAAGCGTAGCAGGGCGTCGTCCCCCTTGCGCGCGGCGGCGATCGCGCCCGGCAGGGCGGCCAGGCCGCGGAGATCCGGCATCAGGGCGGCGAAGTCCGGCCGTGCGACGTTACCCGCCAAGCAGATCGCCTCGCAGCCGGCGCGCCTCAGGGCCTTGATGCATTTGCCGAGCTCGGCGAGCCCGATCTCGGCGCCGGCGTAAGGTTCCAATTCGCCGCCGGCGAACCCCTTCAGACGGATGACGAACAGCGGCCGACCCGACTGCTGGCAGTGCTCGGCGATCTCGACGGGCAGGCTCCCGCCGCCGGCGACCAGCCCGAGCTTCCTCATCACACTTCGCGTTCGGGCAGGCAGAGCGGCCTGTTCGCGTCGGCGCGGATGAACTCGATGATCTCCATCACCTCCGGCGAGCTGGAATAGGTTTCCACCGTGTCGTCGAGGCGTTCCTGGAACGTCCCTTCGTCAGCGAACAGCAGGCGGTAGGCGGCGCGCAGGGTGTTTATGGTCTCGCGGTCGAAACCCCGCCGCTTCAGGCCCACCAAGTTCAGCCCTTCGAGGTGGGCGTGGTTGCCCCACACAGAGCCATAGGGGATCACGTCCTTCACCACCGCGGCCAGCCCGCCGATCATGGCGTGGCGGCCCACGCGCGTGAACTGGATCACCGCGGCCAACCCGCCGACGATCACGAAGTCGCCGATCTGGCAGTGGCCCCCGAGCGTCGCCTGCTTGGTGAGGATCACGTTGTCGCCGACCACGCAATCGTGGCCGACGTGCGACTCGATCATGAAGAGGCCGTGGGAGCCCACGCGCGTGACGCCGCCACCGTTTACGGTGCCGATGTTCATGGTGGCGTGTTCGCGGATGATGTTGTCGTCGCCAATCACCAGGCGCGTGTCCTCGCCGCGGTAGGCGGTGTGTTGCGGCGGCCCGCCTAGCACCGAGAACGGATGGACCTGATTGCGGGCGCCGATCTCGGTCGAGCCCTCGACGACGACATGCGAGAAGATCCTGCTGTCGGCGCCGATCTTCGCCTTGGCGCCGATGACGCAGAACGGCCCGATGCTGACCCCGTCGGCGAGCTCAGCGCCCTTGGCGACGAGCGCCGTCGGATGGATCTCGACGCTCACTGGGTTTCCACCACCATGGCTGCGAACTCCGCTTCGGCCGCCACCTTGTCGCCGACCAGCGCGCGGCCCTTGAATTTGTAGATGTCGCGGCGCGATTGGGTGACCTCGACCGCCAGGCGGATAACCGCGCCGGGCCGCACCGGCGCGCGGAACCGGCAGTTGTCCAGCGACATGAAGAAGATCGCCTTGCCGCCCACGTCGATATCCAGCGACTTCGACATCAGGACCGCGCCAGTCTGGGCCATGGCTTCGACGATCAGCACGCCCGGCATCACCGGATAGCCGGGGAAATGGCCCTGGAAGAACGGTTCGTTGGCGGTCACGCACTTGATCCCGACGATGGACTGGCTCGCGACGTAGTCCTCGCAGCGGTCGACCAGCAGGAAGGGATAGCGGTGCGGGATGCGCGCCAGGATCTCGGTGATGTCGATTTCAGTGGGAGCTTCGCTCACCGGCGCCTTGCGGCTCATGCGTCGCCCTCCTTGCGGCTCGCGCGCCTGGCGAGCCAGGCGGTTTCCCGCATCCATTGCCGGATCGGCCGGGCCGGAAAGCCGCCCCAGGTCTCGCCGGCCGGAATGTCCTTCATCACGCCGGCGGCGGCGCCGATCCGGGCGCCGTCGCCGATGCTGACGTGGTCGGCGACGCCGGCGCGGCCCCCGAACTGGGCGCCGTCGCCGATGGTCACGCTGCCGGAAATTCCCGTGTGGGCGGCCATCACGCAGTTGCGCCCGACGCGCACGTTGTGGGCGATCTGCACCTGATTGTCGATCTTGGTGTTCTCCCCGATGGAGGTGTCCTCGAAGGCGCCGCGATCGACGCAGCTGTTGGCGCCGATGCTGACGCCGTCCTGCAGGATCACCCGGCCGAGTTGCGGGATGTCGAGCAATCCCTTGGGCCCGCCGGTGGCGCCGAACCCCGGCTCGCCGATCGCCGCCCCGGCCAGGATCCGCACCCGGTCCCCGATCAGGGCAAAGCCGATGGTGACGTTGGCCGAGATCTCACAGTCTCGGCCAATGGCGACGCCCGGCCCGATCACCGAATTGGCGCCGATGCGGGCGCCCCGACCGACCTGCGCACCGGCCCCGATGACCACGCCCGGGCCCAGCACGACGTCGGGTTCGATATGCGCGCTGGGGTGAATGCCGCCCTCGCCCGACGCCACCCGCGGCCGATGCAGGCGGGCGGCGGCCAGGGCGTAGCCCATCTGCGGGGAGGCAATGACCAGCGCCGCGCACGTAGGCGGCAAGGCGTCCACGTCCTCGACGGCGACGAAGCAGGCGCCGGCCCTGGTTTCGCGGACCTGGGGCAGGAATTTGCGATCGCTGACGAAGGTGACGACATCGGGGCCGGCGCCGGCCAGGACGGAAACCGCACGCACCAGCCGGTTCGCGGCCGAGCCATCGGCGAGCCGGGCGCCCGTCAACGCCGCAAGGTCCTGGAGCGTGACGGGGCCGAGGTCTTCGAAGAAGCGCGGATCGGGCATGGCTTGCGTGCGGCGATCCGCGTCCTCGAACGGCAGCTTAGCGCTTCGTGGCTGGGCGCGGCGTCGGGCGGGGAGTCTGGACGATCGGCGGCGCTGCGCCGGTGTTGGCCTGCGGCTGATCGAGTCGTTCGCGGTCGAAGGCGAACTGGGTGATCTTGCCGTTCAGCGCCGTGATCACCTGCGGCGTGATGTCCATCGCGGGATTGGCGATCACCACGGCGGTACGCTGCAGGAGGACCGAGCAGCCCTTCTGCTGATAGGCCTGACGGATCAGCGGCTCCATCTCCTGGCCGATCCGGCCCACGGCCTTCTGTTCGGTGGCGGAAACCTCGCGGTCGCGCAGTTGCGCCTTGCGTTGCAGGGCGTTGGCGCGGATCTGCAGGGCCGAGGCCTGTTGCTCAAGCGCGGCCTGGGCGAGGGTCGCGCGCTTGGCCTCAAGCGCCTTGGCGTCCGCGTCGATGGCGTTCTTCTCGCCGGTCAGTTCGGCGTTCGTCTGCCCCACGATCTGTTGCATCCGGGTGTTGACGTAACGACCCACCGTTGATGCGCCGATGGCGTTCTCGACGGAGATGATGCACATGCCGCTGATCGGCGGGCCATGGGTGACGGCGGGCGCGGCCGCGGCGGCTTGCGCCAGGGCGCTGGAGCCAGAGGTCAGGACGAGGGCGGCGGCGCAGCAGCCGGCGGCTATGGGTTTGAAGGTCATGATATTCCTAGAACCGAGTTGCAGTTGAGAACCGGAAGGTTTCGGTTTGATCGTAGGGTTCCTTCTTGAGGATCTGGCTCAAGTCGAACTTGATGGGACCCATCGGCGACTTCCAGGAGATGCTCAAGCCGGCAGATGCGCGCAGGCCGAGCCCATCCTTGATGTTGGGATCCAGGCCGGGCAGGCCGGTGGCGGTGTTGATCCGGCTCTTGTCGAATTTGTCGAGCAGGCCGAGCGTCCCGAAGTCGGTGAACAGCGCGGCCTTGATGCCGTATTGTTCAGGCAGGAAGGTCGGCACCGTCAACTCGACCGAGCCGATCGCATAGACCTTGCCGCCCAGAGAGCCGCTTTGCGCGTCCTGGAAGTTCAGGTCGCGCGGGCCGATGCCGGCGATCTTGAAACCGCGGAAGCTATCGCCGCCTTTGTAGAAGCGGTTGTTGATCCGCACGTGGTCGCCGCCCCAAGCCTCGATATCGCCCGCCGAGCCCGTGAGGCTCAGGTTGAAGGTCTTGTTGAAGCCGTGATACCAGCCGCCGTTTATGTCGGTCTGGATGTATTTCACGTTGCCGCCGAGGCCGGCGAAATCCTGGTTGAACGCGACGAAATAGCCGCGCGTGGGGTTGATGGCGTCGTTGCGCTTGTCCAGGCGATAGCCGTAGCC
>JBIOED010000021.1:0-31953 GCA_044445675.1 Caulobacterales bacterium | reverse complement strand
GCGACACCGGCGCTCGACGTGACGGGAGGCGCCACCGCCGCCAGCCTCGGGAAGAGCTTCCCGGGCACAGGCGTCGCGTCGATCAATCCGGCCACCGGCAACGCGGAGCGGAACTTGGACGAGTCGTGGAGCGCCACCACGGGCGACGCGGGGATCGACTGGACGCCGGATTCCGACACCCTGGTCTACGGCAAGTACAGCCGAGGCTATAAGGCGGGGGGCTTCTCCACCTTCACCCTGGCGGCCAACCCGGAGACGGGGTTGGAGACGGTCGATGCTTTCGAGATCGGGATGAAGAAGACCTTCGCCCGGGTGTTCCGGCTGAACGCGGCGGCCTTCTACTACAACTACAAGAACGACCAGATTCCGTTGAGCGTGCAGAATGCGCAGGGTCTGATCTCCACGCAGCTGTTCAACCTGAAGTCCGTCCACATCTCCGGGATTGAACTGGAAGGCACCTGGCAACCCACCGACGCCCTGATCCTCAGCGCGCAATATGCCCACCTGAACGCCGAGGTGAGCGACCCGGGCGCCTGCTTCGAAGATACGGTCGATCCGGGCGCCACTCTGCCCGGCGCGAACACATCAGGTTGCGTCAACGGGTCCGGGGCGGTGGTCACCCAGAACCTGAAGGGCCAGCAGCTTCCGGAATCGCCGCCCAACAAGGTCTCGGCCACCGCGATCTACACGTGGAATTTCGACCCCGGGAAACTGAGCCTGTCAGGCTCCTACGTCTGGAAGGACGCGACCTACGGGGGCCTGTTCAACCGGTCCTACAATCTGGCCCCGGCCTACACCCAGGTGAATCTGCGCGCCGTGTGGACCGGCAAGGACGACCGCTACAACGTGATCGTCTACGTCAACAACCTGTTCGACAAACTGGGCTTCGACGGACGGACGGGCTCGCTGCTGGAGCCCGGCTTCATCACCAGCAACTACAGCCTGCTCCAGCCGCGCACCTACGGGCTTGAGTTGCGCTATCGCTTCCAGTGACGACGAGGCCGCGCTCTATCCGGGGCGCGGCCTCGCCCGACTGGCGGGGCGCGGGATCAGCTCCTAGCATAGGCGCATGATCCCGCCGCCCGTCAGCCCATGACATCCTCCCAACGGCCGGTTTCGAGGCGCGGGCGTCGCCGGACGTCGCCTGGCGCCGCGGATCCGGTCGCTTTTTCACGCCGCCTCAGTGAGGCCGCCGCGCATTTCACGGCGGGGCGGCTCGACGCCGCCGCTCAGGTCTATCGCGGCCTGGAGCGCGAAGCGCCCGCCGACGTCCGCGCGGCCTATTCGCTGGCGGTGATCGACATCCGCCAGGGACGGCTGGACCGCGCCCGGAGCAGGCTGGAGGCGGTCGTCGCCCGCGAGCCCGGCCTTGCCGCCGCGCACCACAACCTGGGCGCCGTCCGCCAGCGCCTGGGGGCTTGGCAGGAGGCGGCGGACGCCTATGGCCGCGCGCTCGACCTTCGTCCCGAGGCGGCGGAGAGCCGCGCGGGGCTCGCCGTCGCGCTCACCGCGCTGGGCCACGGCGAAGAGGCGATCGCGCACAACCGCCTGCTGGCGCACGATCCGGCGCAACGCTGGGCGGCCCTGACCCGCATCGCGCTGATCGACGCCGCCGCCATCGACGACGAGGAATTGGCCGACATGCAGCGCGCGGCCGCAGACGAGGGGACCGATGCCGACCTGCGCACCGGCCTACTCTTCGCGCTGGGCGAGGTGCTGGGGCAGCGCGGCCGGCGGGAGGCGGCTTTCGACGCCTCTGCCGCCGGCAACCGCCGCAAGCGGGCCGCGTTGGACGTCGCCGCCGCGGCCGCCGCCAACGCCGACGCCGTCCAACGTGTCCGAAAGCTCATCGACGCCCGGCGCATCGCCGACCTCGCAGGGCAAGGGAGCCGCTCCACCGCGCCGATCTTCATCGTCGGCATGCCGCGCTGCGGCTCGACCCTGGTGGAGCAGGTCCTGGCGAGCCATCCCGACGTGCAGGGCCTTGGCGAGACCGGCGTCCTCCCGGCCCTCACGTCGCACGGCTATCCGCAGATGGCGGCGGGCCGGCGCGACCTTGCGGCGCGCTATCTCGCCGCCATGCGCGGGCGCGGCTGGGACGGGGCGTCGCGGTTCGTGGACAAGACCCTGGAGAACTACCTCCACGTAGGCCTGATCCAGCTGCTGTTCCCGCGCGCCACGATCCTGCATGTCGTGCGCGACCCTGTTGACACGTGCTTCGCCTGCTACCGCCAGCTGTTCACCAGTGGCAACGAAACCCTCTACGGCCTGGCGGATATCGCCGCGGAGTACGCCCGCTATCGCGAACTGATGGCCTATTGGCGCGAGATCCTGCCCGGCCGCGTCGCAGAGGTCAGCTACGAGGCGCTGGTCGCCGATCCCGAAGCGCGGATCCGGGTCCTGGTGACGGAGACCGCGGGCCTGGCGTGGGACCCCGCGACCCTGCGGTCTCATGAGCGGGCAGGGGCCGTGCAGACCGCCAGCGCCAGCCAGGTGCGCCGCCCGATCCACCGCAACTCCGTTCAGCGCTGGCGGCCCTATGCCGAGCGCCTGCAGCCGCTGATCGCGGCGCTGGGGGCTTATGCGGAGGTTTGGTCGAGTGGCGCGAATGACGGGACTTGAACCCGCGACCTCCGGCGTGACAGGCCGGCGCTCTAACCAACTGAGCTACATCCGCCAACTTCGGCGCGCGTGAAACGCGAGGCGCGTCTGATAGGTCTAGGCCGGAATCGTGTCAACGGAAGATGCGGGCCGGGCGCCCCACGCCGGCGCGTTTCCTGTGAGCTTCGGGCCGGCGTTTCGTGAGCTTTCCGCATCGCAGCAAGGCCACGTTTGAAACCTCGGGATGGGTGGTCTAGAAGGTCGCGACTCCCCGAGGACTCTATGAACGCGTTCCTGCTTCAGTACCTGCCCATCGTGATCTTCCTAGGCATCGCGGCGGCGCTGGGCATCATCTTCATCCTGTTCGCCGCGAACATCGCGCCCAAGGCGCCGGACCCCGAGAAGCTTTCCTCCTACGAGTGCGGGTTCAACGCCTTCGACGATGCGCGGATGAAGTTCGACGTGCGATTCTACCTGGTCTCGATCCTGTTCATCATCTTCGACCTGGAGGTGGCCTTTCTGTTCCCCTGGGCCGTGGCGCTGATGAAGCTGCCGCCCGACGTCGGCCAGTTCGCCTTCTGGTCGATGATGAGCTTCCTCGGCGTGCTGACGGTGGGCTTCGTCTACGAGTGGAAGAAGGGAGCCCTGGAATGGGAGTGATCGTTCCGGCGGGGGAGGCCGGCCGCACGGCGGTCGAGGGCTACGACCCCAAGGCCCACGACCCGTTCTTTGACGGGGTCTCGCAGCAGTTGGCCGACAAAGGTTTCATCACCGCCGGGGTCGACGACCTGATCACCTGGGCGCGCACCGGCTCGCTGATGTGGATGACGTTCGGGCTTGCGTGCTGCGCGGTGGAGATGATGCAGGCGTCGATGCCGCGCTACGACCTGGAGCGCTACGGCTTCGCGCCGCGGGGCAGCCCTCGCCAAAGCGACGTGATGATCGTCGCCGGCACCCTGGTGAACAAGATGGCCCCGGCCCTGCGCAAGGTCTACGACCAGATGCCCGAGCCGCGCTACGTGATCTCCATGGGCTCCTGCGCCAACGGCGGCGGCTACTACTATTTCAGCTATTCGACGGTGCGCGGCTGCGACCGCATCGTGCCGGTGGACGTCTATGTGCCGGGCTGCCCGCCCACCGCCGAGGCGTTGGTCTACGGCGTACTGCAGCTGCAGAAAAAAATCCGCCGTACCGGGACCATCATGCGATGAGCTGGCCCCAGCCGCTGCCGATTCTGGAGAAACTCGGCCAGGCGATCGTCGCCAACTCGGCCGGCGCGATCGCCGGCTATGAGGTGATGTACGGCGAGGTGAATCTCACGGCGCCGGCCGACCGCATCGTCGAGGCGCTCACCAGCCTGCGCGACCATCCGGACTTCCGATTCTCGATCCTGATCGACGTCTGCGGCGCCGACTATCCGGAGCGGGCCTTGCGCTTCGACGTGGTCTATCACCTGTTGTCGATGACCCAGAACCTGCGCGTGCGGGTCAAGGTGCAGGCCGACGAGGACACCGCCGTCCCGTCGGTGACCGGCGTCTTCCCCTGCGCCGACTGGTACGAGCGCGAGGCCTTCGACATGTACGGGGTGTTCTTTGAGGGCCACCCCGACCTGCGCCGCATCCTCACCGACTACGGTTTCCACGGCCATCCGCTGCGCAAGGATTTCCCGATGACCGGCTACGTCGAGGTCCGCTACGACGACGAGCTGAAGCGGGTGGTCTATGAGCCGGTGAAGTCGGTCGAGTGGCGCAACTGGGACTTCCTGTCCCCCTGGGAAGGCGCCGAGCCTGGCTACGCGCCGCTGATCCCCGGCGACGAAAAGGCAATCCCCGCCATCACCGGCCCGTCCGTCGCCGCAGGGAGCAAGCCATGACCGGCGCGAACGCTCCCGCCCAGGACACCGATTTCTTCGCGCCCGAGGTCCCGGGCGAGACAAAAATCCGCAAGTTCAACATAAACTTTGGACCGCAGCACCCGGCCGCACACGGCGTGCTGCGTATGGTTCTGGAGCTCGACGGCGAGGTGGTCGAGCGCGTCGACCCGCACATCGGCCTCCTACACCGCGGCACAGAGAAGCTGATTGAAGCACGGCCCTACGCGCAGACGATCCCCTATTTCGACCGGCTCGACTACGTCTGCCCGATGAACCAGGAGCACGCCTATGTGCTGGCGCTCGAGCGGCTGATGGGCGTCGAGGTCCCGATCCGGGGCTCGCTGATCCGGGTGCTCTATTCCGAGATCGGGCGCATCCTGAACCACATCCTCAACGTCACCACCCAGGCCATGGACGTGGGCGCGCTGACGCCGCCGCTATGGGGCTTCGAAGAGCGCGAGAAGCTGATGGTGTTCTACGAGCGGGCCTCAGGCGCGCGCATGCACGCCAACTATTTCCGGGTCGGCGGTGTGCGCCAGGACCTGCCGCCGGAACTGATCGCGGACATCGCCGACTGGTGCACGAAGGCGCCCCGGGTGTTCGACGACATCGAAAAGCTGATCACCGGCAATCGCATCTTCAAGCAACGCAACGTCGATATCGGCAAGGTGACCAAGGACGAGGCGCAAGCCTGGGGTTTCTCCGGCGTCATGGTTCGTGGGTCGGGCATCCCCTGGGATCTGCGCCGCAGCCAGCCCTACGAGTGCTATTCGGACCTGGAGTTCGACGTTCCGCTGGGCGTCAACGGCGACTGCTATGACCGCTACCTCTGCCGGATGGAGGAGATGCGCCAGTCCGTGAAGATCATGGCCCAGTGCTGCGAGCGGCTGATGAAGACTCCAGGCCCGGCAATCTCCGAGGACCACAAAGTGGCGCCGCCCAAGCGCGGGGAGATGAAGCGGTCGATGGAATCGCTTATCCATCACTTCAAGCTGTTTACTGAGGGCTATCGCACCCCGCCGGGCGAAGTTTACGCCGCGATCGAGGCGCCCAAGGGAGAGTTTGGCGTCTATCTGGTGAGCGACGGGACCAATCGCCCTTATCGCTGCAAAATCCGCGCGCCGAGCTACCCCTTCCTGCAGGCGATGGACTGGATGTGCCGCGGCCACATGCTGGCCGACGTCTCCGCCATCCTGGGCTCGCTGGATATCGTGTTCGGGGAGATCGACCGTTGAGCGTCCGCAGGCTTGCCCAGGTCCAGCCCGCCAGCTTCGCCTTCGCGCCCAAGACGCTGAAGGCCGCGCAAGGCTGGATGGCCAATTTCCCGGCCGGCCGGCAGCAGTCGGCGGTGATCGCCATCCTCTGGCTGGTGCAGAAACAGGAAGGCTGGGTCTCGGAGCCGGCCATCCGCGCGGTCGCCGGACTGCTCGGCATGCCGGTTATCCGGGTGCTGGAGGTCGCCACCTTCTACACCATGTTCATGCTGGAGCCGGTCGGCGAGGTTGCCCTTGTCCAGGTCTGCGGCACGACGCCCTGCCAGACCCGCGGTTCGGAGGCGCTGCTCGCCCTGTGCCAACGCAAGTTCGGCCCGTCGAACCATCGCAGCGCGGACGGCAAGTTCTACTGGCAGGAAGTCGAGTGCCTGGGCGCCTGCGCCAACGCGCCGATGGTCGCGATCAACGACTATTATTACGAGGACCTGACGCCGGAGAGCTTCGAGAAGATCCTCGACGCCTTCGCCGCCGGCAAGACGCCGAAGCCCGGCTCCGCTATCGGACGCCAGGGTTCCGCGCCGGAGGGCGGCGCGATCACCCTGACCGACGCAAAGCTCTACGACGGCTCGCTCGCCAAGAAGATCAAGATTCCCAACCTGCCTGAGAAACCTTCAAGGTCGAAGGCGCCGGCATGACCCTCGATGTCGCTGCCATGAAGCGCCGCCGGGCGGTCATGATGACCGTGAACGTGATCGCCGTGCTGGGCGCGCTGGCGGGCATCGTCGGCTATTTCAGATTCGGCCAGACCTGGGCGCTGATCGCTTTCCTGGGCGCGCTGCTCGTGGGTTTCGGCGCCCAGATCTGGTTCATCGCCGGCCTGCGCGGCTCGAAGTCTTCAAGTCCGGGTAGGGGAGCGTAGGGCGTGGTCGGCATCCTGGCGGACAAGGACCGCATCTTCCTCAACATCTACGGCCAGCGCGACTGGGGCCTCGACGGCGCCCGGCTGCGCGGCGCGTGGAACGGCACGAGGGACATCGTCGCCCAGACGCCCGAATGGATCTGCGACCAGATCAAGGCCTCGGGCCTGCGCGGACGTGGCGGCGCGGGCTTCGCCACCGGCCTGAAGTGGACCTTCATGCCCAAACAGGAGAGCGAGCGGCCGCACTACCTGCTGGTCAACGCCGACGAGAGCGAGCCGGGCGCGTGCAAGGACCGCGACATCCTGCGCAACGACCCGCACCTGCTGATCGAAGGCTGTCTGATCGCCTGCAAGGCCATGCGGGCGCACACGGCCTACATCTACATCCGCGGTGAATATGTCTTCGAGCGCGAGCGCCTGACCGCCGCGATCCGCCAAGCCTATGAGGCCAAGCTGATCGGGCCGGGCAACCTCCACGGCTGGGACTGCGACGTGCGCGTCACCCACGGCGGCGGAGCCTACATCTGCGGCGACGAGACCGCCCTGATGGAGAGCTTTGAGGGCAAGAAGGGCCAGCCGCGGCTCAAACCCCCGTTTCCGGCCGGCGCGGGCATCTATGGCTGCCCGACCACGGTCAACAACGTCGAGACCATCGCCGTCGTCGGTACGATCCTGCGCCGCGGGGCGGAATGGTTCGCCCAGTTCGGTACGGAGAAGTCCACCGGCGCCAAGCTCTTCGCCGGCTCCGGCCACCTCAACAAGCCCTGCGTGGTCGAGGACGCGGTCGGCATCTCCGTCCGCCAGCTGATCGAGGACCACTTCGGCGGGGTGCGCGGCGGCTGGGGCAACCTCAAGGCGGTGATCCCCGGCGGCATTTCTGTGCGCATGATCCCCGCCGAGCAGTGCGACGACGCGGTGATGACCTACGAGGACCTGCAGGCCCGGGGCTCCGGCCTGGGCACCGGCACCATGATCGTGTTCGACAAGGACGCCGACCTGGTGAGGGCCATCGCGCGGGCCTCCTACTTCTACAAGCACGAGAGCTGCGGCCAGTGCACGCCCTGTCGCGAAGGCACCGGCTGGATGTGGCGGGTGATGGAGCGGATGGTCACCGGCGAGGCCGAGATGGCGGAGATCGACCTGCTGCTCGACGTCGCCAGCCAGGTCGAGGGCCACACCATCTGCGGCCTGGGGGACGCCGCCGCCTGGCCGATCCAGGGCCTCTTCCGCCACTTCCGCCACGAGGTGGAAGACCGGATCAACCTCTATCGCGCCGGCAAGCCCCACGTGCAGGGCGTCACGTTGCAGGCCGCGGAGTAGATCATGCCGATTTGCAAGGTCGATGGCGTCGAGGTCGAGTTCGAGGCCGGGATGAATGTGCTGCAGGTGGCCGAGCTGGCTGGGAAGGAGATCCCCCGGTTCTGCTACCACGAGCGTCTCAGCATCGCCGGCAACTGTCGCATGTGCCTGGTGGAGGTGAAACCTGGACCGCCGAAGCCGCAGGCGTCCTGCGCGCTGCCGGCCGCCGAGAACATGGAGATCTTCACCGACACGCCGATGGTCAGGAAGGCCCGGCACGGGGTGATGGAGTTCCTGCTGATCAACCACCCGCTGGATTGCCCGATCTGCGACCAGGGCGGTGAGTGCGACCTGCAGGACCAGGCCATGGGCTATGGCCGCGACGACAGCCGCTACGCCGACAACAAGCGCGCCGTCGAAGAGAAATTCATGGGGCCGTTGATCAAGACGGTTATGACCCGCTGCATCCAGTGCACCCGCTGCGTCCGGTTCATCACCGAGGTGGCCGGCGTGCCGGAGATCGGTCTCATCTCTCGTGGCGAAGACGTTGAAATCACGACCTATCTCGACAAGGCCGTGACCTCGGAGCTGTCCGCCAACATCATCGACCTGTGCCCGGTGGGCGCGCTGACCTCCAAGCCCTACGCGTTCAACGCGCGGCCGTGGGAGCTGAAGAAGACCGAGAGCGTCGACGTGATGGATGCGCTGGGCTCGGCGATCCGGGTGGATGCCAGAGGCTCGGCGGTCCTGCGCGTGCTGCCGCGGATCAACGAGGAGATCAACGAGGAGTGGATCTCCGACAAGACCCGCTATGCCGTCGACGGCCTGGCCCGCCAGCGGCTGGACCGGCCCTACATCCGCGAGGCCGGCAAGCTGCGGCCCGCGACCTGGAGCGAGGCGCTGGAGGCCGTGGCCGCCCGGCTGAAGGCCACGGCTGCGGACCGCATCGGCGTGATCGCCGGCGACCTGCAGGACGCGGAGTCCATGAAGGCGGCGCTCGACCTGTTTCGCGGGCTGGGCGTCCAATCGACCGATTGCCGGCAGGACGGCATGGCGCTGGGCGCCGGCCCGCGGCAGAGCTGGCTGTTCAACTCGACCGTTTCCGGGATCGAAGACGCCGACGTGGTCCTTCTGGTCGGGGTCAATCCGCGCATCGAGGCGCCCGTGCTGAACGCGCGGCTGCGCAAGCGCTGGCTGGCGGGCGCGCTGAAGGTCGGCGTGGTCGGCGAGGCCGCGGACCTGACCTACGGTTACGAGTATCTGGGCGCGGGTCCCAAATCCCTGGGGACCCTGGCCAAGTCGAAGAGCGACTTCGTCACCGCGTTGAAGGCCGCCAAGGCGCCGGCGCTCATTGTCGGAGCGGGGGCGCTGAACCGGGCCGACGGTGCGGCCGCCTTGAAGGCCGCGGCGGGCGTCGCCAAGGCGTTCGGCATGGCCTGGAACGTGCTGCATAGCGCTGCCTCGCGCGTCGGGGGCCTCGACCTCGGCTTCGTCCCCGGTCCGGGCGGCAGGAGCGCGCGCGACCTGGTGGCCAAAGGCGGCGCGGACCTGCTGTTCCTGCTGGGGGCCGACGAGATCGACACCTCGGCCTCGAAGGCCTTTACCGTCTATCTGGGGACCCACGGCGATCGCGGCGCGCACAAGGCCGACGTGATCCTGCCGGGCGCCGCCTACACCGAGAAGAACGGGCTCTACGTCAACACCGAGGGACGCGTGCAGCAGGGCGTGCGCGCCGTGTTCCCGAAAGGCGAGGCCAAGGAGGACTGGGCTATCCTGCGGGCGCTGTCCGAACGGCTGGGCGCCAAACTACCCTACGACAGCCTGGACGCCCTTCGCGCCAAACTCTTCGCCGACCACCCGACGTTCGGCCGCATCGACCATGTGGACGGCCTCCAGGCCGCCGCTGGCCTCGACCTCGGAACGCTAGGGGGCAAGGGCGAACTCTCCGATGCGCCGTTCGCCAGCGCCGTCGACTCGTTCTACCTGACCAACCCCATCGCGCGGGCCAGCGTGACCATGGCCGAGTGCGCCGCCCTGGCGTCGGGCGCCGGCAGAATCGCGGCGGAATAGATGGAATTCTGGACCACTCCCGTCGGCTGGACGCTGCTGACCGTCGGCCAGATCCTGCTGGTTACGGTCGTGCTGCTGCTGACCGTCGCCTATGTGATCTACTTCGACCGTAAGATTTTCGCCGGCGTGCAGATGCGCAAGGGCCCCAATGTGGTGGGCCCGTTTGGCCTCCTGCAATCCTTCGCCGACCTCGGCAAGTTCCTGATCAAGGAGCTGATCGTCCCGGCCGGCGCCGACAAGTTCGTCTTCCTGCTGGCGCCGCTGATCAGTGTCACCCTGGCGCTGGGCTCCTGGGCCGCCATGCCGCTCGCGCCGGGTTGGGTGATCTCCAACATCAACGTCGGGATCCTCTACCTGTTCGCCGTTTCCTCGATGGGCGTCTACGGCATCATCATGGGCGGCTGGGCGTCCAATTCGAAATACCCCTTCCTGGGGGCCCTGCGCTCGGCAGCGCAGATGGTCTCCTATGAGGTCTCCATCGGCTTCGTGATCATCACGGTGATCCTGCTGTCCGGCAGCCTGAACCTGACCCGCATCGTCGAGTTGCAGGCCGGTGGTTTCTGGAACTGGAACATCCTGGGCGGGGCAGGGCTGAAGAACCTGCCGCTGGCCCTGGTGATGGTCCCCATGGGGGTGATCTTCTTCATCTCGGGGCTCGCCGAGACCAACCGGCCGCCGTTCGACCTGCCCGAGGCCGAAAGCGAACTGGTGGCTGGCTACGCCATCGAATACGGCTCGACGCCCTACATGCTGTTCTATCTGGCGGAGACGGCGAACATCATCCTGATGAGCGGGCTGATGGCGGTGCTGTTCCTGGGCGGCTGGCAGGCGCCCTGGCCCACGCACTACCTGGATGGGCTGTGGGGGACGTCGTGGTCCTGGCTGGCCAGCCTGCACGGCCTCATCATGCTGATGATCAAGACCTTCTTCGTCTTCTTCATGAACGCCATGGTCCGCTCGGTCGTGCCGCGCTACCGCTACGACCAGCTGATGCGGCTGGGCTGGAAGGTCTTCCTGCCGACCTCGCTGGTGGCCGTCGCGCTGGTGGCCGCGTGGCGGGTCTATGCCCCGGTGATCGGATGAGACGCGCCCTGATCCCTTTGGCAGCGTCGATCCTGCTGTTGGGCCTTGGCGCCTGCGAGACCGGCTCGACCCTGACGGGCGCCGCCGACTACGACTCGCTTCGCCGGGCGACGGCCGACTGCGCTGCGCAGGGCGAAACCCTGGCCCTCAAGGACGGCGGCGACGCGCAGCGCATCCAAGACTACGCCTGCAAGAGGAAGTGAGCATGTTCCAGCGTATCGGACAGGCGATGAAGGGCGCGGCGCTGATGGACTTCGCCGGCGCGCTCGGCCTTGGCCTGAAGTACATGGTCCGCCCCAAGGCCACCGTGATCTATCCCAACGAACGCAACCCGCAGAGCCCGCGGTTCCGCGGCGAACATGCGCTGCGCCGCTATCCGAACGGCGAGGAACGCTGCATCGCCTGCAAGCTCTGCGAGGCGATCTGCCCGGCGCAGGCCATCACCATCGAGGCCGAGCCGCGCGAAGACGGCTCGCGGCGGACGACCCGATACGACATCGACATGGTCAAATGCATCTATTGCGGCCTGTGCCAGGAGGCCTGCCCGGTGGACGCCATCGTCGAGGGGCCGAACCTGGAATTCGCCGTCGAGACCCGCGAGGAACTCTACTACGACAAGGCCAAGCTGCTCGACAACGGCGACCGCTGGGAACGCGAGATCGCGAAGAATCTGGAACTGGACGCGCCGTACCGATAAGAGACCGGCGCGATTCCGCTGCGCCAAAATTCGACGTCATGGCCGGGCTTGTCCCGGCCACCCATGAACACCGCGGGGGATCAGTGTTCATGGATCCTCGGGACGAGCCCGAGGAAGACGATCTGGGGAAAGAATTGAGGGATTAGGCAAGCCGAAATGGCCCTGCAGGCGATCGCATTCTACCTGATGGCGGCGATGACCATCGCAAGCGGGATCGCTGTGGTCTCGGCGAAGAATCCTGTCCACTCGGTGCTGTTCCTGATCGCGGCCTTCTTCTCCGCCGCGGGCCTGTTCGTGCTCCTGGGCGCGGAGTTCCTGGCGATGCTGCTGGTGGTGGTCTACGTGGGCGCCGTGGCGGTTCTGTTCCTGTTCGTGGTGATGATGCTCGACGTCGACTTCGCCCAGCTCCGGCAGGGCTTTGCCCGTTACATGCCGCTGGGCGGGCTGATCGCCGGGGGCCTTGCTATTGAGATGATTGTGGTTTCCACCGCGGTGGCGACCCATGGCGCCGCCCGCCTGAACGACATTCCGATGGCGCGCGGGGCAGGGGCGGCGGCCAACGTCTCCAATGCCGAGGCGATCGGCCGCGTGCTCTACACCCACTACGTCTACTTCTTCCAGGCCGCCGGCATGGTGCTGCTGGTGGCGATGATCGGAGCCATCGTGCTGACTCTGCGCCACAAGCCCGGCGTCAAGCGCCAGGTGATCATGGACCAGGTGCTGCGGACGCCGGCCACCGGCATGCGCATGGTCGCCCCCAAGCCGGGCGAAGGGATCGACGGATGACCATCGGGCTTACCCACTATCTCGCGGTCGCCGCGATCCTGTTCACCATCGGGGTCTTTGGCATCTTCGTGAACCGCAAGAACATCATCGTCATCCTGATGTCGATCGAGCTGATCCTGCTCGCGGTGAACATCAACCTGGTGGCCTTCTCCGCCTACCTCGGCAACGTCACCGGGCAGATCTTCGCCATGATCGTGCTCACCGTCGCAGCTGCAGAGGCCGCGGTCGGCCTGGCGATCCTGGTCACCTTCTTCCGTAACCGCGGTGACATCGCCGTGGACGACGCCTCGATGATGAAGGGCTGAGATGGATCCCAAGCTCCTCGTCACCGTCATCCTCTATGGTCCGCTGATCGGCGCGATCGTCGCGGGCCTGTTCGGCCGGCGGATCGGCAACACCGTCTCCATGGCGGTGACCACCGGCTTGCTGATCCTTTCGGCCGTGCTGTCGTGGGTGGTGTTCAGCCAGTGGACCTGGGGCGGCCTGCAGCCGTTCACGATCACCTACGCTCCGTTCATTCAGGTGGGGAAGTTCGTCTCCAACTGGTCGTTCCGGCTGGACGGCCTCTCGGCGGTGATGCTGGTGGTGGTGACCACGGTCTCCAGCCTCGTCCACCTCTACAGCTGGGGCTACATGGCGGACGACGGGTCGAAGCCGCGGTTCTTCGCCTACCTGTCGCTGTTCACCTTCGCCATGCTGTCGCTGATCAGCGCCGCAGACTTCATGCAGCTGTTCTTCGGCTGGGAAGGCGTCGGCTTGGCGAGCTACCTGCTGATCGGCTTCTGGTATCACAAGCCGACGGCGAACGCCGCGGCGATCAAGGCCTTCGTGGTCAACCGCGTCGGCGACTTCGGTTTCGCGCTCGGCATCATGACCGTCTTCTGGTCGCTGGGGACCATCCAGTTCGCCCAGATCTTCCCGCAGGTCGCGGCGCATGCAGGCGACACCTGGATGTTCGCCGGCCAGGGCTGGCGGCTGATGGACCTCGCCTGCACGCTGCTGTTCGTCGGCGCGATGGGCAAGTCGGCGCAGTTCTTCCTGCATACTTGGCTGCCTGACGCCATGGAGGGTCCGACGCCGGTCTCGGCCCTGATCCACGCGGCGACGATGGTCACCGCCGGCGTCTATATGGTCTGCCTGCTGTCGCCGATGTTCGAATATGCGCCGGTGGCCAAGCACATCGTGGTCGTGATCGGCGCGGTCACCGCCCTGTTCGCCGCCACGGTCGGCCTCGTACAGAACGACATCAAGCGGGTGATCGCCTATTCCACCTGCTCGCAGCTCGGCTACATGTTCATGGCCGCGGGCGTTGGCGCCTATCAGGCCTCGATGTTCCACCTGTTCACCCACGCCTTCTTCAAGGCGCTGCTATTCCTGGGCGCCGGCTCGGTGATCCACGCCATGGCCCACGAGCAGGACATGCGCCGCTACGGAAATCTGGCGAAATACCTGCCGGTGACGTTCGCGGTCATGGTGATCGGCACCATCTCGATCACCGGCCTGGGCATCCCTGGCGTGGAGTGGGGCTTTGCCGGCTTCTACTCCAAGGACTCCATCATCCACGCCGGCTACGAAGCTGGCGTGGCCGGCGATCCGATGGGCTATTTCGCCTGGGTGATCGGGGTCTTCGTGGCAGGCCTGACGGCGTTCTATTCCTGGCGCGTGGCCTTCTTCACCTTCAACGGCCACGCCCGCTGGACGTCTGAGGACCTCGAGCACCACTGGCACAACCGAGACCACGCCGACCACGCGCACGGCGCCGCGGACGACCATGCCACCCCCGCCCAGAACGAGACCCACGACGAGCCGCTGGCCGACGCGCCCGTCCATGGCCATCACGGGCATGGGCCCGCCCTGCCGCACGAGAGCCCCTGGACCATGCGCCTGCCGCTGGTCCTGCTGTCCATCGGCGCGGTCGCCGCCGGCTTCGCCTTTACGGAGAAGTTCGTGGGCGCCGACCGGCTCGCGTTCTGGAAGGGCGCCATCTTCACCGCAGCCAACAATCACGTCCTGGGGGGCAAGGAACCCCCCGAGTGGATCGTCCTGGCGCCGCTGGCGGTGTCGATTCTGGGGCTGCTGGTAGCGGCCTACATGTACCTGGTCCGCGAGGGCCTGGGCGCGCGCCTGGCGGCTAACCGTGGGCCCGTCTACCTGTTCTTCTACAACAAGTGGTTCTTCGACGAACTCTATGATGCGACCTTCGTGCGCGGCGCGAAGCTGCTCGGCGACCTCTTCTGGAAGGGCGGCGACCAGAAGCTGATCGATGGCCTCGGCCCCGACGGGATTTCGGCGGTCTCGATGCAGGTGGGCAAGGGTGCGGGCCGGCTGCAGAGCGGCTTCCTCTATCATTACGCCTTCGTGATGCTGCTGGGCGTCGCGGGCATCCTCTCCTACGCCCTCTGGGCCTGGAACGCGTAAGGGAGCGCCGGACCATGCCCATCCTCTCCCTCATCACCTACGCGCCGCTCCTAGGCGTCGCTGGCATCCTGGCGCTGCGCCTGTTCGGCAAGCCTGGAGATCCGAAGACCATCGAGGCATCCAAGTGGATCGCGCTCGTCACGACCCTGGCGACCCTGGCGCTGTCCGTCCTGCTGGTCGCGCAGTTCAACCCGCACGAGGCGGGGTTCCAGTTCGTCGAGGAAGCGCCCTGGTTCGCAGGTCTCAGCTACCGCATGGGCGTGGACGGCATCTCCGTGCTCTTCGTGCTGCTAACCGCCTTCCTGATGCCGATCTGCATCGCAGCTTCCTGGAAATCGATCGAGAAGCGCGTCCTCGAGTACATGATCGCCTTCCTGATCCTCGAGACCCTGGTGATCGGCGTCTTCTGCGCGCTCGACATCGTGCTGTTCTACATCTTCTTCGAGTTCGGCCTGGTGCCGATGTTCCTGATCATCGGCATCTGGGGCGGCCAGCGGCGCGTCTATGCGGCGTTCAAGTTCTTCCTCTACACCCTGCTGGGCTCGGTGCTGATGCTGGCGGCGATCCTGGCGATGATCGGGATCAGCCATACGAGCTCGATCCCGGAACTGATGACCTACCACTTCAGTCCGGCCGTGCAGACCTGGCTGTGGCTGGCCTTCTTCGCCTCCTTTGCGGTGAAGATGCCGATGTGGCCGGTGCACACCTGGCTGCCCGACGCCCACGTCGAGGCTCCGACGGCGGGCTCGGTGATTCTGGCCGGCATCCTGTTGAAACTCGGGGGCTACGGCTTCCTGCGCTTCAGCGTGCCGATGTTCCCGGCCGCGTCGCATTTCTTTACGCCGCTGATCTTCGCGCTCAGCGTGATCGCCATCGTCTACACCTCGATGGTCGCCTTCCGGCAGACCGATTTCAAGAAGCTGATCGCCTATTCCTCGGTCGCCCACATGGGCTTCGTGACCATGGGCATCTTCTCCGGCAACGCGGTGGGCGAGCAGGGCGCGATCTTCCAGATGCTGAGCCACGGGGTGATCTCCGGGGCGCTCTTCCTCTGCGTCGGCGTGGTCTACGACCGCATGCACACCCGCGAGATCGCCTTCTATGGCGGCCTGGTGAACCGCATGCCCTGGTATGCGGCGACCTTCATGCTGTTCACGATGGGCAATGTCGGCCTGCCGGGAACCTCGGGTTTCGTCGGCGAGATCCTGACCATGACCGGGACCTACGGCGTCTCCACCTGGACGGCGATCGTCGCGGCGAGCGGGGTGATCTTTTCGGCGGTCTATGCGCTGAGCGTCTATCGGCGCGTGGTGTTCGGCACGATCACCAACACCAAGCTGTCCGACATCGTCGACCTGGACTGGCGCGAGGTGGCGATCTTCGCGCCGTTGGTTGCCGCCACCCTGGTGCTGGGCGTGCAGCCCGGCCTCGTCATGAACCTGACCCAGGCCTCCGTGGACCATCTGGTTTCGGCCTACCAAGCGGCCATTGGGGGCTAAGACCGCATGACCTTCTCCGCCGACCTCGGCCTGGCCTATCCCGAACTGATCCTGGGCATCGGCGCGCTCGTGCTGCTGGTGGCCGGCGCCTTTGCGCCCAAGGCCGCGCGCGCCGTCGGCTGGGGCGGCGTGCTGGTCCTGGCCGCAGCGGCCGTCCAGGCCGCCACCGGTCCGTTCGGCCGCGGGTTCGCCGGGGGCGTCATCGCCGACGACGCCTCGGCCTTCGCCCTGGTGGCGATCTTCGCGTCGAGCGCCATCTGCATCCCGCTCGGCCAGCGCTGGTTCGCGCGGCGCGGGGTGCACAATTTCGAATATCCGGTGCTGATCGTGCTGGCCGCGCTCGGCATGGGGATGATGGTCTCGGCGGGCGACCTGATCTCGCTCTACATCGGCGTCGAGTTACACTCGCTGGCGCTCTATGTGCTGGCGGCCCTGCACCGCGACAACGCCAAGGCCTCGGAGGCCGGGCTGAAATACTTCGTGCTGGGCGCGCTGTCCTCCGGGCTGCTGCTCTATGGCGCAAGCCTGGTCTACGGCTTCGCCGGCTCGACCATTTTCATCGACATCGCCGCGGCGGTGCATGGCGGCGCCCACACCGGCGTGCTGTTCGGCCTGGTTTTCCTGATCTGCGGCCTGGCCTTCAAGGTCTCGGCCGCGCCCTTCCACATGTGGACGCCGGACGTCTACGAGGGCGCGCCGACGCCGGTCGTGGCCTTCTTCGCCGCCGCCCCCAAGCTCGCCGCCATGGTGCTGTTCGCCCGCCTGCTGGCCCAAGGGTTCGGCGGCGCCATCGTGCAGTGGCAGCAAGTGTTGGTGGCGTTGGGCCTGATCTCGGTGGCCGTGGGCGCCTTCGCGGGCCTCGCCCAACGGAATCTCAAGCGCCTGTGGGCCTACTCCTCCATCGCCAACGTCGGCTATGCGATCATCGGGCTTTCCGCCGGCACCGCCGAGGGCGTGCAGTCGATGCTGGTGTTCATGGTGCTCTACATGATCGACGTCACCGGCTTCTTCGCCTGCCTGGCGGCGCTGTCGCGCCAGGGCCGGTCGATGGAGAGCTTCGAGGACATGGCCGGCCTCTTCAAGGAGCAACCGGGTATCGCATTGGCGATGACCGCGTTTTCGCTGTCGGCGCTGGGCCTGCCGCCGTTCTCCGGCTTCTGGGCCAAGGTGTTCGTGTTCAAGGCTGCGCTGAATGCCGGCCTGCCCGTCGCTGCGGTCCTGGGCCTGGTCGGGTCCGTGGTCGCGGCCGTCTACTACCTGCGCCTGATCAAGGTGATGTGGTTCGACGCAGCGGCCGGCGCGACAGACGCCCCGCCAGTCGAGGCCAAGGGCATTGCGCTCCTGCTGGCGCTGTTCTCCTTCCCGGTGGTGCTCCTGGCGCTCGTCTGGATCTATCCGGCCGCCGGCCGCGCAGCGCACGCCTTCGGCCTCGCCTAGCCCATTGGCCGACCACCCGCCGATCGAGGCCTACGACGAGATCGACTCCACGAACGCCGAGGCCCGCCGCCGCGCCGAGGTGGGCCAGGGCGGCCCCGTCTGGATCACCGCCGGACGTCAGACCGCTGGCCGGGGCCGCCGCGGCCGCGCATGGTCCACGGAGGCTGGCAACCTCGCCGCCACGCTGCTGACCACCACCGACGCCCCGCCCGCCGAGGCCGCCCAACTCTCCTTCGTGGCCGCGCTCGCCGCCTGCGATCTCGCCGATACCTGCCTGGGGCCCGGCGCCGCGCGGCTGAAGTGGCCCAACGACGTTCTGGTGTTCGGCAAGAAGGCAGTCGGCATCCTGGCCGAATCCGGGGTCCGCCCCGACGGGCGCCTGTGGATCGCGGTCGGCATCGGCGTCAACCTCGCGCACGCCCCGACCGACACCGAACGTCCCGCCACATCCTTCGCCGAGCATATGGCCGGACCGCCGCCACGGCCGTCGGTCGCCATCGAGGTGCTGGCAAGCCGGTTCGAATCCTGGCGCAAGCTCTGGGCGACCCAAGGCTTCGCCCCAATCGCCGACGGCTGGACCGCCCGCGCCCATGGCCTGGGCGAGCGCTGCGAGGCGCGCCTGCCGAGCCGTACGCTGGCCGGCATCGCCGAGGGCATGGATCCGGACGGGGCGCTTCGCCTTCGGCTGGACGACGGGGCGCTGGAGCGCATAACGGCGGGCGACGTCTTCTTCGGGGAGGGTTAGGCGATGCTGTTGGCCATCGAGCAGGGCAACACCAACACCCTGTTTGCCGTGCATGACGGCGGACAGTGGATCGCGCAGTGGCGTTCAGCCACCCATTCCACGCGCACGGCCGACGAGTACGCCGTATGGCTGTCGCAACTGCTGGCGATGGCCGGTTTGCAGTTCTCCGCGTTCGACGGCTGCATCGTCTCGAGCGTCGTGCCGCAATCGATCTTCAACCTGCGCAACCTCTCCCGTCGTTATCTGAAGGTCGAGCCCCTGGTGATCGGCGAGAACGTCGACCTCGGGATCGCGGTGCGCATCGACAAGCCCTCCGAGGCGGGCGCCGACCGCCTGGTCAACGCCATCGGCGCCCATGTGGCCTACCCTGGCGACCTCATCGTCATCGATTCAGGCACGGCGACCACCTTCGACATCATCGGCGGGGACGGAGGGTTCGAGGGTGGCGTGATCGCGCCCGGGATCAACCTTTCCATGGAAGCGTTGCACCAGGCGGCGGCGAGGCTGCCCCGCGTGGCGATCCAGAAGCCGCAGCGGATCATCGGCAGGGACACGGTCGTGGCCATGCAGTCGGGCGTCTTCTGGGGCTACATCGGCCTGATCGAGGGCTTGGTCGCCCGCATCAAGGGCGAGTGGGGACAGCCGATGACCGTGATTGGCACCGGCGGTGTCGCGTCCCTATTTCATGGGGCGACCATGGCGATCGACAAGTTCGACGCCGATCTGACAATCAGGGGCCTGCTCGAGATCTGGCGCCGCAACACCGGCAAGAGCTGATGCCCAAGACCAAAGGCGACGAGCTTGTTTTCCTGCCGCTCGGCGGGTCGAACGAGATCGGCATGAACTTTAACCTCTACGGCTTCGGGCCGCCGCACGACCGCCAGTGGATCGTCGTCGATCTCGGCATCACCTTCGGCGACCAGACCACGCCGGGCGTCGAGGTTATCCTGCCAGATCCGACCTTCATGGAGAAGAACGCCCACCGCTTGCTGGGCATCGTGCTGACCCACGCCCACGAGGACCACATCGGCGCCGTCGCCTGGCTGTGGCCGCGGTTCAAGGCCCCGATCTACGCGACCCCGTTCACCGCCTTCATCCTGCGCGAGAAACTGCGCGAGGCGGGCCTGCTGGATGAGGCGCAGATCACCGTCGTGCCGCTGGGCGGCAAGATCTCGCTGGGGCCGTTCGAGTTGGAGCTGATCACGCTCACCCACTCGATCCCCGAGCCCAACGGCCTGGCGATCCGCACGCCGCTGGGCACCATCCTGCACACCGGCGACTGGAAGATCGATCCGGACCCGCTGCTGGGGCCGCCCACCGACAGCGACGCCATCCGCCGGCTGGGCGACGAGGGCGTGTTGGCCATGGTCTGCGACTCGACCAACGTCTTCGTGGACGGCCACGCGGGTTCGGAAGCCGAAGTGCGTGACGCCCTGGTGCCGTTGATCGGCAGCCTGAAGGGCAAGGTGGCCGTCGCCTGTTTCGCCTCCAACGTGGCGCGGATGGATTCCATCTCCCGCGCGGCCGAGGCCAACGGCCGCCGCGTCTGCCTGGTCGGGCGCTCGATGCACCGGATGTCGTCGGCGGCCAAGTCGGTGGGGTTGATGGAGGGGCTGCAACCCTTCCTCGACGACCATGAGGCCAAGAAGTTCCCCGCCGACAAGGTGCTCTACCTCTGCACCGGCAGCCAGGGTGAGGGCCGCGCGGCCCTATCGCGGATCGCCGACGGCACCCATCCGCACGTGAGCTTGGGGTCGGGCGACGCCTGCGTCTTCTCTTCGCGGATCATCCCCGGCAACGAGATCCCCATCCGAAACCTGCAGGACAAACTCGCGGACCGCGGCGTGCGCCTCTACACCGAGCGCGACCACCCCGGCATCCACGTCTCCGGCCACCCGTGCCGCGACGAACTGGCGGAAATGTACCGCTGGGCGAGGCCCGAGATCTCCGTGCCCACCCATGGCGAGCGCCGCCACCTGCTGGAGCACGCAGCCTTCGCTCGCGACCTGCAGGTTCCACAGCAGGTGACGCCGCGCAACGGCGACATGGTCCGCCTGGCGCCCGGGCGCGCCGCCATCGTCGACGAGGTCCCGGCCGGCCGGCTCTACGTCGACGGCGGCATGGTGACGGTGGAGAATGGCGACGCCCTTCGCGAGCGCCGGCACGCCGCATCCAACGGGATGGTCGCCGTTTCGGTTGTGCTCGACGGCCAGAACAAGATCGTCTCCGGCCCGCAGGTCCGCGCGCTCGGCCTGCCGTCGGAACCGGACTATCCCTTGGACGACATCCTCGACGACCTGGCCGACGAGGCCGAACAAGCCTTGAACCGCCTCAAGGGCCAGGATCGCGAGTTGGATGAGACCGTCGAAAGCGCCATGTCGCGGGCCGTGAAGAAGGCGAGCCAGCGGGTTTGGGGCCGCCGCCCAGTCGTGGAGACGACGGTCCTGCGGCTTTAAAGGCCGATGAGGCTGGAGAGGTCCGGCGCGCCGTCCTATACCGGGCCATGATCGGAAAATTGAACCACGTGGGCGTCGCCACGCCGTCCATCGAAGCCTCGGTGAAGATGTACCGGGAGATGCTGGGCGCCACCGACTTCAGCGAGACCTTCGCCATGGCCGACCAGGGTGTCTGGGTCTGCTTCGTCAACCTGCCCAACAGCCAGATCGAACTCATCGAGCCTTATGGCGAGGCTTCCCCGATCGCCGCGTTTCTGCAAAAGAATCCCAAGGGCGGCCAGCACCACGTCTGTTTCGAGGTGGCCGACATCCTCGCGGCCCGCGACGACATGCGCGCCAAGGGCGCCACGGTGCTGGGGACCGGCGAGCCGCGCATCGGTGCGCACGGCGTGCCGGTGATCTTCGTCCACCCCAAGGACATGGGCGGTGTCCTGGTCGAACTTATGGAAACCCCCCGGGGGCATTCACAATGAATGCCCCTCTCACCAATCAAGAATTCGACATTCGCCAAAGCGAATGTTGGGCGTTCACAATGATTGCCCCCTCACCAAGCAAGAATTCGATAATCGCCAGAGCGAATGTTGGGGGACAGCACTGATGGGCGGCCCGCTAACCCTGATCGCCGTCTACCTGACCATCTGGTGGACGGTGCTGTTCGCCGTCCTGCCGCTGGGCGTCCAGAGTCGCGCCGACGCCGGCCTGCCGAACGACGGCTCCGACCCCGGCGCGCCGGTCGATCCCAAGCTGAAGAAGAAGTTCATCACCACCACCTGGATTTCGACCGTCGTCTTCGCGATCCTATGGCTGGTCATCCACTTCAGGCTCATCGACCTGTCACGCCTGCCGGGTCCCCATAGCTGAACGCGTTGCCAAGATAAGCAGGCGAGGGCTATCAGGGCCCTCCGCCCACCGTTCTCTCGGAAAGCTCCCAGATCATGCGCCTCTCGCGCTATTTCATGCCCACGCTGCGCGAGGCCCCCGCCGACGCCCAGATCGTCTCCCACCAGCTGATGCTGCGCGCCGGCATGATCCGCCAAGAGGCGGCCGGCATCTACGCCTGGCTGCCGCTGGGCCTGAAGGTGCTGAAGAAGATCGAGCAGGTGGTGCGCGAGGAGATGGACCGGGCCGGCGCCATCGAGGTTCTGCTGCCCACCCTGCAGCTCGCCGACCTGTGGCGCGAGAGCGGCCGCTACGAGGACTACGGCGACGAAATGCTGCGCATCAAGGACCGCCACGACCGCGACCTGCTCTACGGCCCCACGGCGGAAGAGGTGATCACCGAAATCTTCCGGGCTTATGTCAAATCCTACAAAGACTTGCCGAAGAATCTTTACAACATCCAGTGGAAGTTCCGCGACGAGCGCCGGCCCCGCTTCGGGGTGATGCGCGGGCGGGAGTTCCTGATGAAGGACGCCTACTCCTTCGACATCGATGAGGCCGCCGCGCGCAGGTCCTATAACCGGATGTTCCTGGCCTACCTCAACATCTATGCGCGGCTGGGGCTGAAGGCGATCCCGGTGAAGGCCGATCCCGGCCCGATCGGCGGCGACCTCTCCCACGAGTTCATCATCCTGGCCGACACCGGCGAGAGCGAGGTCTTCGCCCACGGCGACCTGGTGGAGATGGGCGCGCCCGGGCCGGACATCGACTGGGACGGCGACCTCGAACCCATGGTCAACCAGCGCGCGCGGCTCTACGCGGCGTCGGACGAAATGCACGACGCGGCGCGCTTCGAGGCGGAGGTCCCGGCCGACAAACGGATGACCGCACGCGGTATCGAGGTCGGTCACATCTTCTACTTCGGCGAGAAATACTCCAGGCCGATGAAGGCGCTGGTCACGGGGCCCGACGGCAAGGACGTCCCGGTCCACGGCGGCTCCTATGGCGTCGGCGTCTCCCGCCTAGTGGGCGGCATCATCGAAGCCAGCCACGACGAGGCCGGCATCATCTGGCCCGACGCCGTGGCCCCGTTCGGCGTCGCGGTCGTGAACCTGCGGCCGGGCGCGGCGGAGGTCGACGCGGTGGCCGAGCGGGCCTATCGGGCGCTCACCGAGCTGGGCAAGGAGCCGTTGCTGGACGACCGCGACGACCGCCCGGGCGCCAAGTTCGCGTCACTGGACCTCGTCGGCATCCCCTGGCAGCTGATCGTCGGCCCCAAGGGGGTCGCCGAAGGCGTCGTGGAGATCAAGCGCCGCGCCACCGGCGAACGTCAGAGCCTCCCCCTGGACGCCGCCCTGAAGGTCGTCGCCGCGTGACAATGCCCGCGGCGGGGCAGGGCGGACGGGCGCGCCCATTCGGCCTGTGGGAGAGGATGCTCGCCGGCCGCTACCTCCGCGCCAAGCGCAGTCAGGGCGGCGTCGCGCTGATCTCGATCATCTCGTTCCTTGGGATCATGGTCGCCGTCGCGGTGCTGATCGTCGTCATGTCGGTGATGAACGGCTTCCGCGCCGAGCTGCTGAACAAGATCCTCGGCTTCAACGGCCATGTGTTCGTCACCGGCGGGGTGCTCGACGGCCCAGGGCGCGACCTCGCGGTCCAGCGCATCCTGAAGGTCCCCGGCGTCACCCAGGCGATCCCGGTCGTCGAGGCCCAGGCCATCGCCATGGGGCCCGACCAGATCACCGGCGCCATCGTCCGCGGCCTCTCGCCCAGGGACCTGGCGGCCACCCGCATCGTCGCCGGCAACATCACCAAGGGCGACCTGCGGGGCTTCGGCAAGGGCGACTACGGCGGCGACGTGGTGGTGGTCGGCGCACGGCTGGCCGAGCAACTGGGGGTCAAGCCCGGCGGCAACATCACCCTGATCTCACCCTCGGGCGGCGCCACCGCGTTTGGCGGCACGCCGCTGCAGAAGTCCTATGTGGTCGGCGCGACCTTCACCGCCGGCATGAGCCAGTACGACCAGGCCTACATCTTCATGCCGCTCGCCCAGGCGCAGCTGTTCTTCGGCCGCGAAGGCACGGCCGACGCCATCGAGGTGCGGGTCAAGGACCCCGACCAGGCCCCGGCCCTGAAGGCCGCCATCAACCGCGCCGCAGGCCCCACCGCCCTGGTCGCCGACTGGACCCAGCGCGACACCTCGTACTGGGGCGCGCTGAAGGTCGAACGCAACGTCATGCGGCTGATCCTCATGCTGATCGTGGCCATCGCGGCGTTGAACATCATCTCAGGCCTGACCATGCTGGTGAAGAACAAGGGCCGCGACATCGCCATCCTGCGGACCATCGGCGGGGGGCAGGGCGCGATCCTGCGGATCTTCTTCATGGCCGGCGCGGCGATCGGCGTGCTGGGCACCGCCGCGGGGCTGGCCCTGGGCGCGCTGGTGTCGGTCTACATCGATCCGATCCAACGCTTCGTGGAATGGATGACCGGCCAGTCGGTCTTCTCGTCGGACGTCTATTTCCTCAATCGCCTGCCGGCCAAGGTGGACTGGGCCGAGGTCTCGGTCATCGTGGCCTTCTCAGTGGCCATGTCGATGATCTGCACCCTGCCGCCGGCCTGGCGCGCCTCGCGCCTCGATCCGGTGGAGGCCCTTCGCTATGAGTGAGCCGTCCCCGACCGCGCCGGTCCTTTCGATTCGCGGCCTCGCGCGCAGCTACGTCACCGGCGCCGGCGAACTCACGGTCCTGCGCGGCGTCGACCTCGACGTCACGCCGGGCGAGATCGTCGGGCTGATCGGGCCGTCGGGGTCGGGAAAGTCATCGTTGCTCCACGCCGCGGGGCTGCTGGAGCGGCCGAACGCCGGGCGGATCACCATCCTGGGCCGCGACTGCTCCGACCTGCCGGACCGCGACCGCACCCGGGTGCGGCTGGGCGCCATCGGCTTTGTCTACCAGTTCCATCACCTGCTGCCGGAATTCTCGGCGCTCGACAACGTCGCCCTGCCACTGATGATCGCCGGCGTGGCGCGTGGCGCGGCGCAGAGGCGGGCCGGCGACCTCCTGGCCGAACTCGGGCTTGCGGACCGCACCCAGCACCAGCCTGCTCAGATGTCCGGCGGCGAACAGCAGCGGGTCGCCGTCGCCCGGGCGCTGGCCAACTCGCCGCGCCTGCTGCTGGCCGACGAACCCACCGGCAACCTCGATCCGCACACCTCGACCGCGGTGTTCGAGAATCTCTACGCGCTGGCCCGCCGCACCGGCGTTGCGGCGCTTGTGGCCACCCACAACCTCGAACTCGCCCGCCACATGGACCGGGTTTTCGCGCTCAAGGACGGGCATCTGGAAGAGCAGGTCAGGGCATAGGGCTGCCGATTGGCCCGCCAGCCTGAAAACCACCGTCGGCCTGCCGCTTCACTCCCCCGTGCCCATGGTCCTGCTGTGGGGCGACGACGGGGTGATGATCTGCAACGACGCCTATTCGATGTTCGCGGGCAGCCGCCACCCACAACTGCTCGGCAGCAAGGTGCGCGAGGGCTGGCCAGGGGTCGCAGCCTTCAACGACAACGTCATGCAGGTGGTTCTGGGAGTCGGCACGACAGGCTTGACGTTGAGAACAAAAGGGGAATAAGAACGAAAACGGAACGACATATCGGCTTATGCACAGCCACCCCACAGCAAGGATGCGACACATGGTTCGTCTGGCCCGAGAATCACTGGCCTTTGCGTCGGTGGCGAGCTTTGTCTGGATGATGTGCTCGGTGGCGGCTCACATGGGCTGAGCGCCATGAAAATGGGGGAGGCGGCGAGCGTGGGCGAAGAGAGCTCCTTCGATCCAAAGGGGGGCTTCGTCCATTTGCGGGTCCGTTCCGCCTATTCCCTGCTGGAAGGCGCCATCAAGGCCGACAAGATCGGCGTGCTGGCGGCCGAGGGCGGCATGCCCGCCGTGGCTCTCACCGACCGGGCGAACCTGTTCGGGGCGCTGGAATTCTCCGTCGCCACCAAGGAGGCTGGCGTCCAGCCGATCATCGGCTGTGCGTTGCCGGTGACCGGCATCGGGGAGGGGCCCGCCGATCGCTGGGCCAAGACGCCGACGCTGGTGCTGCTGGTCCAGAACGAACGCGGCTACGCCAACCTGAGCGAACTCTCCTCGGCGGCCTTCCTGGAGGTCGATCCGGCCGAGGAGCCCAATGTCGCCTGGAGCAAGGTCTGCGAGCACGCCGAGGGCCTGATCCTGCTGTCCGGCGGCCCGGACGGCCCGGTCGATCCACTCTTCGCGGCCGGCAAATCCAAGGAGGGTCGCGCGGTCCTGGCTGAGATGCAGCAGGTCTTCGGCGACCGCTTTTACGTCGAACTGCAGCGGCACGAACGGGCCAGCGAGGCGGCCGCGGAGCCCGAGCTCGTGGCCTATGCCTACGAGGCCGACGTCCCCCTGGTCGCCACCAACGACGTCTATTTCAAGGCCTCGGCCATGCACCTGGCGCACGACGCCCTGCTGTGTATCGCCGACGGCGCCTTCATCGGCCAGGACGAGCGTCGGCGCGTCACCGCCGAGCACTGGTTCAAGTCTGCCGTCGATATGCGCGCGCTGTTCGCCGATTTGCCGGAGGCCTGCGACAACACCCTCGACATCGCGCGGCGCTGCGCCTTTGCGGTGCCCAAGCGCGATCCGATCCTGCCGCGTTTCCCGACCGAGGGCGGCCGCTCGGAGAACGACGAACTGGCCCACCAGGCTCGCGAGGGCCTGAGGACCCGGCTGGCGATCAACGCCCCCTCGCAGGCGCTTCAGGTCTACGAAGACCGGCTTGAACGCGAGATCGGGGTCATCACCTCGATGGGCTTCGCCGGCTACTTCCTGATCGTTTCGGATTTTATGAAGTGGGCGGTGGCGCATGGTGTGCCGGTGGGACCTGGCCGAGGCTCCGGCGCCGGTTCGCTGGTCGCCTGGTCGCTGATGATCACCGGCCTCGATCCGCTGAAATACGGCCTGATCTTCGAACGGTTCCTAAATCCCGAGCGGGTCTCGATGCCCGACTTCGACATCGACTTCTGCCAGGAGCGCCGGGACGAGGTGATCACCTATGTCCAGCAACGCTATGGCCGCGACCGCGTGGCGCAGATCATCACGTTCGGCACCCTGCAGGCCCGCGCCGTGCTGCGCGACGTGGGACGTGTGTTGCAGCTTCCGCTGGGCCAGGTCGACCGGCTGGCCAAGATGGTGCCGGCCAACCCCGCCAACCCGGTGACGCTGGCCAAGGCCATTGAGATCGAGCCGCGCCTGCGCCAGGCGCGCGATGACGATGAAGGCGTAGCCCGCCTGCTGGATATCGCCCTGCAGCTTGAGGGTCTTTACCGCAATGCCTCGACCCACGCCGCGGGCATCGTCATCTCCGACCGGCCGCTGACCCAACTCGCGCCGCTCTATCGCGATCCCCGTTCGGAGTTGCCGGCCACCCAGTTCAACATGAAGTGGGTGGAGAGCGCGGGCCTGGTGAAGTTCGACTTCCTTGGCCTGAAGACCCTGACCGTCGTCGACCGGGCGATGAAGCACCTGGAGCGGCGCGGCGCCGGCTTCGCCCTGGAGACCCTGCCGCTGGACGACGGGCCAGCCTACGAGGTGATGGCCTCCGGGGCGACCGTCGGGGTGTTCCAGATGGAAGGGCAGGGGATGCGCGACACGCTTCGCCAGCTCCGCCCGCAATCGCTGGAGGAGGTCACCGCGCTGATCTCGCTCTATCGGCCGGGGCCGATGGATTCCATTCCGGCCTACGTCGACTGCAAGATGGGCCGCAAACCCCTCGATGTCCTGCACCCGCTGCTGGCGCCGGTGCTGACGCCCACCTACGGCGTGATCGTCTACCAGGAGCAGGTGATGCAGATCGCCCAGATCCTGGCCGGCTACAGCTTCGGCGAGGCGGACCTCCTGCGCCGCGCCATGGGCAAGAAGAAGAAGGAGGAAATGGACAAGCAGCGGGCGCGCTTCATGTCCGGGGCGGCCGAGCGCGGGGTGGCCGCCGAACTGGCGGAGCTGCTGTTCGGGCTGATGGAGAAGTTCTCCGGCTACGGCTTCAACAAGAGCCACGCCGCGCCCTATGCGCTGATCGCCTACCAGACCGCCTGGCTGAAGGCCAACGCGCCGGTGGAGTTCTTCGCGGGGTCGATGAGCCTCGACCTGGCCAATACCGACAAGCTGTCGGTCTTTTACCAGGACGCCAAGCGCTGCGGGGTGAAGATCAGAAGCCCCGACGTGAACCTGTCGGGCGCAGACTTCGAGGTGGCCGACGGCGACGTGCTCTATGCGCTGGGCGCCATCCGCAACGTCGGCCTGCAGGCCATGGAGCACCTGGTCGCCGAACGGCGCGAACGGGGACCCTTCCGCGACATCTTCGATTTCGTCGAGCGAGTGGATCCCAAGCAGGTCAACAAGCGGACCTTCGAGACCCTGGCCCGCGCCGGCGCCTTCGACTCCCTCAATCCGAACCGCGCCCTCTTCTTCAGGGCCGCCGAAGTGCTGGTGGGCTATGGCCAGAGCGTGGCGGCCGATCGCGCGTCGGCGCAGGTCAGCCTGTTCGGCGGGGACCAGGCCGACGCCGCGCGGCCTCGCATCGCCAAGTGCGATCCCTGGACGCCCGTCGAGCGGCTGGACGAGGAGCTGGCGGCGGTCGGCTTCTATCTCTCGGGCCACCCGCTGGACGACATGGTCGAGGCGCTGCGCCGGCGGCGCACCGACCTGCTCACCGACGCCATCGCCAAGGCTGAGGCCGGGGCCGAGGCGTTGCGCATGGCGGGCGTCGTGCGCCGGCGGCAGGAACGCGCGGCGCAGAGCTCCGGCGAGAAGTTCGCCTTCGTGACCCTGTCGGATCCGACCGGCGAATATGAGGTGCTGTTCCCGCCTGAGAGCTGGCGGCGTTGTCGCGATCTCTTGGAGCCGGGCGCGGCGGTGGCGATCACCGTGCGGGCCAAGGCCAAGGACGGCGAGGTCCGCTTCTTCGGCGACAGCGCCGAGCCGGTGGCCAAGGCGGTGGAGAATGTGGTCGCCGGCCTGCGCGTCCATCTCGCGCCCCGCAGCGCGGAGATCGAGGCGCTGAAGAAGCGCCTGGAAGGGGTGGTCAACCCGCGTGGCGGCGAGATCATCCTGGTCGCGGGCGTCGGCGCCGGCCGGGAAGTGGAGATGAAACTCCCCGGCCGCTTCACGCTCGATGGCGCCGTGCGCGGCGCGATCAAGACCGCGCCGGGGGTGGTGTTCGTCGAGGACCTTTAGAAGGGTTGAAAGCCCTTGGCCCGCTCGCGCTCACGTTTGGCCTCGGCTTCTGGCGAGAAGGGGCCGCCGACGGGCGCCCTGCCGGCCTTGCGCTCGCGCCTCGCCTCCGCAGCCGGCGAAAACGGGCCTTCGCCATAGACGTTCGTGGCGGCCGGCGGCTGATAGGGCTTCGGCGGCGCGTAGGGCGTGAAGGCGCGCGGGGGTTTGGGCGATCCTATCGTCGGCAGGACGGGCATTCCGGGGATCGGCCGGATCTGCGCGTGGACCACGCCGGCCGCCAGGCTGAACGTGGCCGCCAGGGCCAGGAACTGTCGCATTGAGGCACTCCGGTTGTCGGGCTGAAATCCACAACGCCAAGGCGAAGCTCTGACCCGGTCGCCCTCTATCCCCCGCAACCGGTTGATTTTTTCTTCTCTAGCCCTTAAGTGCCCGACTTCAATCCACACGCAGGCGTTTGGCGACGCGGCGGGGAGACATCCCGCCCGCTTCCATTCCGGTCCTCTCTTGAGGGTTTGCCTGCGGCGGTTCAACCGGAAGAAGGACTGACCTACCTATGGCACTGCCCGATTTCTCTATGCGCCAACTGCTCGAAGCCGGCGCCCACTTCGGCCACCAGACCCACCGCTGGAACCCGAAGATGGAGCGCTACATCTTCGGCAGCCGCTCCAACATCCACATCATCGACCTCTCACAGTCGATCCCGCTGCTGCACCAGGCGCTGGTGAAGGTGCGCGAAGTCGCCGCGTCCGGCGGCCGCATCCTGTTCGTCGGGACCAAGCGCCAGGCCTCCGAGCCGATCGCCACCGCCGCCCGCCGCTGCGCCCAATACTATGTGAACCACCGCTGGCTGGGCGGCACGCTCACCAACTGGCGCACGGTGTCCGGCTCGATCGCGCGCCTGCGCGAACTCGAAGGCGTGCTGGAGACCGAGACCGGCCGCACCAAGAAGGAACTGCTGCAGTTGAAGCGCGAGCACGACAAGCTCGAGCTGTCCCTGGGCGGCATCAAGGACATGGGCGGCATCCCGGACCTGATGTTCGTGATCGACACCAACAAGGAAGCCATCGCCATCCAGGAGGCGCGCAAGCTAAACATCCCGGTGATCGCGATCCTGGACACCAACTGCAACCCGGACGGCATCACCTTCCCGATTCCCGGCAACGATGACGCCGCGCGCGCGATCCAGCTCTATTGCGACCTGATGGCCGATTCCGTGCTCGACGGCCTGGCGGCCGGCCAGTCGGCCTCGGGCGTCGACCTGGGCGCTTCTGAAGCGCCCATGGAGCCGACCCTGGCCCGCCAGCTGACGCCGGAACCGGCGGCCGAGCCCAAGCCGAAGAAGGCGAAGGCGCCCGCCGCCGACGCTCCGGCTGCCGCCGAAGCCTCCGCCGAGCCCATGGCGGAAGCGGCTGTCGAACCGGTCGCCGAAGTGCAAGCCGAAGCTCCCGCAGCGGAAGAGGCTTCCGCCTCCGAGCCGGAGGCCGCCGCGGAAGCGCCGAGCGAAGAACAGGCCAGCTGAGGCGCCCGCGTCTTACTGACCGAGAATTCCCATTAAGGGGCGGGGTCCGCGAGGAGTCCGCCCGACCTCTTTAGTATTGAAGGAGCTGACCATGGCGGAGATCACCGCTGCGCTGGTCAAGGACCTGCGCGAAAAGTCCGGCGTTGGCATGATGGACTGCAAGAAGGCCTTGCAGGAAAACAACGGCGACATCGCAGCCTCGATGGACTGGCTGCGCGCCAAGGGCCTGTCCAAGGCCGCCAAGAAGTCCGACCGCGCCGCCGCCGAGGGCCTGGTGGCCGGCAAGCTGAGCGCCGACAGCAAGACCGGCGTGCTCATCGAGTTGAACGCAGAGACCGACTTCGTCTCGAAGAACGACACCTTCCAGGCCGCGGCGCGCGAGATCGCCGAGGTCGCCCTGACCGTGGAAGGCGTCGACGCCATCTCCGCAGCCAAGACCGCCAAGGGCGAGGCCGTGGGTGACATGGTGGTCAACATGATCGCCACCATCGGCGAGAACATGCGCCTGCGCCGCTCCGCCCGTCTCAGCGTGGACCAGGGCGCGGTCGCTCTCTACCTGCATAACGCGCAAGGCGAGGGCGTCGGGCGGCTGGGCGTGATCGTGGCGCTGGAAGGCGCCGGCGACCCGGCGGTGCTGAAGGAGGTCGGGCGCAAGATCGCCATGCACGTGGCCGGCACCCCGGCCCCGCCGCTGGCGCTCACCACCGACGATCTGGACCCGGCTGCGGTCGAGAAGGAAAAGAAGTTCCTGACCGACCAGGCGCTGGAATCCGGCAAGCCGATCGGCGTGGTCGAGAAGATGATCGAAGGCCGCATCCGCAAGTGGCAGGAAGAGGTCGTGCTCCTGAAGCAACCCTTCGTCATGAACCCGGACCAGACCATCGAGCAACTGGTCGCCGAAACCGCCAAACAGGTGGGCTCGCCGGTCATCGTCAAGGGCTTCGTCCGCTTCGCGCTCGGCGAGGGTGTGGACAAGGGTTCCGGCGGGCCGGACTTCGCGGCCGAGGTGGCCTCGCTCTCTGGCCAGGGCTAGGCTCACGGCCGACTCCTAGAACGGGGGGGGGGGGGGGGGGGGGGGGGGGCGCCCCCCCCCCCGGGGGGGGTTGGGGTGGTGAGAACGGCGCCCACCGCACCACACCCCCCCCCCCCCCAACAAAAACAACAAACAAGAAAGGGTGGGGGGGGGGGGGGGGGGGGG